>CALGAG010000188.1 GCA_937951995.1 uncultured Bacillota bacterium
CTTGACTTGAATTCACTTTTCATGATTCTGAAGCATTCCTCGATTTCCCACCTTCTATGATTGACGCTGATTATGGCACTGATATCATCCTCCAAATTTGTACATACAGCATAGAACCCGTCATACATGGCTTCCTTGGAAATCAGAGTCTTGTTTATGCTAAACAATTCCTTCTCAGCAACTTCACCATCAGTGGTCACATTGGTCTTCTCGATAAACCTCTTGAAATCATTGGAACCGGACTTCTTGATCTTCGCTGGATTCTTTTCAATCACATCCACAGCCCTTTGTATCTGGTTTTCTCTAATCTGCATCTTGTAGTTTCTGTATTTAAGCGAAAAGGTTACAATCAGCCTTTGCTCCAGACCATTCTCATTGATCCATCTTTCCTTGTAGAAGGTCTTCGAGTAGTCCTTTTCTTCATCCAGCTTGGAAATATCATATGTCTTCCCGCTATCCCCATACATCCATCCCTTGGGGTCAAGAGCCCACTCCTTGAGAAAACCCTTAAGCATCTTGACAGATTGGGTGGTGATAAAGGCCCTGCTGCCCATATCGTTGAACTTTCTGTTTTCAATGGATGAAAGACCAGCGTCTGTGCAAACAACAAACCTTGAAAGCTTGAAATCATAGAGAATCTTTTTCTCCAAAGGCTTAAGAGTTTTTTGTTCATTGGTCCTTCCGCTATGTATGTCAAAGGCAAGAGGGATTCCATCCCCATCCATAAACAGACCCATCTGGACAATGGGGTTTGGTTTGTGGTCCTTGGAATGACCATATTCCCTTAACCCAGACTCCTCCTCAATCTCAAAGAAATAATTGGTGCAATCATAATAAAGGACCCCAGTGTTCCTCTTGGAAATCTTTAAACTATTCTTGTATAGTTCAGATTGGATAAAATCAGTTTCCTTTGAAATCACATCAAGAGCCCTGTATACATGCTGAATATCAAAATCAGGCTGCTCAATGAATCTGGAAGAGAGATCATAGGTGGCAAGCTTAGAAGATGGGAAAATGATTCTCCCATACACGAGCCTAGAAAGCACAGAGTCCAGATTAAAGGCAAATCTGTACTTTTTGGATATGGACTCAGAGATGTTTTGGATACCCAACTGATGGTATATTTTCTGAAGAAACAGGTATCCGCCGTTAAAAAGCCTTTGTTGCCCTAGATTTATCTGTTTAGAAGGAGAATACCTTACCAGAACATCATTTTTTTCATCCTTCTCTTTCTTGTTCAATTCCTCGATATACTCTTTGGCCCACTGGACAGGATCCTTGCCACCTAACTTCTCAAGAAGCTCATCATGAGTACCAAGCTTTTCTACAATCTTAGTTGTTCTTTTTCCATTGGAGTAATAGTCCTTAATAACATAATATGAAGCAGCATTCTTTGATTCACTGACTTTCAACCTCATAAAAACCCCTCCCATATAGTACTATTATACCACATGGCGAAAAGGTACGCAATGTAAAAATGACAAAAAAATAATAAAAAGCCGATAATTTCAAGGCTTTCAAGGGTTATATCTTTATTAAACTGTCAAACTCCCGATAGTTTCGAACCAAACAATAGCCTTACAAACAAGCATATTACAAACAAGACTCCTATTTGTAATATGCTTGTAATGTTATTATCAAAGTTACCGTGGTATAATACAAACATGAAGCAAGTGATATGGGGGTGTTTCCTATATTACAAATTCATTACACAGCCATCTTAATCTTGATTTAAGGTCGGTGTAATGCTATAATCAAG
>CALGAG010000189.1 GCA_937951995.1 uncultured Bacillota bacterium
ATTGTTTCCAGCTGTTTGTATCCCGTGGACAATTAAAACCATCAGTATGATGATTATCCACATCAGTTCATAATTGAAATTATAGTATCCCTCACTTATTGCAAGGTATCCCAGTCCACCTCCACCGATGATTCCCATTACAGTTGAATAGGACAAGAGGCTTACTGTCGTGGATGTAAAGCTTAAAACCAGGCTTGACCTTGCCTCTCTAAGCAAAAAATGTGTGAAGTACTGCAAGGTACTGGCCCCCATGGCATAGGATGTTTCAAAAATGTTCTTGTTTACATCCAACAGGTCCTGTTCGGTGAACCTAGCAAACAGTGATACTCCTATCAAGCTAAGTGGAATCTTTGAGGCATCCACTCCAAATCCGGTTCCAAGTATCATCCTGTTAACTGGTATCATCACTATTATGAAGAGGATAAATGGTATTGACCTGGTTATATTGACAAATCCTGATGTCATGAAATATACTGCCCTGTTCTTGTATATCCCTCCTGCTCCAGTCATAAACATTATAAATCCCAACACCAGGCCTATGACCAAGGCTGCAGCCATTGAAGCAAGCATCATGTCAAAGGTCTCCCAAAGTGACTGGACAAGGGGAGATCTGAACCTATTAAATGTTTCAATGTATCTTTCAACCACTTAAAAAGGCCTCCTTATATGAAACTGGCTCTATCCCCTTTGGTGTTAGGGAGATCAGTTCTGATATCCTACCATCCTCCATAACAGCTACACGGCTGCAGACAGATTTAATGACACCTATGTCATGGGAAACCATCACAATGGTTGTTTCAAACCTTTCATTGATATCCTTTAGTAGTCTTAGGATTTCATAACTCATCTTCTCATCAAGTGCTGATGTGGGCTCATCACAGAATATTATCCTAGGATTGGTAATAAGGGTCCTTGCTATTGCAACCCTCTGCTTCTGTCCCCCAGATAAGGTTCGTATATATGCTTCCTCAAACTCCGATAATCCAACAAAAGACAGTAACTCCCTTGCCTTCCCAATGTTCTCCCTTTGGTTTCCTTTTCTCAATCTGGTGGGTAAAAGTATATTTTCAATGACATTAAGGTTCCCCAAGAGGTTAAATCCCTGAAAAATCATGGAGGTTTCCTTCACCAGTTCGTGTCTGGTATCACTGTTTAACAACTTACCCATAAGGTAGATGCTTCCTTCGTCAGGTTCGATAAAACCATTCATCATCCTGAGGATGGTTGATTTGCCACTTCCTGTCTCTCCAACAAGGCCAAATATCTCCTTCTTGTCTACATGAAGGTTGATTCCATCAATTACTCTGGTTTTTTCACCACCTATGAAGAAGTCCTTGGAAACTTTTTCTAATCTTATCAAAACATCACCACCGATATATATTCCCTTCCCTAACCCAACTCTTATTTATCCGATAAAAAAAGTATCTGAAGATGCATTATGGAAACTTTTTATGATACTCATACACGGAAATTTCATGATTTAAAAAAGTAGAGATTTCCTATTCGCAATAAAAAGAACACATCCATTCCCATTAATACATTATAGCAATCTTTCAATTTAATGATAGGATAATCTAGAATTTAACATCTCTCAGTTCATCTAGAGACCTATATTTTATAACCTTGCTTGATATTCCCTCCAGAGTCTCTGATACCTGACTTCCTTCTTTAGCTATTGTTAAAACCGGTATTCCCCTGGCAAAGGCATAGCCTGCTTCAATACCCAGGCCAACTCCCTTTTCGCTGAATTCAATAACCACAAGATCACAGGAATCGATCCTCTTAAATGTCTCTTTCATTAAGTCAGCTGGGTTGGTGCAAGATTCCCTTCCCAACTCACAGTCCCTAACTATACAGCTTGTTTCATGTCCATTTCCCTCAAGTATGTCTAAAATCTTTTCAATGACCTCGCCATTTCTGTAATCCTTATGATATTTGATTCCCAAATAAGCCCTCATATCTGACTCTCCATAAGGTTTTTAGTATTAAACTCCAATTGAATAAAAAACTCCTGCCTCTTGTCCTTATCAACAATATCATCAAGGCTTAATCTGTAGACCATTGGATTTGTATCTGCCTTAAGGGTCATTTCCATTCTTTTAGTATCATATGAACAGATATACCTTGTGTAGGTGGTGGAGCTGTACTTCTTATTCCTGATAAAACCATCAGGCAAGGTCATGGCATTCATTATGCTATGAAAGTATGAAAGCGCCTCCTGATAACCTGACGCCTCTTTACTCATCCTGGTCATGTAGAATGCCTTGATAAACCTGGACACAGGGTCATAGCCACCTGGCAGGTCCTTGGATGAGTTGAAATCCTCAAGGTTCTCCATATCCATATGGTCATTAAGTCTCCTTACATGGGACTTGAATCCAGGAGAATTGGTCATGACATGGTAAGGATTGTCATACCAGGCCAGTTCCCCACCCTTTGGCTCTATAACCACGCATCTTTTCGTTGAATCGGAAAACATAAAATGAAAATCCGGTGAAATCACCTTTTCTTCCAAGTGATTATGTGTCGCCATATGAATGTTGGGCAAGTCGTCCACCAGGTCTTGCACAGATTTGTAGTTTGCAAGGGCATAGTTGAAGTAGTCCAGGCTTGACACATTTATCCTTTCAGGGTTGGTTTTCTGATTGTATAGGTTAAAGCCCTTGAAATCATTGGTTATTCCAACCAGTCCATGCTCATTTACTCCATCCTTCAACGGATCCCTATTATGGAAGCAAACCCCCAGCATCCTGTATTTGGAATATAGTGGTCGTCCCATAAGGTCCATGCCATAGTTGTAGTTTCTTGGAAAGTACAATACATTGTAGTTCATGGGTGATTCGTAATCCATTGTCCTTCCCAATACACAACCTTCATCGTAATCAATTTTTATTCCAGTACACATATAATCCCTCTCTTTGTAACTAGTCTTAATTTCTACCTTGATCTTTTAGTTTGATTATCTCTCTTGTCGGTCTGTTAAATACCTGCATATGATTCTATCATATCCCTCAACGATTATAAAAGCTGGTTGAAAAACTCCTTTAGTAATTACCCAAATAAGAATCCCCCAGTCAAAATTCTGGGAGATTCTCCATATTCCTTATGATTGTTCCGAAATATTATTCTACAGGCAAGGCAGGTGTAATCTTGAGGATTTTGTCATCATTCTCCCTGACAACTCCTCTTCCGTCCCTATTGTTTGTCGCAATGTATAATGAGCCTTCATGATAAACCACTGTTCTTATTCTTCCGTAATCATCGAAAAGCTGGTCTTGACGGATAAGGTTACCCTCAGGATCAAGGTCTATTCTAATGACCATGCTTCCCCTTAAGCCTCCAACATACAATGGGGATTCCTCCAAATTGTCCCAGGGCAGGAAGCCTATTCCGGAAGGTGCCATTGTAAATTCCCAGTAGCAGGCAACGGGGTCCTCATATTGAGACTCTCCATCCCCACAGGTAACGATTGGCCATCCGTAATTCCCTCCAGGGATTATCCTGTTTACTTCATCCTGGCTGCTTGGTCCATGGTCACTAGCATATAATGCTCCACTTATTGGATGCCATGCAAGTCCCTGGGGATTTCTAAGCCCATATGCATATACAGGACTTCCCTCAAATGGATTATCATCAGGGATGCTTCCATCTGGATTAAGTCTAAGAATCTTTCCTGCCAGAGAGTCCACATCCTGTGACAGGTTTGGGACCTGGGCATCACCTGTGGTAACATAAAGCTTTCCATCAGGTCCAAACTTAATCCTTCCACCGTTATGGAACCTTGACCCTGGAATCCTGTCCAGGATATGTGTCTCATCAACCAGGGTATCCTCCTCAAGTGTAAACCTTGAGACCCTATTCAGTAATTGATTTCCTTCACTGTAGGTGTAGTAGAGGAATATGTGGCCATTGGTCTCAAAATCAGGGCTTTTTTCCAGTCCCAAGAGACCGCCTTCGCCAGTGTGTTCTACACCCTGGACATTATAAATCTCACTCTTATGAAGAATACGGACCCTTCCAGGCCTTTCGGTAACCAGGACCCTTCCATCCGGCAGGGGTAGGATTTCCCATGGTATTTCCAAACCCTCTCCTAGGACTTCCACCTCATAGGTAAGGTCTTGTGCGGAATAGATAATCGCTTCTTCTTCAGAAGCCTCCACCTGCTCCTCATCTACCTCGGGTTCGTCCTCCTGCTCCTCTTCCTCTGTAGCTGCTTCCTCTTCCAGGATTACAGAATCATGGTCAGGTGCAAAAACCGTACGTGCCAGAAGGTAATCTACTCCTCCCATCTGCCAGAATATCAATAAAAATGCCGACAATATAATCAGAATGATCCATTTTCTATTCATCTGTTGATTCCTCCTTGTTTACCTTATAAAGTATCAAACTAGAACAAAACGGTATGTGAGTTACTTCTACCACAAGCTTCTGATATGTAAACAGTTCGTGTTGGCATCTTTAATTAACCCAATAATCATGAATCCGGATAGAGTAAGGATGAATCTTAGTCCTGTAAATGTAATTCCAAGGAACTCTATCATTGTTACAGTTCCTTCAGATTTTCCTTTACCCGAAACTCTACGATCTTCTCAATAAGGTCGTACGGAATTGGCTTATCCAACGGAAACCGGACGGACCCCTTGGTATGCAGCCTGGACAGTAGGTCCTATGAAATCCCTTCTTGTTGAGATCATTCTCCTTGAACTGATATGAAATGCATAAGCCGCAATTCATCCCACAGGGAGCTATTAGTTCCTCTCTCATTTAATTCACCCTCCACTCACTGAATAAATGGCTCTAACATTTAAGCTACACCCTTAGACAACCCCTAAAGCCTCTCGATGCATAGTATGACTCAGCTCCATTGTGATAGACAAATACCGTATCGTATCTACGGTCACAGTATAGGGAACCTCCAAGCTTCCTTATCCTGTCAGGAGTCTTTATCCAGCTTGATGTCTTTGTATCGAAATCTCCCAGCTCCTGCAATTCTCTATACTCTTTCTCCGTAAGCAGTTCAATCCCCATCTCTTCTGCCATGTTGTGTGCACTATCCGCTGGCTTGTTCTTCTTCCTTGACTCCAGAGCCTCCTTGTCATAGCACAAACTCCTTCTTCCTTTGGGACTTTCCAAAGAACAATCAAAGAAAATGTACATATCTTCCTTTTCATCATACCCAACAACATCAGGTTCACCGCCTGTCCTCTCCATTTCATACAGAGACCAGAGCTTTTCAGGTACCTCCTTAAGTCTTGGTTCAATATCAGACCATTCAAGACCTTTATGCCTATCCATGTTTTCTTCAAATCTTTGTTTTAGCTTTTCAATAATCTCCTTTTCTTGGTCAGTTGATAGAGTCTTTTTCTTATTCATTATAGTCAACCTCCTGAAATACTCTTCTTTTCTTGTAACAGCAAACTCTCCACCGTGCAAAAACTCATACTAATCATGTAGATATAGTGTTACTCTTACAGTATCTCCACCAGTTTTGCCTATTGCATCCCGGATTTTCTTATTGATTGAAATTATCTTGTCTTCATCTTTTCTTGGAGCCAAGTTGATTCCATTTATTTCATAATCATCTATGGTACCCGAGACCTTTAACGATCCCCATTTTCCTTCGATTCCTGCTGTATTTGGTATCCTCAAATGATAGGTCCATGCACCAAATCCCTTCTTGTATTTCAACTCCAGCTTCTGATTGTCAATTATCTTGATCACGTCCATCAACCCCTACCCTTACTTTCAATTATCGAATTACTGTTCAATTAATTGATACCCAAAAAACTATGATCACTTTTCATCATCCTTTGTCACATCATTGTAATCCAATTTGCTGATTAAGTAGGATATAATATCAGTAATATACATTGGAAAATAATATGTGAAGCTGAATGAGAGGAGTGTCTTTTATGTCATATAAGAATTTAAGGCGAATCTTGGGTTTGATTCTGGTGATCGCGGTTATTTCCGTATCAACTTTGACTGCTGCAACACCTTCCTATGCTGCAAGCTTTAGGGATGTGGACAACCACTGGTCCAAGTCCTATGTTGAAACAGTTTCAGACTACAAGGCAATCACAGGCTATCCCGATGGAACCTTCAAGCCAAATGAAACAATTAAAAGGATCGAATTTATTTCACTGATTGTAAATTCTCAGGGGACCTATGTGCGAGATCGTAAAAATGGCGAATTCTGGGGGCAGCCCTATGTTGAGGCTGCAATAAGAAGCAACCTTATAGGATCAGATGAATTCGGTAATATGGGTGAATCAGACCTGAACAGGAACATCTCCAGGGAAGAGATGGCGAGTATAGTGGTCAATGCATATACTCAAACTGGAGGCAGGATAGACTCATCAGCCCTTCACAAGGCCAGTACAGGCCTAAGTGACTTTGACAAGGTTTCTTCTGACTACAGGAAGAATGCAATTGCATCTGTTGCATTGGACCTGATTTCAGGCTATCCAAACGGAACCTTCGCTCCAAATCAGAATGCCAACAGGGCGGAGGCAGCTGTAATATCTTATAGACTATTGGTAAAACAGGGAACCATCCCTGATAATAGTCTTCCTGTAAATGTAACACTTTCCAAGGAAAAGCTTCAGCAGGGGGATATGTTAAGAATAAATGTGTACCATGCCAACAGCTCTTCAGAACTGTCACTGGTTCAGGATCTGTATCCTGGATTTAAATGGTATGATTCGAATGGAGTTATTTTGGGATATATTCCAACCAACTACCACACATCTCCAGGGGTCCATAGCCTAAACCTTAAGGATTCTAGAACAGGTAAGATTATAACTAAAAATATTCAAGTGGTTTCCAGGGATTTTAGGGTCCAATACCTGACTGTGGATCCCAATGTTGAGGCCAGTACAAGAAATGATGAAGCCAACGCCCAGTACAGGAAGTATTTCAATCCTGCCCGCGAGGTGTCCTCACCGGTCAAGTACTATTCTGAGCCCTTTATACTTCCTACAAAGGGTAGGATAACAACAGAGTTTGGAGAAACACGTACTGTCAATAGTGCACCAACCTCATACAGACACTCGGGGCTTGATATAGCTGCACCAACAAATACAGAAGTTCTTGCCACCAATGCAGGCAAGGTTACCCTGGCTATGCACCTTACATTGACAGGTAACAGCATAGTCATAGACCATGGGGAAGGTTTGTTCAGCGTATACTTCCATCTTGAAAAACTATTTGTATCAAAAGGGGATTTGGTTAGCCGTGGTCAACTGATTGGTGGGGTTGGATCCACAGGCTTTTCCACAGGTCCACATCTGCATTTCACCATGTCACATTTCTCAACTAATGTGGAGCCTGGATTCTTGATCTACAATCAGCCGGTTACAAAGAACAATTACCAGGAGCTTATGAAGTGAACTAATGGTGAATATCAAAAATACAAGGAGATATTCATGGAAAAAGTTAGACATTTCTTTTCTATAGTCCTATTATCAACTCTGATTCTCTTTATCCCAAGGGCTGCGGGCTATTTTGCCAGCCTGTTTGACTACTCCTCCATTGATCCTGATGGGTCCTTTGCTTGGATTTCTGTGCATCATATCTTTCAGGCATTTGTTTTTCTGTTGATCATGGTCTTACTTAAGAAAAAATACCATTTTGATTTTGGTTTTCATTGGGGAGACAAAGCAACCGGTAAACTCATAACCCTTAGATTCATTAAGTATTTTACCCTGTACAACATTGGAGCCTATGCTATATTAATCTTAACCAACAGCTTCCAGGTTTTTCAATTCCCTTTAAAATCAATAAATATTATCGGGTACATGGGATTTCAGCTTCTGCTCTCTGGTCCCTCAGAAGAGTTGATTTTCAGAGCTTTTGCCATCACAATGTTTACTATGCTAATCAAAGGAAAACCAATTGCAAACCATATCAGTCCTGCAACCCTTCTTGCAGTGGTGATTTTCGCAATAGCCCACATAGGCTTCTCCTTTGCACCTTTTGCAGTAACATACAATGCATCACAATTGCTTCTGGCACTTGTACTTGGCATTTTCTATGGAATCTGCTATGAAAAAAGTGGAAGCATGTATTACCCCATGATAATGCATAGCTATAGCAACATATTGATGGTTGGAACAACCATAGTGTTGTCCCTTGTTCAATGAAACCGGTATCCCCCTTCAACACCTGCATTTACTTGATTATCCATTAATTGCATGCTCAATGGCTGCCTTAGCATGGATCTCAGTGGTGTCAAATACCTCAATGTCCACATCCTTGTCCTTGATAAGCAGTGGAATCTCTGTACACCCCAAAACTACACCTGTTACACCAATGTCAGCAGCCCTATTGATTATCTCAACATACTTGCGTCTGCTTTGTGGATTCAATTCACCAAGTATCAGCTCGTTGTAGATGATATCATGGACAACCTGTCTGTCCGATTCAGCAGGAATTATCACCTCAATCCCTCTCTCCTCAAGCTTTTCCCGGTAGAAGGTTCCCTCCATCGTGAACTTGGTCCCAAGCAGAAGAACCTTCTTAATACTCCGCTTTAAGATTTCATCACCTGTGGCTTCCGCTATGTGGATCACCTTTAGACCAGTACCCACCTCAATATCAGGCGCCATCAAGTGCATTGTATTCGTGCATATCACTATAGATTCAGCACCAGCCTTCTTCAGGTTCTTGGCTTCATCAATCATCAATCTTTTTAGTTTTTCCCATTCTCCCCTATGCTGCAGATCCTCAATTTCTTGGAAGTCAAAGGAGTACATCAAACAATTGGCTGAATGGGAACCTCCCAACTTTTCCTTCACTGTTTCATTCATTATCCTATAGTATTCAAGCGAAGACTCCCAACTCATTCCACCCAACAATCCCATCTTCTTCATAATTGCTCCCTCCTTTTTTATATCCTTTTCTATATACCCTCAAAACAAGGATTTACGATATACACGTAACATCTGCAAGTAAAACCTCAGTATTTAAACAATCCAGCAAACTAATATGCATTTCAAAAAAAAAGAAAACTCCTGATTACTCAAGAATTTTCTTTGTCTATCCATTCAGTTAGCCCTTACTCCAGTGAAGATTCTTTCTCTTCTCATTGCTCTTTGCATTGGCTTTTTTTGAATCATTTGCCCTTTTCTCTCTTCTTACCTTGCCGTTCTTTGCTTCCTTGCCCTTCTGCTTAAGGTCTTTTGATGCAGACGGTCTGGATGATGATGGTCTCCTGTTTGACTTTTCCTTGGGCTTAATAGTCGTATCCACTAGGGGATAAGGGTGGTCCTTTACTTCCTCTATGGTCCTGGATGTCAGCTTCTGGATTGACCTGAGCAAGGGTTTTTCACCATAATCGCAGAATGATATGGCCCTGCCCCCCAAGCCTGCCCTTCCAGTCCTTCCAATCCTGTGGACGTAGGTTTCAGGCACCTCAGGCAGGTCATAGTTTATAACATGTGACAACTCGTCGATGTCAATACCTCTTGCAGCAATATCCGTTGCAATCAGAATTCTTGTTTTTCTCTTTTTGAAATTGCTCAATGCCAATTGTCTGGCGGTTTGAGACTTGTTTCCGTGTATGGCTTCAGTTGTAAACCCTGCTTTTGTAAGGGATGCAGCTATTTTGTTGGCACCGTGCTTTGTTCGAGAAAATACCAATGCAGAATCAATTTCCTTGTCCTTCAGT
>CALGAG010000190.1 GCA_937951995.1 uncultured Bacillota bacterium
GCATTGGAAGCAGTTGGTTCCTCTCTTAATCTAAATCCCATTAGGTAAACTCCCACTATGATTAGTATTATCACTAAGATAACACCAAGTATTTTTTTTGTAATCCTTTTGGTCATCACTTCACCCCTTATGACACAATTGTAACATGCACCCACCAAAAAAGGAACCTGATTTCCATCAGATTCCCATTTAACTTAATACTATTTAATTGGTGCCGGGGCCTTTACGACAATAAGCTCTAAAGTCTCCTCATCCCTGTTTCTTACATTCATCTTTATGTCCACTGGAATCTTCAATATGCTTCCCTTTGGATATCTGTGTATCTCCTGATCACCCAGTTCAATCGACAATGTTCCCCTAAGCACTGTCATATAGACATTTGAATTGGAGAAGTGCTCAGGAAGCCCTTCATCCTTATTGAAAACCATGTGAATGTAGTTGATATTGTCATCGAATATCAGCTTCTCAACTGCAAAGTCGTCTCCTGTTGAATAATTGAATACCTGTTCTATCATACTATTCCCTCCAAAATTGTTATTTGTAGATATATTTTAACAAGGATTTGAACAATGGTCCGTAACATCTGTTACAGATATCCTTGGTTTAATATATTATTTGCTAAATTTTTATCAATTTTGCCCTAAAACCTTGATTTATATTTACGTTGGTCTATAATATAATTTGTAGGTAGCAAATTTGGTGGCGATATTTTTTTAAAGTTTTTTTGTTAATTATTTAACGTATAGGAAGGGAGTGGATTTATTTGAACAGAGGAATGAACTTTGACCTTAGCCCAAAGCAGGCGATGATGCAGAAGCTTTTCAGGGAATTTGCAATCAATGAGGTTGAACCAATAGCGGCAGATATTGATGAAGAGGAAAGGTTTCCAGAGGAAACAGTCAGGAAAATGAGCGAGATCGGTATGATGGGTATCCCCTTTGAGAGTAGATATGGTGGTGGCGACGGGGACAATTTGTCCTACATATTAGCTGTAGAGGAGCTGTCCAAGGTTTGTGGAACAACAGGTGTTATAGTCTCAGCACATACATCACTGGCATGTAACCCAATATATACATACGGAACAGAAGAACAAAGACAAAAGTATCTTGTTCCCCTTGCGAGTGGTGAAAAGCTAGGGGCATTTGGACTAACAGAACCAAACGCTGGAACTGATGCAGCCATGCAACAGACGGTTGCTGTGGATGAAGGAGACCATTACAGAATCAACGGTACAAAGATATTTATCACAAACGGAGGCTTTGCTGAGATATACGTGGTATTTGCCATGACTGACAAGGCCAAGGGTAACAGGGGAATATCCGCCTTTATAATGGATACGAATATGGAGGGCTTCTCCATTGGAAAAACCGAGCACAAGCTTGGAATCAAGGGCAGCTCAACAACTGAGCTGATTTTTAAGGATGTCATGGTTCCAAAGGAGAACCTGCTTGGGCCGGAAGGAAAAGGCTTTACCATAGCAATGTCCACCCTTGATGGAGGAAGAATCGGAATCGCTGCCCAGGCCCTTGGAATAGCACAGGGATCTCTTGACCAGGCCGTCAAGTATACAAAGGAAAGAAAGCAGTTTGGAAGACCAATATCAGCATTCCAGAACACACAGTTCACAATCGCTGATCTGCAGACAAAGATAGATGCAGCAAGACTACTTGTCTATAGGGCGGCTTTTATGAAGGATATGAACAGGAACTACAGCTCCGAGGCTGCAATGGCCAAGCTGTTCGCTTCAGAGGTTGCCATGGAGGTGACCACAAAGTCAATCCAGCTTCACGGTGGATACGGCTACACAAGGGATTACCCGGTTGAAAGGATGTTCAGGGACGCCAAGATCACTGAAATCTACGAAGGTACATCCGAGGTACAGAAAATGGTCATTGCAAGCAAAATCTTAAGATAACGGAGGTGTGTCATGAATATACTTGTATTGTTGAAGCAGGTTCCGGATACTACGGAAATGAAGATAGACAAGGAAAAAGGAACCCTTATAAGGGAGGGGGTTCCAACAATCACTAACCCAGATGACCTGGCTGGCATGGAGGTTGCACTTAGGCTTAAGGACCAATACGGTGCCAAGGTCACAGCTGTAACAATGGGTCCACCCCAGGCTGAGAACATGCTGAGGGAGCTGTATGCCATGGGTGCCGACCATGCTGTCCTGTTAACCGACAGGAAGTTTTCAGGTGCCGACACTTGGGCAACATCAAATACATTGGCTGCATATATCAAACAGGTTGATTTTGACCTTATTATTGCCGGAAGACAGGCAATCGATGGAGATACTGCCCAGGTAGGCCCACAGACTGCTGAAAAGCTAGGTCTACCCCAGATCTCATATGTTGATGATGTCCTGGAATTCTCAAAGGAAAAAATTGTAGTTAAGAAGGCTCTAGAAAACAACTACGAGGTTCTGGAGTGCCCTCTTCCCTGTGTCATAACAACATTGAGTACAATTGCCAAGCCAAGGTATATGAGGGTAATGGGAATCAGCCATGCATTTGAAAAGGATGTCACCATAAAGACATTTGATGATCTAAACATTGATCCTGCAATCATTGGACTCAAGGGTTCACCTACCAAGGTCAAGAAGACCTTCACCAAGGAGGTCCACTCAAATTCAGATATATTGAATCTTGATGGCAAGTCCTCGGCCCGTAAGGTTGCAGAGATACTTATGGATATGAATTTTATAGGAAAATAAGGAGGGATTGAATATGAACATAGCTGAATACAAAGATATATATGTCTTCTGCGAGGAACGTGAAAACAAGATCCACGATTCATCCCTCGAGCTTCTGGGAGAGGCAGTAAGACTTGTTAAGGACAGACCTTCTCTTAACTACAAGGTTGTTGGAGTGGTCATTGGAGACCACTCAGACGAGCTTGCAGAATTAGCTGGATATTATGGTGCAGACAGGGTAATCTTTTTACACAATGAAAACCTCAAGCACTACAGCACAGAGATCTACACAGAGTTATTCATGGATGTCATAAAGAATGACAAACCTGATATCATACTGATACCTGCAACAGTCCTTGGAAGGGACCTTGCTCCGAGGATAGCTGCAAGGTGTGACACAGGGCTTACAGCTGATGCCACAAAGCTTGATTTTGACCCTGAAAACGAGGACTCGGCACTTTTGTATGTAACAAGACCGGCCTTTGGAGGAAACCTCTTTGGTACAATCATAAACGAGACCAAGAGACCTCAGATGACAACAATTAGGCCAGGGGTTATGGAACCTATCCACAAGGATACTGAAAGAGAATTCCACCTTGACAAGAGGGAAGTCAGTATCGACCATATTGAGGATAAGGTTAAGCTGATTGAAGTGCTGCAAAAGGACAACATGGCAGTTGATATTACAAAGGCAGACATAATCCTGTCTGGTGGAAGGGGAATCGGTGACAACTTCCATGTTCTGGAGGAATGTGCCAAGATGATTGGAGCTGAGGTTGGAGCTTCAAGGGGAGCCGTTGACAAGGGCTTCATCGGCAAGGACCATCAGGTTGGTCAGACGGGAAAAACCGTTAGACCCAAGGTCTATATTGCCTGCGGAATTTCAGGAGCTGTTCAGCACCTGGCAGGGATGGAGAAGTCTGACTATATCATTGCCATCAACAAGGATCCGGAGGCTGCAATATTCAGTGTTGCAAATATTGGTCTTGTTGGAGATGCACTTGAGATTCTTCCACTGCTAACAGAGGAGATTAAGACATACAGGGAAAGACCCTATTAAATTGAATAAGTTTAATTTGAAACGAGGCAATTGCCTCGTTTCTTTTAATTTGACCCTATATGAGAGTTTTCGCTAACAATTATAATTTTTCAATGTGGGATTAGTCACATTCCTATCAATCGTTGTAATGGACACCTTCTTATGGTAGTATTATCCATAAGTGCAGCATTTACGAAAGGGGTTTGATTATGTTTAGAAAATCAAGTAAATTAATGATAGTGCTTTCCCTGGTCCTTATTCTTTCAGCCTGTTCAGGCAGCAGCGACACAGGAAATGTTGAATTTGAAACTGGCAATCCAATTGCAATGGTCAATGGGGTTGAGATTTTTCAGGGTCCCTATGAAAGGGCTGTCCAGCGAATGATTGCAGGCTATCAGCAACAGGGACTTAGCCTTGAAGGAGAGATGGGAGATACTGTAAAGGAAAGGATCCATGAGCAGGTTCTTAATCAGATGATTCAGGTGGAAGTTATGACTCAAGAAGCTCAAAAACTTGGATTGGCTCCTAACGATGCAGTTGTTCAAGGAGAGATTGATTCCTTTAGAGACCATTATGGGTCAGATGAGGAGTATCAGGCTGCTCTTTCGGACAATCTTTACTCAGAGGAGGATTTCAGAAAACTCATACTTGAGGACCTTAGTGTAATGGCCCTGTTCGATGAGTTTGTCGGAGAAGTAACCGTAACAGAAAAAGAGGTTGAGGATTACTACCTGGAGTTGGTTCAGGAGGCTCAAGACCAGATTGATGCCCGTAAGGCTGCTGGCGAAGAGATTACCCAGGAACAGATGGCAATGATGGCCCCTCCCCTTTTCGAGGAAATTCGGGATGACCTTATGAATCAGCTTGTCCAATTGAGAACCCAGGAGAAGCAAATGGAATATCTGAATGGGCTGATGGAGAATAGCGATATAGAAATTCTGATTGAAGAATAGTAAAAAGTGTCCAGGGGGACTGTCCCCCCCCTGGACACTTTTTTACTTTGTTTTTAGATATTCCATATAGTAAAATTCTGCATTCTTTATGGTAGGAGTATCCCTACGATATCTTTTTCTAATTTCAAATCCAATGCTTTCATAACACTTGATAGCTCTTTTGTTGAAGGTCCTTACCTCTAGTGCTATGGGAGTGTAGGGAAATCTCAACTTACTCTCCTCTATCAATAGCTTCATGATATCCTTCCCAAGACCTTTTCCACATAGTTTTGGTTTTAAGCCAATTCCAAGGATTACAGTATCGGCTACATTTGTTATGACTCCGTATGCAACCAGCTCCTGGTCCTTGCTTACCGACAGAAAGTTGGATTCCCTCTTTTCTTTAACTGCCAGATCCCAATTGTTCCTTACCACAGTCTCCCAGTCGGAAAGGTTGTAAACAGAATACTCACCATCATACTCCCATATGCAAATTTCCTTGGCATGTTCTTCAGACATAACTGATAAATTAAGCCTGATCCTGACCACCTCCATCTGGATACTCATATTTGACTAAGTCTATAAATTAGTTTAAAAGCTCTCCATTTCAGTTATTGTACCCTGATGGAAGAGCAGCTTCCAATCCCCATCCTCAATTACCCAAATGGAGGTTCTTAGTGTATTGATTCCAAGTTCCTTCTCATCAGCAATATAGTTTGCCATCAAAAGACCATTTTTCAAATCCTTGGTCTTGAAGTCGATAATCCGGATATCTCTGTCAGAGTCAAGGTTGTTAAGGTAATCGATGATTTTATCCTTGTAAAATACCTGTCCTGATTTGCCGATTTCAAAAAATTCATCGTGAATTCGCTTGTCCAGATTTCTATAGTTATCACAAAAATCTTTTCTGAAGAAATCATTCTCATAATCCAAAATTATCTCTTCCAATCTTACGTTCATCCCCTCTCAAAAAGCGATTCATCCAGTAATATCCCCTCTACTACAATATCATCTGAATATGAGGGATTCCATCCTCCAAGTATTCTTCAGAGATCTGTATAAACCCAAATTTTTCATAGTATTCCTTAGCATAGGACTGGGCCTCTATTACAATCCTATCAGCTTTCATTCTCTCTCTTGCAACCCTTATTCCCTCGGAGAGGATCCTGTTTCCCAGACCAATTCCCCTTTCCGTGGTCAAAACACGACCTATTGAAACCTCTTCATGTGAGATACCCTTGTCAACAACCCTTAAGTAGGCTTTTATTCCGATATCGTCCTCAAGGTACACATGGAATGAATGCTGGTCCCTACCATCAATCTCAGGATAGATGCAATTTTGCTCCATAATGAACACCTCAAACCTTACCTTGAGTATCCTGTAGAGTTCCTCAGTTGAAAGTTCCTCAAATCGCTTAACTACAATCTTCATAATTACCTCCACTATTCTACCTCAAGCCCAAGCTTTTCATATATCTCCAAGATCAAATGGCTCTTCGCTTTCATGTATCCATCAATGTCCCTTGGATGATCAAGAGCAGCCTTTGATTTCACCTGACCATACATATCCCTGTCATATTTATTCTTTCTGAGATGGTCTCTAAAGGCCAGATGGTTTCTCAGTGCCTGTGAATCCTTTGGGCATACGTAGAGATGGTGTGTCAGAAAATCTTCCTTGCCTTCATATTCAAAGGCTTCCCTTCCCTTGATACCCAGGTCTCCCTCATGGTAATATCCTAGGCCTTCCAGTATGTTTTTAACCTTATCAAATCTATCATAGTTCTCAATAACTATATCCAAATCTATGATTGGCTTTGAGTAGAGTCCCTCCACAGAAGTACTCCCAACATGCTCAATACCAATAATCATGCTACCAACATGACTCTCAAAATATGACTTAAGCCTTTCAAATTCTTCCTTCCACTTTGGGTTGTAGGGTTCAACAATAACATTTTTGGTCCTCACGAAATCCTCCTAAGCTTTAATCTCACACTCCACAATTTACAAAACCAATAGCTGTATTTAGCTATCTAACCATAATTTCCAGCAAATCCATATACTCTGGATCCAGTCCCTGAATTCCATACTCCTCTGCAATTTCCTCAGTCAACTGGAATACCTCACCCTTGTCGGTCTCCAGCCTTACTGCATCCAATATCCTGCTTATGACAGCACTGACTTCCTTATCCGACATTCCTGGGAATATCTTGTCCTTGTAATCAAGGTCATACCCGATTCCTGTGAATCCAGTCTCTTCTGTCAGTATGTAATCGGTCATCTCTGTCTCTTCCCATTCCACCCCCTTGGGAGAAGAATTTGAATATAGGGTCATCTTGCCCTCTTCATCCATGACCACCTTGAAGTTGAAGTTCATATCCCGTGGCTGCAGATACTCATCATACATCTGTTGATAGTACTCGCTCCTGCTTTCCTTTGCCTCTTTTATGTACCCCGCTGTATCAGGATCCCTGTCATAGTTCTTGCTTATTATTGTATACAGGAATTCCGCCTGGGTCTTGCCATCAACAATTTCTTCCTTATAGTCCGTTATCTTGAACTCCAGCAGTTCATAATAAGGGGAGAAAGCCTTTATGCTCTCCTCCGCCAGATAATCACTTATCTTGTTGTATGCGGAATCATCATCTTCAACAGGCTCCTGTTCAGGATTCTCATCCCTTTCCAAAAGTTCTACAGATATGGTTTCAATCCCTAGTGGATATTTTTCTTGTATATTCCCCTTATGAGTAACCTTGACCCTGTCTCCGACCATGAATTCAAAATTGTCGCTTACCGAAAGGCTTACCTCTACTAGGTCTCCGGATCTTCTTATATCCTCTCCCTCATCTGCCAATACAATGGCCGTAAGACCGTTGATCTCAGTGATGGTTCCAATAAACTCCGCTGTAATGTCTTTACTGCAGCCTGCCGCCATGACTCCCAGTACGATTACTAAAACCAGCAAAATCTTCCTGTTCATTTTACACTCACTCCTTAATGATCAAATATAAATGACTTAACAACTGCAAAATACTCTCTAACATAGCTCTGTAAAACGATGGATGGCGGGATCTTAGCAGGCAGGCCATATGGATCCATCCCCTGCCTTCTTGCCAGAAATTCCGCCCTGAATATGTGGTGGCTGTTGGTTACAATTAGGACCTTTGGGCTAACCGTTTCATTATCCATGATAAGTTCCCTGGAGTACTTCATGTTTTCAAAGGTTGATGTAGCCCTGTCCTCTACTATTATCCTCTCGTTTTCTATTCCATTTTCAACCAGGTACTTCTTCATTGCATGAGCTTCCGGAATCAACTCATCCATACCCTGTCCACCTGTAACAACAGCTATTGAATCTCCATTCTCCAGAAGATATCCCTTAGCCACCCTTAGCCTTTCCAGGAGCGCGGGGGAAGGCAAGTCTCCATATAGCCTTGCTCCAAGTACTATTACGTAATCAACCTGAGGCGGCTCTTCCTTTCTTCCCTCCATAAGTATTACACCCTCTATTATAACGAAGGAAACTAGTAATAAAATTGTAAGAAGGACAAGTGATTTCTTTAGTACGCCTTTTATCTTTATCTCCGTCAATCCAGGATTCCCCCTAACTATTGCCTCATTCTCTCTTAATTTCATTATACCCAAACGTGCACATATTTGATTACAATAGAATTACAATAATCCTTAAAAGCACTATAAATACAAATTTGTTTGGATTTTGCTTAAAAATAATAGCTGAGGGAATATATTAAGTGAGGTGTATAATATGTTGCCAATCAGTTGGAATTCAGAGGTATCAATATTCAAGGATAATACAATTCTAAAGCAGCTGGGGATTGCCATAGGTATTCCCTTTGGTCTGCTCATGGTATTCCTAATAGCAATTAGGGCATGGTACGGAGTTCTTCTTGTAGCTGCAACCCTGGTTCTTGGAGCTATTTTTGTTTATGCTGTCTATGGAGGTAAATACTCCGTTGACTACATCATTGATGAAGACGGTATCAGAATGAAATCTTCTGATGACCACGAAAAAAAGACCAAGACCATAGGAATTCTGACCTTTCTGGCGGGGGTATTCTCTAAGAGCCCAACTGTTTCAGGCGCAGGTCTGTTGTCCACCTTAAATGACAGCAGGAGTATTTCATGGAAAAGAATCAAGGATATTCAATACAACAACAATAGAAATCTTATTGTCATAAAGGGCTCGCCAGGTGAAAAAATCTATCTCTTCTGTCCTCCTGACCTTTACGGAACCATAAGGGATGCCTTAAAGGAATCTCTTGAAAACAAAAGAAACAGCCATCATCACTAAAAAAAATCAGGCCCAGGCCTGATTTTTTTACGCTATTCCTTTATGGTAAATCCTTTTTCATCGTCCTCAAGTTCCACTTGAACTGAGTGGAACTTGTCTACCCTGGCCCTTTTTAATGACCTCATGAACCCTACAAGATAATCAATCCTTTCCTTCTCACCCTGAAGCTCTGCCCTTACACTGCCATCGGGAAGATTTTGGACCCATCCTGTAAGTCCAAGTCTCTTTGCCAGTTCATAGATCTCAAGTCTAAAACCAACCTTCTGCACCTTGCCAAAAAATATAACTTCCTCCCTTGCTATCTCAGATTCACCAAACTCTGGTAGCTTCAGGTTTTTCACCTGCTTCACCACATAATTATCCTGCCATTCGCTTATAAAGCCCATAGGATTACCTCCCCGCCTTTCAATATTCATAAACCGTTCAATACCGGTTGTTAGTTTTCTTTTTGAGTGTTACAATACATTAATAACGAAAGAAATGGTGATACTATGAATAGATTTCTAAACTTTACATATGCAGGAGTCCAGGGCTTTTATTGGATGTACTTTGCAGTCATAATAAGCTTTGCATCCGTGTTTTTGCTGGATCGAGGATATTCAAACTCCCAGATCGGATTTATCCTGGCCTTTGCCAATATCCTGGCTGTTCTTATCCAGCCTGTCCTTGCCGATATTGCTGACAGGTCAAAGAAACTGTCCCTGATCTCAGTGGTGTATGTTATGGGCGCAGCCCTTATACTTGGAACAGGGTCTCTGTATTTTATGAATCAGCGCTCAATTATACTCACATCAGTATTTGTTATTACAGGCGCTCTTCAGATATCCCTACAGCCATTAATCAATTCCATAGCCTTTCACTTTACCAAGGCGGGAAGCTATATAAACTTTGGAGCCACTAGAAGCGTTGGATCCGTTGCCTATGCCCTGATAAGCTCCATTCTAGGTGCCTTGGTCCTGGCCTTTGGCACAAGGTCAATACCCTTGACAGGGGTTATTGTAATGCTGCTGCTCCTTTCAGCCCTTCTTCTGACGGACAAGCTTTTTAAAAGGGAGCTTACAGTACATATACCGGATTCATCCTTTGACATCCCCAATGGGGATTCTGCAATAACCCTGCTTCAGTTTATGAAGAGAAACAAGGTTTTTGTGATTCTCACCCTTGGAATTATGCTGGTCTTCTTCCAGAATGCAGTAATAAACAACTTCCTTATTCAGATACTTAGAAACATTGGAGGGGACAGCAGCCAAATGGGGAGGCTGTTCTCCTTTATGGCACTTCTTGAGATGCCTGGACTATTCTTTTTCAGCAGGCTGAGAAAAAGATTCTCCAGCCAGACAATGCTTAAGCTTTCCTCAGTTGCATTTATAGGCAAAGTTTTTTTCACCTACCTGGCACCCTCCGTAGGATTTGTGTATCTTGCATTTCTCTTCCAGCTTGTTTCATTCCCACTTTTCCTCTCATCTGCAGTGCATCTGGCTGATGAGGTCATGGAAAAGGGAGAGGCTGTCAAGGGTCAGTCACTTGTTACGGGAATGATGACCTTAAGTGGTGTATTTGCAAGTCTTCTTGGCGGGGCCATACTTGATATTGACGGCCCATCCCAGTTGCTCCTCATAAGCACAATTCTTGCCATAGTTGGAACAATATCCATTTTCCTTACGGTCAACAGGGTCTAAATCGATAGCCCATAATAGTAATTGTCCTTGTCTGAAAGCTCCTGGTCAAAGACAAAGCCTTGTGGAGCCAGGTTTCTGATGTCTTCTCTGGTGTAGGCCTTGTTTTGAGCTAACACCCCAACCATTTCTCCTCTTGCCTTCTTTCCTTCATAGCTTGAGAGCCTTTTACTAGACTTGCCTAGCCCCTTCTTGAAGTGGATGTTTAGGATTTTGCCCTTCTCCACCTTGACCATCCTTGCAAACTCATTGGAGGCAAGATTCACAACAAGGTCCTCATTCTGGAACATCTGGCTAATCTCATCCTTCCAATAGCTGTAGAGGGTTTCCTCAAGAGGCTTCATGGTCATATCAAGCCTATAGGACCAGATAAGGGTATCTGGGCTTGCTGCACCGTACATAGCTGAAAGGATCAATAGACTCTTATTCAGATACTCCTTCTGCACTCCATTGAGTTCATTATAATTTATCCCCTCAAATGCTACACCCTGGTAGAGGTCTATTGCCCTGATCTTATCATTACCAGTGGTCCAGCTGCTGTATAGCTCATAGGTTTCCTGAAGAAGATCTCCCTTTATGTTCATAAGCTTTCCCAGCTCATCCTCGCTATATTCCCTTAGGATTTGAAAGAGCCTGGTTGTTTTTTCAGGCCATAAGATATCCCCTCCACCAGTGTCATTATTTACCACACTCTGGGTCTTGCTTGGTGACATGATTATCCTCATATTTATGTCCTTCCACCTCGCTATTTTTTCTCTATTTCCACTACACACTGGGTCTTTATCTTTTCAACAAGGAACTGAAGGGCATCGATTACGTGAGGCCTTATGTCTCCCCCAACCAGAACATACATAATGTCATCCCCAACCTTAAGCTCCCCTTCATTCAGCCATACTCTCACATGATATATTCCATCCAGTTTCCTGGTTTCCTCAACTGCCATCTGTACCTTCTCTTCATCATATCCAAACTCCATTCCCCTCACCTGGGAACCATCGTCGATTCCCTGTCTTACCTTTGCCTTTGGGGTCTCCCTTACAACTCCATTGTGGAAAAGATACATCCCAACCTGGTTTGCCGTTGGATCCTTCTTGGCTTCCTCTATCCATTTATCCATCGATGGTGATTTTTTTGCCATTTTATCATCCTTTCTCTAATGGTCTGATTTCAACCCGGCTCCACACATGGGAAGCAGGGCATCCTCAAGTCTTCCCTCCTGATTTACCAGCTTAAGATATGCAGCGTAGGTCGCAGCTGTCGTGTGTTCAACATAGACCCCCTTTTTCGCCAGTTTTTCACGAGCAGGGATTATTCCATCCTCAGGGGCTGTTATAACCCTGATATCATATTTATATATATATTCCAGTATTTCATCACCCCGCGTGGGAGCACCTATTGCTATTCCCTCTGCCATGGTCTTTTTTGGAGTGATGTGTTTTATCTCTTTTTTCCCTGCCTGTACTGCCTCTGCAAAGGGTGCACAATTCTCACCCTGTACGGCAAAGACCCTTGGCATCTTCTCAATGATTCCAGATTGTAGCAGCTCTTCAAGACCAATCATGACCCCCAAAAATAATGTTCCATTTCCAAGGGGTATAAAAATATTTTCAGGAATCCTCCTCAGCTGCTCGTAAATCTCATAGATATATGTCTTGGTACCCTGATAAAATAAGGGATTGAATACATGGTTGGCGTAGTAGACCCCCTCATCCTCCACCTTGCTTCTGCAAACATCAGCACAGTGGTCCCTTGATCCAGGCACAACATTTACCTTGGCTCCATGAGACCTTATCATGGCTATTTTCTTGGGTGATGTCCCCTCTGGTACGAATATCTCGCTATCAATTCCAGCCTTTGCACTGTAGGCGGCAACGCTGTTTCCTGCATTACCGCT
>CALGAG010000191.1 GCA_937951995.1 uncultured Bacillota bacterium
GAAATTGAGACATTCTAAAAATCAAGTGCTCTGATGGAATCATCCACCAATAATTGACAGAAAGTTATCAATAATGACTACTTGATAATTATATGATAAAATAGTATGGCTTAAGAGTTTGCATTTTTACCGGAAATCAGATAATTATATACAACTTGCAATCGTTGCATTATCAATTAGAACTGCAATAACCAGGGGGAGGGGAAGACTTGAAACAGATTCACAAGAGAATTAGAATGATAATCCTAATAATTGTTGCTGTTGTATTCCTATCCATCTTCATTGGTATAAACGAACCCATATCCTCAAGCCTTGAGGATGGGGTGCTCAATGAGTTTCAATTGACTGCCCACAACAAATACCAGGTCTTAAACGAAAGACTGATCAATATAAGCAACAATGCCCAGTCCCTATCCAGCAGGACCAGTATTAAAAATGCCATGAGGGACTACCTTGAGGGAGAAACCACCTTCCAGGACCTTAGGGACTATCTTGTACCCAGATATGAAGAGGGAGTTTCAGTTTTTGAAAGGTCCAGGACAGCTGGTCGGGTCCTTGCCAATGGACAGACCCTTCATGTTGTAGGCCCCGATACCAACATTAAGAACTACATTGATTGGGATGAGACGGAAGTTAAAATGAGCCACTACTCGCAAGGTGTTGTTGTGGTCCAGTCCCCAATAATGGATGGGGATGAAATCCTGGGATTCGATGTTGTACTCACGGATATAAGTCCCATTATCAGGCATATGGAAGAGGGAGGCTACAAGGTGGAATTTCTTTCTTCTGAACATGAAGACACCGTATTAAGAGAGAACGGTCTGGTGACTTCATTTATTTACAGTGACCATATTCATAAGACCGTTGCGGTCAGCATGGATGAGAACCATGTCCTTGGGCCCTTGATCCAGTTTAGGAAGAGTCTCTATTTTAGGTATTTCATGGTTCTCCTGGTCGTTTTTCTTATAGTCCAGTTTTTGGGAGTCAAGTATATCCAAAAATTCATCAGGGAACAGGAAAGGCTTAAGAACGCTGCAGAGGAAAGCGAGAAGGATAAGCGGGCCCTTATAGATGAAATGAACCAGGGATTTCTCTTGGTCAGGGAAAGCAAAGGGGATCATGATGATTTTAGGGACTACGAGATTATGGAAGTGAACTCTACCTTCGAAGGGATGGCATCAACTTCAAGGGATGAGCTAATTGGAAAATCATTGTACCAGCTGGTGACGATTGTCAGCAAGGTGGACATGGACCAGATTGACAAGGTCCTGGAAAGTGGAGAGTCCAAGCAATTTGAGTATTACGTGAAGGACCTTGATAAGTGGTGGAACCTGTCAGTGTACAGACCAAGGGAGTCATACCTGGCCATAGTTCTGGATGACATAACTGAAAAGAAGAAGATTGAGCTGAGGCTCAAGGACCAGGAAAGAACCCTTCGATACACCCTGAATATTGCTGGTGAAGGCCTTTGGGACTGGCGCTTTGAAGAGGGAATTGTTAGGCACAACAAGAAGTGGTGTGAGATCATGGGAGTTCCATATGACACGGACTACCACAGACTAGGTGGGTTTGTTGCCCAGGTCCATCCAGAGGATGAAGATAAGCTAAGGGATAGCATAGCAAGGGCCGTGAGTGGAGAGGAAAATCTCTACAGTGAGCACAGGATGGTCCTTCAGGATGGTAGGACAATCTGGATCAGGGACAGGGGCGCATTGCTGAGGGACCAGGATGGCAAGCCTGTAAGAATGATTGGTAGCATGGCGGATATAACAGCACAGAAAAGGGCTGAGGAGAATCTGTTTCTTGAGAAGGAAATCTTCCAGTCAACCCTACTGTCAGTTGAGGATGGTATCATTTCCACAGATGTTGATGGCAGGATAACGGTTTTAAACCCAGCTGCCGAGGAAATGACAGGCTGGACCTTCCAGGAGGCTAAAAGCAGGCAGCTTGTGGATGTATTTAAACTCTACCACCCAGAAACCGGAGAGCCTGTAGATATCCTTGAGGTGGCTCGCAGGAGGGGAAATGGCCACCACAAGCAAGCCCTTCTTGTGACCAAGACTGAAGAGGAGCTTGTGGTGAACAACAGTGTTGCCACAGTTAGACTTCAGGATGGTCAAACCATGGGATATGTAATAGTATTCAGGGACATAACCGAATCTGTAAACAAGCAGAAGAAAATTGAGTACCTGAGTTTCCACGATGAGCTTACAGGCCTCTACAACAGAAGGTATGTGGAGGATGCAGTAAAGAGAATGGACACCGTAAGGAACCTTCCATTTACGGTTATGATAGTTGACATGAACAACCTTAAGTTGACAAATGATATTTTCGGACATGAGATGGGAGACCGGATCATCAGGGAGGCCGCAGGTCTACTCAAGGATACACTTAGGGCTGACGATATCATAGGCAGGACAGGTGGAGACGAGTTTCTTATCCTACTCCCAAAGACCTCGAAAGAGGAGGCAGAGGAGATCAAGGATAGGATTCAGAAAAATGCTTATGGTCACAGGATTGGGTCCCTTAGACTTTCCCTGGCAGTTGGATTTTCAACAAAAACCAGGGAGGATGATCAAATCGAGGATAACCTAAGATATGCCGATTCATATATGTACGAGAACAAGCACAAGAACAACGAAAACGTAAAGAAGGAAATTGTAATGGATTTCCTGGAAGAGAACCGCCAGAAGTTCCAGGATGAAAAGGACCATAATGAAGAAACCAGCAATCTGGCAGCAGCCCTCTACAGGGAACTTGGCAAGACTCCAGACCAGGTAGGGGAGTTCAGAAAGGCTGTAGAACTCCACGACATAGGTAAAATAATCGTGCCCCAGGAAATCCTTAACAAGAAGGAAGCCTTGACAAATGAAGAGATGACAATTATCAAGCGGCACTCCCAGGTGGGTTATGAAATACTGAGAATCCTGGGACACCATGAAAAATTTGCCAAGGCCATACGCTACCACCATGAACGTTTTGATGGAGATGGTTATCCGGATGGATTGAAGGGGGATGAGATACCACTTGAGGCAAGGATCATAGCAATAGCGGATGCCTACCAGTCAATGACAGCCCACAGACCATACAAGGAAGCCATGGGCGTAGAGGAGGCCGCAAAAGAACTCAGGAGCAACGCCGGAAGCCAGTTTGATCCTGACCTTGTTGAGGTTTTCATAGAGAAAGTTATACCGAAACTCTAGAATTAAACTAATTGAATACCATTATGCCATGAAAGTGGTATAATGGTATTTAATATTTACTGAGATTCTCGAAAGGAGTGTAGAAATTTGGCAATAGAAAAGGTTTCAATAGTTGGAATGGGGTCCCTTGGGCTTATATTCGGCAGCTTCCTAATGGACAGGCTTGGCAGGGACAAGGTGGAATTTGTAATGGACAAGGACAGGATGGAGAGATACTCAGGTGTTGAGAGGATAATCAACGGCAAGAGGTACGATTTTAACCTGGTCCCGGGAGAAGAAAAAGGCAAGCCTGCTGACCTAATTATATTTGCAGTCAAGTCAACAGGTCTTGATGAGGCAATCCGGACTGTCAGAAACAAGGTATCCGAGGAAACAATAATCATATCTCTCTTAAATGGAATAACCAGTGAGAAGATCATAGGCGAGGCCTTTGGCAAGGACAAGCTCCTTTACACCATAGCAGAGGGGATGGACCCCATAAGATCTGGCCATAACCTGGATTACACAAGGATGGGACAGGTGCGGATAGGTATTGATGAGGAAACGGAAAAGAAGAGGGAGATGCTCAAGGAGGTACTTGATATTTTTGACAGAACCGGATTCCCCTATACCCTTGAGGAGGATGTCATGCAGAGGCTTTGGAGCAAGTTTATGCTCAATGTAGGGGTAAACCAGGTGGTGATGATCCATGAGGGCAACTACGACACAGTACAGAAGCCAGGTCCTGCCAGGGACCTGATGGTAGAGGCCATGAGAGAGGTTATTAAGCTCGCTGAAAGGGAGAACATCAAAATCACAGAGGCTGACATAGACTACTATGTTGCCCTGATTGATTCCCTTAACCCTGAAGGAATGCCCTCAATGAGATTTGATGGCCTCAACAGGATAAGATCAGAGGTGGACCTGTTTTCTGGAATGGTTCTGGAGCTTGGTAAAAAGCATGGTCTACCCACTCCCATCAACCAGGAGATATACGGGAGAATCAAGGAAATTGAGGCAGAATACTAATATGCAGGACCTAAACGTCAATCTGGAAAAGGTTTGGCGTTTTTCTTTGTAAAGTTTCAGTTAAAGGTATTGACAGGAAGAAAAAGAGGGAGTAACATATACATATACTCATAAGTGCATATGAGAATATGACACTTGAAAGGAGAAAAATTATGGATCAGTTAACGAACCTTTTTAAGGTCCTGTCAGACGGTACAAGACTCAGGGTTGTGGCCCTGCTATACAGTGAAGAACTTTGCGTATGCGAGCTTGTTGGAGTCCTTGACATGTCCCAGCCCAAGATATCAAAAAGCCTTTCCAAGTTGAGAGACCTTAACCTTGTCCAGGACGAGCGGAAGGAGAAGTTTGTCTTTTACAGTCTGAAAAGGGACAATGAAATACTTAATGGGATAATTGAGGGAATCCTGGGAAATATCCATGACTATCCCCAAATTCAGCAGGACATGGAAAGACTTTCCGAAAAGGAAAAGTACCTGGACCAGTGCAATCCCCTATCAATACTAGAATAGACGGAGGAGTGAAGAGATGGCAATTTTTTCTTGGCTTAACAGCCAGCTGTTGAAAATGGAGTGGCTGTACAAACTTGTAGAGCTGCTGGTTGAAAATGTGTTTGGAATGGACATAAACGAAAGAATAGGTGGAAGTGTCCACTTCTTCATCTACGATGTGATAAAGATATTTATTCTTCTATCATTTCTTATTTTTGCAATATCATATATCCAAAGCTTCTTTCCACCGGAAAGGACAAGAAGGATCCTTGGAAGATACAAGGGAATCACAGCAAACATCCTTGGGGCATTGTTAGGAACAGTGACACCATTTTGCTCCTGCTCGTCGATTCCACTTTTCATTGGCTTTACCAGCGCTGGACTTCCAATAGGGGTAACCTTCTCCTTCCTGATATCATCACCTCTTGTTGACCTTGCCTCGGTCCTGCTCCTTGCAAGCATATTCAACTGGAGGATAGCCATTGCCTATGTTGTTGTGGGACTGATACTTGCAGTGATCGGTGGGTCTATCATAAGCATGGCAAAGCTTGAGAAGTATGTTGAACCCTTCGTGTTTGGAAACCAAATGGCCAACGGTGAGGAGGATGAGCTTACAAGAAGGGATAGGGTAATTTTTGCAAAGGACCAGGTCCTGGATATAATAAACAAGGTGTGGCTCTACATCCTTATTGGGGTTGGAATCGGAGCCCTTATACACAACTGGATACCGGAAAGCGTCATATCGGCAATACTTGGACAGGATAAATGGTACTCTGTGGTCCTAGCAACCTTTGTTGGAATTCCAATGTATGCGGACATATTCGGAACACTTCCAATTGCCGAGGCCCTTGTTGCAAAGGGAGTTGGAATCGGAACGGCCCTATCATTCATGATGGCTGTGACAGCCCTTTCCCTGCCTTCCCTGATAATGCTCAAGAAGGTGGTTAAAACCAAGCTTCTTGCCATATTCTTGCTTATTGTGACTATCGGGATTCTAATAATTGGATATGGATTCAATGCATTTGGACACTTTTTCATATTGTAATCGGCCAATTGATTGGGAAGTCAACCATAAGAGGGTATATATCCAATGAAGCAAGTATCTTAAAAGCTAAACATATACTTTCTTGGAACAAGTCTAGTTGAGGGGGGCTAAATATGTTTGAAAAGATAATAATATCCTCAGAGCCATCATCAGACAAGCAGGACATAACTGAATTCATAAAGGGACTTAGAAGGCTGGGAGGGAAGGAATGCCTGCTATTGTACTGCCTTGACCCCTATGAAGGTGGAGCAAAGGTATCCTCCTTCTATCAGAAAACCCTGGAGAAATATACAGAAAAGCAGAAGAACATCCTGGAAGGTCAGGGCTTTCAGGTGGAAACAAGGGTCCATATCGGGGAGCCTGATGATGAGGTAAACAGGCTTGCAAAGGATAAGGGTTATTCCCTTGCTGCAGTTGGTGGAACAACACAATCCCTCTTGTGGGAGAAATTCCTGGGTGGGATGGAGTACAAGATAATTCATCATTCAAAAATACCCACACTTGTGGTAAGGATAAGGGACTTCCAAGATGATGACCAGCTGGTCCAGAAGGTCGACATAACTGACCACATCCTTTTCCCGACAGACTTTTCGGAGAACTCGATGAAGGCCTTTGACCTGATTCTTGAAATGGTAGGGTCTGGGGTTGAAAATGTCAGCGTCCTCCATGTGGCTGAAAAGGAAACGGAGGAGGAGTCCATAAGGGATATCATGAAAAGGCTGCAGGAGCTTGAAGTGGACCTGGTCAAGGCCGGGGCCAAAAAAGTGGATGTAAAGATTCTATTCGGGGAGCCATCGGATGAAATCATAAGTTACGCCGAGGAATCAGACCCAACACTTGTGGTCATGGGAACCCAGGGAAGAGGGTTTCTACAGGAAATTTTCATTGGCAGCGTAAGCCATGACATGGTCCGGAAATCCCCTGTTTCAGTGATGCTTGTCCCAGCTGACAGGTAGATTGAGACCAAAAGGAAAAATCAAGGAGGAATCACTTATGATAATAAAGGTTTTGGGAACAGGCTGCAAGAAATGTGAAAAGACGGAAGCAAATGTAAGGGAGGCCATCAAGGAGCTTGGAATTGAGGCGACCATCCAGAAGGTCGAGGATGTCCAGGGAATCATGTCCTATGGAGTAATGGCAACTCCGGCACTTGTAATTGACGAAGAGGTCAAGGTAAAGGGCAAGGTTCCGTCTGTTGAAGATATTAAGAAGATGCTGTAGCAATACTCTCCAGGGACATGATTCCCTGGAGATGAAATATGTATTGACAGGACTATTTTTTCAATGTAGTATATGAGTGAAATCAAATATACTCATATGAGAGGTGAAAGATTTGGATAACCTATTTAAGGCTTTGGGAGATGAGAACAGACTTAGGATACTTAACCTGCTCCTTAACTACGAGCTTTGTGTGTGTGAATTTGAGGTGATTCTTGACCTGACCCAATCCAATGTGTCCAGACATCTTGGAAAGCTGAAATCAAATGAGATAATAACAGGCTACAAGGATGCCCAGTGGGTCCACTACAGAATAAGCGACGGGTTCAGGGAGGAAAACAGGATACTTATGGAATACCTGCAGGAGAAGTTCAGTTCTGAGGAAACTTTCAGTAAAGACCTGAAAAGATGCAAGGCATATGTGGAAAGCTCCTACACCTGCCAGACAATAAACAATGAGAAGGAATTGGTTCTAAACCTGTTTGAAAGTATATTATAAAATGTGGAGGCGATAAAATGTCAAAAGAGAAGCTTGCGGGAATAAGTTTTTTTGAGAAATACCTTACAATATGGGTTGCCCTTTGCATGGCAATCGGGGTTGCAATTGGAGTTT
>CALGAG010000192.1 GCA_937951995.1 uncultured Bacillota bacterium
TGAAGATCAAGTGGAAGGAGAAGGTGGACCTTGACCTGATAGACGGAATGATTGATTACAATATAGAGGACAAGAAGGATATGACAAGATTTTGGAGGTAGGTATTTGATATGGATAAGGACAAGGATAGGAATATTGAAAATGATGAGAATCCTGTGAAGGATGAAAAAATGGAGCAAGACAAAAATCATGGCAAGCACAGGGACCATGAAGACCATAATGACCATGGAGGTCATGACCATGGGGATATGGTGAAGGATTTCAAGAGACGGTTCTTTATCTCCCTGGTCCTGACCCTTCCAATCCTTGTATTGTCTCCAATGATCCAGGGCTTTCTTGGAGTTGACTGGAGATTTTCTGGGGACATGTACATCCTCTTTGGATTGTCCACTGTGGTATTCTTCTACGGTGGATGGCCCTTCATAACTGGAGCCAGGGATGAGCTGGAGGACAGGAGTCCTGGAATGATGATGCTTATCGCCCTGGCGATCACCATCGCCTACGGCTACAGCAGCCTTGTTGTATTTGGCTGGGAAGGAAAGCAGCTGTTCTGGGAGCTGGCAACCCTTGTTGACATCATGCTGCTTGGTCACTGGATCGAGATGAAATCAGTTATGGGTGCATCCAATGCCCTGGAGGAGCTGGTCAAGCTTATGCCAAACGAGGCCCATAGATTGGACGAAGATGGCAATGCCCAGGATGTACCCCTGTCGGAGCTTGTAAGTGGAGACAGGGTTCTGGTTAAGCCTGGTGAAAAGATACCCGTCGACGGAATAATTGTTGAGGGTAAGTCAGCAGTTGATGAATCAATGCTTACGGGAGAGTCTGTACCCGTTGAGAAGAAGGAGGATGATGAGGTCATAGGTGGGTCTGTGAACAAGGAGGGCTCACTGACAGTCCAGGTTGAGAAGACTGGGGAGGATTCCTACCTTTCACAGGTTATCACAATGGTCCGGGAAGCCCAGGAGACCAAGTCAAAGACACAGGACCTTACAAACTGGGCTGCAAAGTGGCTCTTCTATTTAGCCCTGAGTGCAGGATTTATTACCCTGTTTGTTTGGCTATCCCTTGGCTATGAGTTTGACATGGCCCTGGAGCGGATGGTTACAGTAATGGTAATCACCTGTCCCCATGCGCTGGGTCTGGCATCGCCACTTGTTGTGGCTGTTTCAACCACACTTTCTGCCAAGCAGGGACTCCTTATAAGGAACAGGGCCAACTTTGAAGGTGCAAGAAACCTTGATGCAGTTGTGTTTGACAAGACAGGCACCCTTACAAAAGGAGAATTTGGAGTTACTGATAATGTACCTTCTGAAGGGCATGAGGAGGATGAGCTTCTAAAAATTGCAGCAAGCCTTGAGCAGAACTCAGAGCACCCAATCGCAACAGGGATTGTAAATGAGGCAAAGGAAAGGGAGCTTGAGCTTGGAAAGGCAGAAGACTTTAAGGCCTTGACCGGAAAGGGAATTGAGGGAAAGGTCGATGGAGTGGAGGTCAAGGTTGTAAGCATAGGTTTTATTGAGAACAAGGATATTTCTTATGACAAGGACCACTTTGACAGGATGAGCGAGGAAGGTAAGACCGTTGTCTTTGTCCTTAAGGAGGGTAAGCTCATTGGAATGATCGGTCTTGCCGATATGGTTAGGGAAACCGCCAAGGAGGCCATTGAAACCCTTAAGGAAATGGGAGTCAAGTCCATTATGCTTACAGGGGACAACCAGAAGGTTGCTGACTGGGTAGCCAAACAGCTGGGAATTGATGAGGTCTATGCCGAAGTCCTTCCTGATGACAAGGCTGACCAGATCAAAAGGATTAAAGAGGACAAGGGGTGGAAGGTTGCAATGACAGGTGATGGTGTAAACGATGCACCCGCTCTTGCAACGGCAGACCTTGGGATTGCCATTGGCGCAGGAACAGATGTGGCCATGGAGACTGCTGATGTTGTTCTTGTTAAGAGCAACCCCAATGATGTGGTTGCCCTAATGGACCTTTCCAGGAAGACCTATAGGAAGATGGTCCAGAACCTTTGGTGGGCAAGTGGATACAATATAATCGCAATACCCCTTGCCGCAGGAGTGCTGGCTCCCTGGGGGATAGTCCTTAGCCCTGCGGTTGGAGCCATACTGATGAGCATGAGTACGGTTATTGTTGCAATTAACGCCAAGATGCTGAAGGCATAGCTTCAGAAATACCCTTTGGAATGGATTGTAAATACACAAATCCTTTCAAAGGGTATTTTTCTTTTTCAAATATTTTTGATTATCTCCAGTAGTCTTTCAGGGTATGGATTGAGCATAAGGCCCGCCGATAGACAAACTCCGGAAATTCCGGTATCTGCGAGCTCTTTTACATTTTCCTCATTTATTCCACCTATGGCATATATTGGGAGGGAGGTGCTTTTGGCAAGAAGTCTGAGTTGATCCTTGCTTATTCTTTCAGCATCTTTTTTGGTGTTTGTTTCAAAGATTGCCCCTGACCCGAAATAATTGACCCCGTTGATTTCTCCATTCCTGATGGTGTCGATGGTTCTTGCTGACGCACCGATTATCTTCTTTGGACCCAGGATTCTTCTTGCTGCTTCAAGGGGTAGGTCATCCTTGCCAAGATGCACACCGTCTGCATCCAATGCCATACAAATATCTACTCTGTTGTTTATGATCAGTGGTGTATTGTATTTTTTGCAAAGGAATTTCAGCTTCCTGGCCCTTTCATATATAGTCAGGGTTGAGCTTTGTTTGTCTCTATACTGGAGCATATCTATCCCAGACTTGAGAATTCTTTCAATTTGTTCAAACCATG
>CALGAG010000193.1 GCA_937951995.1 uncultured Bacillota bacterium
TTCACTAGCTTAACTAGGATACATCGTTCATAAGGCTTTTATATCCTTCCACCAGGTCACTGATTATTTCATTTCCCATAGTCGGCAGTTTCAGGTCATCGACCATTGAAACAGGCAGAACACCTATGCTGGTACCCGATACAAAAAGACCCTCAACCCTACCCAGCTCATCCTTGTGAAGTCTTCTTTCATGTACAGCGTAACCGAGTCTCAAGGATAGGGCTATGATGTGCTTTCTGGTTATACCAAGAAGAACATCACTTGCAGGAGCTGTGAAAAGCCTTCCCTCAAGAACATAGAACATATTCGACCTGCTGCCTTCGAGAATGTGTCCTTCCTCATTTACAAGAAGAGCTTCAAATGCTTTTTCCTCGTCCATAGCAAATTTAACCCTTTGTCTGAAATCACTGTGCTGCACCTTTGCATTTGGATTCTCCCGCTGATGATTAAAAAGTATAACCTTGATTCCCTGTCGGTAATAGCTTTCAGGTGGATAGAAGCTTTCGACCCCATAAACCATGAACAAGCCTTTGCCAGTGTCATCAGTTGTGGCAAGCAGCTTAATGTTGTTGTCCACTATCCCGTTGCTTGCAATCAACCTGATCACATGGTCCCTGATTTCATCTAAATCGTAAGGAAGTTTGAAGTCAGCAAGTTTGGCAGACCCAACCATTCTTACAAGATGGTCATCAAGAAACATTGGATTCCCTTTGACAACCCTAATGACCTCATAGATGGCAGACCCCTTGACCCTTTCAAAAACCTGGGCATCCTCTGTCTTTACAATCCTTCCATTAACTGATATGAATTCAAAAATTGCCTCCTGTTGCATTCCGATTACCCCCATTATTCTAAAGTATTGGTGACAATAGCCTGGATATTGATTCCTTTATCTTGATAATCCTGGACCGGGATTTGTAGGTTTCCATTGTTATCTCCCGGCAGTTATCCAAGTCCCTAATAAATCTTTCTGCAAGCTGTTGGTTTATATCCTTGTCATAAAGAAATGCATTTATCTCAAAATTGAGCTTAAAACTACGAATGTCAAGATTGGCCGTTCCTACCGTAGAGACTAAATCGTCCATAATGATGACCTTTGAGTGTAGGAATCCCCTCTCATAGGTATAGAACCTTACTCCAGCTTCCAAAAGCTCCCCTATGTAGCTTAATCCCGCCCAATATACAAAGGGATGATCTGGCTTGTTTGGAATCATGACCCTTACATCCAGTCCAGACAATCCAGCAATTTTCAATGCCTCAAAGATACTATCATCTGGTATGAAGTATGGTGTTTCAATATAAAGTCTGTTTTCAGCATTATTGATCATCTTAAGGTAGCCGTCCTTGATGCTTGGCCATTTGGAGTCAGGCCCACTGCTCACAATCTGTATTCCAATCTGATCATTCTCACCCCTGTCACCAATGTAGCTTTGACAGCCTCTTATCTCCTCTCCTGAAGCAAATCTCCAATCCAGGAAGAATTGCCATTGAATGGAACTGATAGCCGACCCTTCAATCCTTATGTGGGTATCTCGCCAATATCCGAACTTCCGGGATAGCCCCAGGTATTCGTCACCAACATTAAAGCCCCCCAGGTATGCCTCCTTACCGTCTATTATACATATTTTCCTATGGTTTCGGTAGTTTATCCTCACATTGAAGACCGGAATGAAGGGAGGAAAGAAGTAGACAACTTCACCGCCAGCCTCCCTCAGAACATTGGTCAGGCTTCTTCCTAGTTTTCTGCTTCCCATTCCGTCAATAAGAAGCTTGACCTCGATTCCCTCTGAAGCCTTTCTTGCAAGAGCCTCCATCACTTCATTTCCAAGATTGTCATCATTGAATATATAGTATTCCATGTGGACATAGTCTTTCGCACCTGCAATGCTCTTTAAAAGGTCCTCGAACTTATCCTCGCCGCTAAAATACAACCTGACGTTGTTGTCCGATGTGAATACTGAATTACTGCCCATTAAATGGAGCTTTACTATGTCGTTGTAGCTTTTGTATTCTGGGTTTCTTTTAAGAAAATCCCTTGTGCTGAAGTTTTTTTCCTGATCGGCAATGAGTATGTCGAAGCAATCATCCTCCTCTGCCTTGGTCTTGAATATCTTCTTCTTGGACATATCCTGGCCCAGAAACAGGTAGAATATGAATCCGATACCAGGCAAAAAAAGCAGGACCATAAGCCACAGCCATGTTGATGTTGGGTTTCTTCTCTCGAAGAACACCAACACCAAGGCAAGTAGTATATTGATCCATATAAGGTTGCTAAATATGAACATGTAGGATGAAAACAGGCTTTCCATTTCAGCCTCCCATTTCTAGTTCTCTATATTATCTTTTTGATTTATATCTTTTGTTTGTTTCCAATATTCTCTTTCGTACCCTGAAATTCAAAGGTGTTACCTCTATCAATTCATCTTCCTCTATGAACTCAAGGGCTTCCTCCAGGGACATGATCTTTGGAGGCGACAATCTCAAGGAATCATCAGAACCAGAGGCTCTTACATTAGACTGCTGCTTTCTCTTTGTCACATTAACCTCTATATCCAATCCCTTTGGATTCGAGCCGATAACCATGCCTTCATAGACCGCTTTACCAGCCTCTATGAATAATATACCTCTTTCCTGGGCTGAATACAAGCCGTAACCAGTTGCCTCACCAGTTTCAAAGGCAATTATTGAGCCTGATTTTCTTCTGGGAATATCTCCCTTATAAGGTGCGTAGCCATCAAAAATCGTATTCAGTATGCCATTTCCCTTTGTATCCGTAAGGAATTCCTGTCTGTAACCAATCAGACCCCTGGCTGGTATTGAAAATATCAGTCTTGCATATCCTCCTACAGGTTCTGACATGCTCACAAGCTCTCCCTTTCGTTGCCCAAGCTTGTCAATCACCGCCCCGACAAATTCACTGTCGACATCTATGGTCACCTTTTCCATAGGTTCATACTTTCTACCATCAATTGTCTTGTAAAGGACCTCCGGCTTTGATACCTGGAATTCAAAACCTTCTCTTCTCATGTTTTCAATTAGAACAGACAGGTGTAGTTCTCCTCTTCCAGAAACCTTGAAGGCATCTGTCTGGTCTGTGTCCTCAACCCTTAGGCTCACATCTGTCTGAAGCTCCTTATATAGTCTGTTCCTGACCTGTCTTGATGTTACAAAATCTCCCTCTCTTCCTGCAAATGGACTGTTGTTTACAGAGAAGGTCATGGCAAGTGTAGGTTCAGATATCTTTACAAAGTCAATGGCTTCAGGAGTATCCACATCGCAAAGGGTATCCCCGATTTCCAAATCGGCAGGACCTGAAAGTGCAACTATGCTTCCTATGGTGGATGTCTCGACCTCCACCCTGTTCAAGCCCTCAAATTCATAGAGCTTGTTTATCTTTGCCTTCACTTTTCTATCGGGTTTTGCCTTGTTTACAATTATTACTTCCTGATTTCTGTGTATTACTCCTCTTTCCACCTTGCCAATGCCAATTCTTCCAATGTATTCATTGTAGTCAATCGTAGATATCAAAATCTGTGTAGGACTGTCCGATTCTCCTTCTGGGGCTGGAATGTATTCTACAATCGTTTCAAATAGGTCCTTCATTGATTCAGTACTGTCCTCCAGGTCCAAGGTTGCAGTGCCTTCCTTGGCAGATGTGAAAACAAAAGGACAGTCCAGCTGGCTATCCTTGGCACCCAGTTCTATGAAAAGGTCAAGGATTTCATCTATTACCTCTTCCGGTCTTGCCTCAGGTCTATCTATCTTGTTGATTGCAACCACTACCGGTAGTTCCAGTTCCAGGGCTTTTCTCAAAACGAATTTTGTCTGCGGCATGGCTCCTTCAAATGCATCCACAAGCAGGACCACCCCATTCACCATTTTCAGGACTCGCTCTACCTCTCCACCAAAATCTGCGTGTCCAGGTGTATCCACAATGTTAATTTTAATGCCATTGTAAGTGACGGCAGTATTTTTTGCCAGTATGGTGATTCCTCTTTCCTTTTCAATGTCATTGGAATCCATCACCCTCTCCTGAACAACCTGGTTTTCCCTATATATTCCCGATTGCTTAAGTAGGCTATCCACCAATGTGGTTTTCCCATGATCGACATGGGCAATTATTGCTACATTTCTAATATCATTTCTTTTCATAGATTTATTACAGATCCCTTCTATTATCAAATTGTCATACGCTTAACTTTATAATACTATCACACTTTACGATAAAACACAAAAAAAGTATTACTCTATTTGGAGTAATACCTTATTTGATAACTTATGGTATTTTATCAGTGCCTAAACGATATTTTTAACTGATACAACCTTATTTCTGTCTACGTAAAACTCATCTGAAAGTCCATTGACAAGGACCAGACCCCTTCCCCAAGACTTAAGGTCTGAAGGATTATACTCATTGGGATCGTACTGAATGCCATTCCCCTCATCCTGAACCTCTATTGTAAGCTTGTCCTGACTCATCTTCAGGGTCAGACTGACACATTTTGAGGACACGCATTCGTTGCCATGGAGAGCTCCGTTGACAATAAGTTCATTTAGAATAACCTTTATATCAAAAATAAGGTCTCTATCGGATATTAAGCTGTCGAGATTGTTTACAGTCTTGTCGATGAAGTTCTTAATGGTTTCAAGATCACTACAGACTGTACCCTTATAAATATAATTCATCTTATCACATCCAAATATTCTAGTCATATGTATTTTACCCATATTTTGGGCTTATAATCTAATATAACAGTTTCCCCAAAATAAATTACCTATTTC
>CALGAG010000194.1 GCA_937951995.1 uncultured Bacillota bacterium
GACCCTTAAGCTGGATAGGAGCAAATATGATTGCTTGTGCCCGGCGATAGATTTTTATAGAAATCATCGAGAGGGTATGAACTGTGATCTGTGATTTGTGAATTCAAATTTTGATAATAAATTATCAAAATTGAAAAAATCCGCTTGACATAATAGATAAGCTTCGATATTATAATGGTAGATATATCTTCAGGGCGAGGTGCAAGTCCTCACCGGCGGTAAAGCCCGCGAACCGAAAGGTTGATCTGGTTAGATTCCAGAGCCGACAGTTAAAGTCTGGATGAAAGAAGATGATATTATCTTTAGTATTTTTGCCCCGAAGATTGCTTCGGGGCTTTTTATATTCCCGAAGTAATAAAAACATGGAGGGATATATATGTACACACTCAGCAAGGAAGCATGGAACACAAGGATGATGGTGAAGATATCGGTATTGGGGGTTATTTCCTTTATATTGATGTTTTTCGAAATACCTCTGGTATGGCTGGCACCGCCGTTCATCAAGATCGACATTTCTGATTTGCCTGCATTGATAGGTGCATTTGCAATGGGACCCATGGTTGGGGTATTGATTCAATTGCTTAAGAACGTACTTAATGTTGTAATTGAAGGAACTACAACTGGAGGGATTGGAGAGCTGGCAAACTTTGTGGTTGGAAGTGCATTTGCCTACACAGCAGGATTCGTATATTTCAAGAAAAAGACCTTTGGAAGGGCTGTAGCTGGTCTTGTGCTGGGAACAATTGTAATGACAGTTGTAATCTCAATTGCAAACTACTACGTAATGTTCCCATTCTATGCAAAGCTTTTCGGATGGCCCATTGAGAACCTTGTGGAAATGGGTACGGCAGTAAACAGCAATATTGTGGATATGAAAACCATGATAATCTATTCCATCGTACCATTTAACCTCTTGAAGGGAACGATTCTGACAGCCATTACCATTTTAATATACAAGAAGGTTTCACCACTACTACACAACTAGATAGAAGCTGCAGACAAGGACCTTGTGTCCTTGTTTTTTTTTTTTTTTTGAAAAAAATGGCTTTGTGGAAATTATCAATAGGCTGTGTTAAGCTTAGAGGGTAGGTGTTAAACAAATTTAATCGAGAGGTGACACATGATTGCTAAGTTAAATGAAGAAATATATGAAATGAAAAAAAGGCTCAGAGAGTATAACAAGCTGAAATCCTTCAGAGAATCAATCCAGGAAGAGCTGACCCACATGGTAAAAGCCAGAGGAGACCTTCTTAACCAGTATGATAAGGAGCTCAAGGATGTGGAGATGCTGGAGAAGGTTGGGGTTAGGTCTCTATTCCTGTCCATCACAGGCAAGAAGGAAGAGTCTCTTGATAGGGAGAAGGAAGAGCTGTTAAGGGCAAAAGCAAGCTACGAGGAATGCCAGACCAATATTGAAGACCTGCAGAAGGACCTTGCTGAAGCGGATAGGCTACTAGCCAAATTTGGAGACATTGAGGGTAACTTCAATGGGCTTCTAAAGGAAAAGGAGGACCTCCTAATCCAGTCCGGTGGCAGTCAGGGCAAGGCCCTTGGAGAGAGGCTGATCAGGGCTGACCAGCTCCAGGTGGACATAAGGGAGATCAGGGAGGCCATCGCAGCTGGAAGGTCCACCCTGGAATCCCTCAAGGGGGTAAGGGAGAAATTGGATTCTGCAAAGGGATGGGGAACCTGGGACCTTCTTGGAGGAGGACTTATTTCAAACATCGCAAAGCATTCAGCCATAGATGAAGCAAACAACAGGGCCAGAGAGGTTCAGCACCAGCTGAAGGCCTTCAGGAAGGAGCTTTCTGATGTAAATGAGTTTACAGACATAGAGGTTAACATATCAGCCTTTGCATCCTTTGCAGACTTCTTTTTTGATGGTCTCATTGCAGACTGGTTTGTCCAGTCAAAGATAAATGATTCCATTGGACACGTTGAGGATGCAAATAGAAGTATTGAAGGAATAGTACAAAATCTTCAGAATAGGCTGGGTGGTCTTGAAAAGGAACTCCAGGACACCAAGGAAGAAATTGGAAACATTTTAAGGAATTAGGTTTTTTCCAACATATTCACCGAAATATTTGTGTATGGAAAACTCATTTGGTATAATTGAGTATTGACATGATTGGGTAATAGAACTGAGAAATGGGAAGGTAAAGCATGAGGATAGAGATTAAGGGAATAGAGGAAACAGATATATTTGGCAGAAGGCTGGGTGAGTTGGTCCAGCCTGGAGATGTGATATGCTTGAATGGGGACCTGGGTGCCGGAAAGACCACCCTGAGCAAGTCCGTTGGACTGGGCCTTGGAGTGGAGGACTACATTACGAGTCCAACCTTTACAATAATCAACGAATACCAGGGTAGGCTTCCCCTCTACCACTTTGATGTATACAGACTCAAGGACGGGGAAGAGCTTTATGACCTTGGAGTGGAGGATTATTTCTACGGGGATGGGGTGTGCCTGATCGAGTGGGCCCAAAACATCCAGGACTACCTGCCCCAGGACAGGCTTGAGCTTTGGATTTACGGAACGGACAACCCCAATGAAAGAATTGTTGAATTGAAGGCATTCGGGGATAGAAGCGAGTTTCTAGCTAAGGAGCTGATTAGATGAAAATACTGGGATTGGATACATCCACTATGATGACAACATGTGCGGTCATGGAGGATGAAACCCTGCTGGGAGAGTTTTCCCTAAGTCTTGACATGAGCCATTCAGAAGCACTTGTGCCCATGATTGGCGAGCTGATGGACAATTTGGGGATGAAAATAGGGGACATGGATGGATTTGCAGTATCCAAGGGACCTGGGTCCTTCACAGGACTTAGGATTGGCCTGGCAACAGCCAAGGGCTTTGCCCATGTAACAGGTAAGCCCATTGTTGGTGTATCCTCATTGGAGGTATTGGCCGACAACATGTACGGTCATGAAATTGTTGTTCCAATGATGGATGCCAGAAGGGACCGGGTATTTACTGCCATATACACCATGGATAATGACCAATGGGTACCAGTCCTGAAACCTGATGCCCTGCCTGTTGAAGATTTGATTCAAATTATCAACAGGGACCACGAAAGAGTGACACTGGTTGGTGACGGAGCTGTGAGGTACAGGAGTGAATTTCTTGAAGGGCTCAGGGGCAAGGTCCTCTTTGCACCGGGAAGCCTGAATCTCAGCAGGGCTGCAAGCGTCTGCAGGTTGGGAATGTTAAGGCTTTTAAATGGTCAGCTTGACGACATGTTCACCATGGCACCTGAGTACCTGAGGGATTCCCAGGCTCAGAGAATGCAGAAAAAGACGAGGTAATCATGAAAATCATATTGAGAGAAATGACAGAGAAGGACATAGATGAAGTACTTGAAATAGAAAGGGCCTCCTTCAGTACACCCTGGTCCAGGGAATCCTTCCAGAAGGAAGTTACCGAGAATGCACTGGCCGTATATATTGTGGCTGAAGTGGACATGGAGCTTGTAGGCTACGGAGGACTTTGGAAGATCCTGGATGAAGGCCACATTACAAATGTTGCCGTAAAGAAGGAATCAAGGGGTAAGGGTATTGGAGATGCACTTGTGATGGGTATTGTGGATTATTGTGACAGGACGGGGATTCCAAATATCACCCTTGAAGTGAGGGAGTCCAATATGGTGGCCAGAAACCTTTACAAAAAGCATGGATTTTTGGATGCAGGCAGAAGGCCTGGCTATTATTCCGACAACAACGAAGACGCAGTGATAATGTGGAGAAAGAAGAGCCAGAGGTGAAAATGATGTTAACATTGGCAATAGAGACATCCTGTGACGAAACGTCCTGTGGGGTCGTCAAGGATGGCAGGGAGGTATTATCCAATATAATCTCCTCTCAAATAGAAATTCACAGGGAATACGGCGGTGTGGTGCCTGAGATTGCATCCAGAAAGCACATCGAGGGCATAGATGTTATTGTTCAGGAGGCCTTGGATAAAGCGAAAGTGGGCTTTGAGGACATAGACTTCATAAGCGTGACCCAGGGACCTGGGCTTGTGGGTGCACTGCTTGTTGGACTTTCAACAGCCAAGGCAATGGCCTATGGACTGGATATTCCAATTGTTGGTGTAAACCACATAGAAGGTCATATCTGTGCCAACTTTATTGAGCACAAGGACCTGGAGCCACCATTTACCTGCCTGATTGTATCTGGTGGGCACTCATACCTGATTGATGTTCTTGATTACAGCAGTTACAGGCTCTATGGAAGGACCAGGGATGATGCTGCAGGAGAGGCGTTTGACAAGGTTGCAAGGGCTTTGGGTCTGCCATATCCCGGAGGTCCCTTCATAGATAGGCTTGCCTTGGAGGGAGACGGTTCTGCAATAGATTTCCCGAGGGTCTTCCTGGAGGATGATAGTTATGATTTCAGCTTCAGCGGCCTAAAGACAGCTGTTTTAAATTATCTAAACCAGCTTAGGCAAAGAAATGAGGAACCAATTTTAGCTGATGTTGCTGCCAGCTTCCAGCAGGCAGTTCTTGAAGTAATGGTTGAAAAATCATTCAGGCTGGCAAAGGAAACCGGCAGGGACAAGATAGTCATAGCCGGAGGGGTTGCAGCCAACAAGGGCTTGAGAGATATGATGGAGAAGAGGGGAAGAAAGGAAAATGTGGATATCTTTTACCCTTCAGTCCAGTTATGCACAGACAATGCTGCCATGATAGGTTCGGCAGGCTACTACAATTATATCAATGGCAGGGTCTCAGACCTCCATATGAAGGTAATGCCAAATCTTGGGTTTCTAGACTAAAAAACCATCCCCAAAATGTCCACAAGATATGGGGATGGTTTTTCAACTACCTGTGGATAATGTGGGAAAAAAGAGGAAAGCTACTGATATACAGTGGATAACTAGGTGTAAACCTGTGGACAATGTGGATATGTTGTAATGATTACTCTCCAAATTCCATCCATTGTGCATAAGTAGCATCTAATCTGTTCTGGAGGTTTTCCCTTTCCTTGGATAATTCCAGGACCACCTCATGGTCGTTATACATCTCGGGATCCGAAAGTTTCTTATCAATCATTTCAATTTTCTCCTCAAGGGCAGATATGTTTTCCTCCAGGTTTCTGATGGTTCTTTTTCTTTCCCTTTCAAATTGAAGCTGGTCTTTTTCCTTGCGTTTTTCATGCTTAAGTTGGGTTTTGGTCTTCTCTTCCCCCTCCTCTTCCAGGTCCAATGAAAGGAAGGCCTTTTTCTCCACATAGTAATCGTAGTTGCCCATAAATTCGGTTACCCCATCTTCGGTAAGTTCGAATATCTTCGTAGCCACCTGGTTCAGAAAGTACCTGTCGTGTGAGATTACAAAAATTGTACCTGAATAGTTTTTAAGTGCATCCTCAAGGACCTCCTTGGAATCTATGTCCAGATGGTTGGTAGGCTCATCCATAAGAAGGAAGTTTGACTTTGAAAGCATAAGCTTTAAGAGGGCAACCCTTGCCTTTTCCCCACCGCTGAGCTCCTTTATTTCCTTGAAGATATCATCCCCCACAAAGAGGAACTGGCTTAGGTAGGTCCTTATCTGATAGTGGTCAAGTAGGGGGTATTCATCCCAAATCTCATCCAGGACCGTCTTATCGAGACTTAAATCGGTCATCTCCTGGTCAAAATATCCAGGATATACGTGCTGGCCGAGCTTTACAATTCCCTGGTCCAGGTCCACCTGTCCAAGAAGTATCCTGAACAGGGTGGTCTTACCGATTCCATTGGCACCAATAAGTCCGACCTTTTCCCCCCTGTATATATCAAGGGAAATATCCCTCAACAGTTCCAGGTCCCCGAAGCTCTTGCAGATTCCCTCTCCATGGAGGACGTCCCTTCCAGACCTTGTTTCCGGATCGAATTTGAAAGAAGCCTTCTTTGATTCAGAAAGCTTGGGCAAAAGTTTTATCCTATCCAACATTTTCTGCCGGCTACGGGCCTGCTTGATATACCTTTCACCCCCGTAGTTCATGAATCTTTGGATGATCTCCTCCTGGCGCTTGATCTCCTTCTGCTGGTTGTCATACTGCCTTCTCATTATCTCAAGCTCTTTCTTCCTTTGCACCATGAAGCCTGTATAGTCTGTACTGTAGCTTTTTAGACCCCTGTTTTCCATGTGGAATATCCTGTTGGCCACATTGTCCAGAAAGTACCTGTCATGGGAGATGATGAGGCTTGAACCCCTATAGTCCCTCAGGAACTTTTCCAACCAGCCTATGGCACCTATATCCAGGTGGTTGGTAGGCTCGTCCAGAAGAAGCAGGTCAGGCTTTTCCAGGAGGAGCTTTGCAAGTGACAGCCTGGATTTCTGACCGCCGCTTAGGATTTCCACCTGCTTTTGGAAATCCTCCTCAACAAAGCCAAGTCCCTTAAGGACACCCCTTATTTCAGACTTGTATCCATACCCGTTAAGTGCTGTAAACTCCTCCAACATATGGCCGTATTCATCCATGATCCTTTCCAGCCTGTCATCTGAAGTCTCGCCAGCCTTTGAGATTTCAATCTCCATTTCTCTTAAGTCCTGCTCCATCTGTATAAGGTCCTGAAAAACCAGCAGGCACTCGTCAAAGATATTCAGGTCGCTGTCTATTTTTGTGTGCTGTTCAAGGTAGCCGATTTTTGTTCCTCGCTGGACCTGTACCTGTCCCTGGTCCATATGGAGCTTCCCTGAAAGTATCTGAAAGAGAGTTGTCTTTCCTGTTCCATTCAAGCCCAGAACCCCTATCTTGTCCCCCAATTCAACATGAAAGCTTATATCTTCAAGGATAGGGTCAACGACATAGGTTTTATATATGTGGTTTGCTGTAAGTATTGGCATTTTTATCCCTCCATGATTTCTATGACCATTCTAACAGAAAACACCCTTCTTTAAAAGTAAATTCAGGGGTTTGGCAACCTGCAAAAAGATTGTTAAAGGCCTGTGAATAAATTGACATATACTTTTGTGAATGATATAATTATGCCAGAATTCAAGATGGGTGGTGAATTTATTGGGCAAAGATAATAAAGTGTCATTAACGGTTATAAGAAGATTACCTAAGTATCATCGATATCTTAGCGACCTGATGGATAAGGGGATCAGCAGGATATCCTCACAGGAGCTAAGTGTATTGACGGGATTTACTGCTTCACAAATCAGACAGGACCTGAATAATTTTGGGGGGTTCGGACAGCAGGGATACGGTTACAATGTTGAGGACCTGCAAAGGGAACTTGGCAAGATTCTGGGACTTGACCAGAAGTACAACACTGTTATAGTGGGTGCTGGAAACCTTGGCCAGGCAATTGCCAACTACAGGGGTTTCGAGGACGCAGGATTCAAGGTTCTTTCAATGTTTGACAGGAATCCAAGGGTGATTGGGCTGAAAATCCGTGATATTGAAATCAGGGACATGGAGAACATCGAGGCTTTCATCAAGGAAAACAATGTGGAGATTGGAATCATAACCACTCCAAAGGAAAGTGCACAGGAAGTGGCGGACATCTATGTAAAGGCTGGAGTAAAGGGAATTTGGAACTTTGCACCTTCCGACTTGAATGTACCTGATGAAATGATAATTGAGAATGTAAGACTAAACGAGAGCTTGTTTATTCTTTCATACTTTCTTAAGGCGGCAACAGAAAAGTAGAGCTTGATAATCTCGATTGAATTATAACTGTCCGTCCATCCAAGTGGCAAAAATACTCCTTTTCTTTTAAGGTTGCCAGACCTTGGGCGGTATGATATAATTCTATCGAGATTAATAGTTATTGTGAGCTTTTTTCACAGTTAAATAAAAGGGGGTAGTTTTACCATGTCAAAAGAAATACTTAATCCGTTGGAGAGTGCTCAAAAACAGGTAAAAGATGCTTGTGACGCATTAGGCTACGGAGAATCTGTGTACGAACTTCTAAAAGAGCCAAAGAGATTTATTGAAGTTTCAATCCCAGTTAAGATGGATGACGGCTCAGTAAAGGTATTTAAAGGCTACAGATCAATGCACAGTGACGCTGTTGGACCAGGCAAGGGTGGAATACGTTTTCATCCAGATGTGAATGCTGACGAGGTTAAAGCACTTTCAGTATGGATGACCTTCAAGTGCTGTGTAACAGGAATCCCTTACGGCGGAGGTAAAGGTGGAATAACTGTTGACCCTTCAACTCTTTCACAAGGAGAGCTTGAGAGATTGTCAAGAGGATATATCCAAGGCCTTTACAAGTACCTAGGCGAGAAAATCGATATCCCTGCACCAGATGTTAACACCAACGGTCAGATAATGGCATGGATGGTTGACGAGTATTGCAAGCTTACAGGAACAATGAACACGGGAGTTATTACAGGTAAGCCGGTTGAGTGGGGCGGTTCACTTGGAAGAAACGAAGCTACTGGATTCGGAGTTGCTGTTGTAACAAGAGAAGCGGCTGCCAAGCTTGGCATCGATATTAAGGGAGCAAGAACAGCAATCCAAGGATTCGGAAATGTTGGAAGCTTCACTGTTAAGAATGTTGAGAGACAAGGAGCTAAAATAGTTGCCCTTGGTGAGTGGAACAGAGAAATCGGTACATTTGCAATCTATAATGAAGACGGACTTGACTATGCTGAGCTGGCTGCATACCAGGCAGAGCACAAGACAATAGCTAACTTCCCTAATGCAAAGATGATAACTCTTGATGAGTTCTGGGCTTTGGACGTTGACATTATGATTCCAGCTGCTCTTGAGAATGCAATAACTCTTCACAATGCAGACATGATCAAGGCTAAATTGGTTGTTGAGGCAGCAAATGGTCCTATAACACCAGAGGCTGACGAGATACTTGAGAAGAAGGGTATACTTGTTACACCTGATATTCTTTCAAATGCTGGTGGAGTAACTGTATCTTACTTCGAGTGGGTACAGAACCTTTACGGATACTACTGGAGCGAGAAGGAAGTTGAAGAGAAGGAAGAAATCGCAATGGTTAACGCCTTCAACGCACTTTGGAAGATCAAGGAAGAGTTCAACGTTCCAATGAGAAGATCAGCTTACCTGCACTCAGTTAAGAAGGTTGCTGATGTAATGAAGCTTAGAGGATGGTACTAATCAGCCTCAGGCTGTAAAATACTATAGAGTTAACTTTGAGGCAAGGAGAAATCCTTGCCTCTTTATTTTATGCTTTTCCTTGTTCATTTGACCTCTTGTTTATTACGAAAAGCGAGATTCCTCGACAAGCTCGGAATGACATTCTAGCAGTCATCCCGACTGAAATGGAGGGATCCCTCCTTTTCCTTCCACTTTCAACTTATTACTTCTTACTTACTTTGGCCTTACTTAAAAGTGTTACCCATGTCCTGGTTAAATCTTTTTTCTTTTAATTGTGAATTGTGATTTGAGAATTGTGAATTGTATGTAGTATAATATACAAAACACACTGAAGGAGACAAAAATGGACTACAAAATAGAAAAGGCTGAAGACAAGCTGATAATAAATGGTTTAAAGGATTTCAACCCTACACATATATTTGAAAACGGTCAATGCTTCAGGTGGTACAAGGAAGAGGATGGAAGCTACACCACAGTTGCCGGAGGAAGGCTCATAAACATCTTGAAGGATGGAGACCAGATCATAGTGGATGGAACTGATGAGAAGGACTGGAGAGAATACTGGCACAAGTATTTTGACCTGGACAGGGACTATGGAGAATTAAAAAGGGAACTTTCAAGGGATCCAATCCTCAGGGAAGCAATCCGGTTCGGTGAGGGATTGAGACTCCTTAACCAGGACCCCTACGAAACAATAATCTCATTTATAATTTCTGCAAACAACCAGATTCCAAGAATCAAGAATGCAGTGGAGGCAATCTCCAATGACCTTGGGGACTACATCGGAACCTACAGGGGAAGGGACTACTACAGCTTTCCCCAGCCAGACAGGCTGGCATCAAAAACCACCCAGTATATAATGGAAAAGTACAGGGTGGGCTTTAGGGGTGACCGGATCAGGGAGGTCAGCAGAAGGATTGCAGAAGGTGAGTTTGACACCCTTTGCATCTATGATACCGACCACAATGATGCAGTTGACATTCTCACAAGCCTCCCGGGAGTTGGGCCAAAGGTCAGTGGATGCATACTCCTGTTTGCCTATGACAAACCAGAGGCCTTTCCAGTGGATGTCTGGGTCAAAAGGGTCATGGAACACTTCTACTTCAAGAGACCTGCCACGAGGAGGGAGCTTGAGGAGTCAGGAGAAAAAATCTTTGGAAACCTTGCAGGCTATGCCCAGCAATATCTTTTCTACTACGCCAGGGAACTGGGAATAGGTAAGTGAAATGTGCCATCGTCTTTAGACGGTGGCTTAACTTTTTTGTCAACACATTGTTACTGTATCGTAACCTATAGAAAGTGACATATTGTTATACTTTAGTCAGATACATAAGTGAGGTGAAAGGATGAAGCTGCGGGGATACTTCTTAACAGTGGTTCTAATGGCCATAGTGGCCCTTGTGACAGGGTGTAGCCAGGACAAGGCCATCTTACATGCCAGGGGGAACCTGACCGGTGAGGGTGACTTCCTGGTGGTTCTAACAGGAGAGGATGGCCAGAGGTATCTGAAGGACCTGATCATATATGACACTGGAAATGGCAAGAGGGAAGTGTTCAGGAAGGACATCTCACACCTTAATCCATGGAAGCTTATGGTTGGAGATGTGGATGGAGACGGCAAGGATGAGATTTCAATTGGGGTTTACAAGGAATCGCCCCTTCACCCTGTAATGGCAAAGAGACCCTTCTTCTACAATTTCGATGGGGAAGACCTGGTTCCCAAGTGGAGGGGTTCACGACTTTCAAGACCCTTTGAGGACTTTCATCTTTTTGATATTGATAATGACCAGGTTATGGAGGTTGTTGGGGAAGAGTACCTTGAAGATGGAAGGCAGGTCCTGAATACCTACAAGTGGAGAGAGTTTGGATTTGAGGGCTACAAGGAGACCCAGGCTGTAAAATCCATCCAGAAGGTTTTTACATTTGAAGACCGGCTCCATGCAATAGTTGGTGATGATTCTGGCAATGCCAGGTATTATGTTGAAGAGATGGAAGATGGATTGGAATGGAGGGAGTATCGTGAATAGGAAGAGAAGTATTGTAATACTGTCATGCTTTCTTGCCCTAATGCTTGCATTTACAGGTTGCAGGGAAGTGGTGGAAGAAAAGGTTCCTGATGAGCCAGGGGAAGTGGTTGAAAATCCTGGAAAGCCAGAGGAATCACCACAGGGACCTGCTGATATAGTGCCGGAGACTGACCTGTCAAATGTTGAAAATTTGTCCGATTTTCCTGACCTTTCTCCAGCCCAGAAGGAGATGCTCCTGGAAAACAGGTTCTTTGTATCACCATCGGACCAGGCACAGCTCTTTTACATCTATGAGCTGAACGAGTATGAAAAAGTTCCCAACTTTATAACAACTGACTCAGTCCTTCACACCTATCACATATTCTACGACTACCTTTTAAGGACTCTTGAAAATGAAAAGTTTCTCCAACTTGCTGAAGACCTTACTGAGGATATGCTACTTAAATCAATTGAAATTTATGAGGATTTGGAGGATGTGGACCTGAGGGTGGCACAGGAAAAGAATATTGCATACTTCGCTGTAGCCCAGCAGTTGTTAAAAAATGACCTGCCTGGAGGGATTCCCCTGAATGCCCTGGAAATGGCATCGGGAGAGCTTGAATTGATAGAGACCAAGGTTGGATTTACTGACTCTGTGATTTTTCCTTTCCAGATGGACTACAGTCAGTATGTGCCAAGGGGACATTATACAAGGTCAGAGGACCTTGAAAGATACTTCCTGGCATTGATGTGGTATGGACAGGTTCCTTTTCCACTGTATGTTGACGAGGATGTAAGGAACCAGGAACAGACCCTGCAGGGAATCCTAATGGCCAGGATGGTTTCGGAGGATGAGGAGCTTATGGGCAAATGGAGGAAAATATATGACCCCACAAACTTCTTTGTTGGTTCATCTGACGATTTGGGAATTCCCGATTATTCTGCAGCGGTGGAGGAGATATATGGAAGTGATGTTTCTTATGAGGACTTTTCCAGTCAAGATCTACTTGACAGCTTTTATAAGAGGGCGGAAAGTTTTCCAGAGCCCAGGATCGTGGGCAGGTACATCTCCACCAATACCCCAGTGAACAAGCAGTTCAGGTTTATGGGACAGAGGTATGTCTTTGACTCCCAGATCATCCAAGAACTGGTCTACCCAATACTTAGACCGGTACCTTCAGGCCTTGATGTAATGGCAGTGTTGGGTTCCCAACGGGCCAGGGAGATCCAGCTTGAAAATCCAGATAACCAGCAGTGGGAGGATTACCCTGTTGAAATGGAAAGATTGAGGGAGGAATTTGCCCATTACACTGAGGTGGATTGGAAAAGAAACCTTTATACCGGCTGGATGTGGACACTTGAAGGTCTGCTTGGTCCTGCAGATGACCACATGCCTGCATTCATGAGGAACCAGGCATGGGAGGACAAGAATCTGAATACGGCCCTGGGATCCTGGGCAGAGCTCAAGCATGACACAGTATTGTATGGAAAGCCGTCAGGTGCTGAGATGGGTGGAGAGGAATATTTTGAACTTCCAGGTTATGTGGAGCCAAACATAGAGGTCTATGAAAGACTACTGTGGCTTACAAACCAATCAAGGGACTACCTGGAGGAATGGGATCTGAACATGGATGAAATTGACCATAAGCTTGAAAGATTTCAGTGGCTTCTGGACTTTCTAATAGATGCATCCCACAAGCAGCTTGAGGACATCCCCTTGACCAGGGAAGAACATGACAGGCTTAAGATATATGGAGGTATTCTTGAGGATTTGACAAGCTCCTTTACTGGACAGGGAACCAGATGGCATGAAATCACATCTGAGACAGACAAGAACATGGCAGTGATTTCAGACTATCATACCATCGGAAGGGATGGAGTGATGGAGGCTGGAGTCGGACCGGCATATGAGATCCATGTGCTTGTACCCATCGATGGTAGACTTTACCTGACCAGGGGAGCTGTAATGAGCTTCCACGAGTTCGTATGGGGGGAAAGGCTCACTGATGAGAAGTGGCAGGAAATGATCAAGGAGGGAACAAATCCACCAATGCCAGACTGGACAGAAAGCTTTATAGAGAGATAGATTTGCTGAAATGGGGAATTGGATATGAGATTCCCCATTTTTTTCTGGATAATTTTAGTGTTTTACTGTATTATCTAATATAGCAAACAAAATAATGGTAGGTGATAATTATGATGGGAACAATTGTAAACAGTGTAGCAGTTGTTGCAGGCGCACTTTTGGGAGTGTTTCTGAGAAAGGGAATCAAGGACCAGTATACCAGCACCATAATGGATGGTATGGCTTTAGCTGTTGTTATCATAGGAGTTATGGGTGCACTTGAAATGAACAACCTAATAGTTGTTCTTGCCAGCATAGTGGTTGGAAGCATCATAGGAGAGAGGCTTGACCTTGATAAGCGTCTTGAGAATCTGGGAGCCAGCATGGAGAAAAGATTCGGAAGGGGAGACTCAGATTTTTCAAAGGGATTTATCATGGCATCCCTGGTCTACTGCATAGGTGCAATGGCAATACTTGGAGCATTGGAATCCGGCCTTACAGGCAATCATGAGACCCTTTACGCAAAATCCGTACTGGATGGGGTTTCAGCTGTAATTTTTGCATCCACCTTTGGAATAGGGGTTGCATTTTCAGCGGTTGCAGTATTCTTATATCAGGGGGCAATAACCCTCTTGGCCAGTTCAGTGAAGGATTTGCTGACGCCTGAAGTGATAAATGAAATGTCTTCCATCGGTGGCATACTGATTATGGCCATAGGAATTAATATCCTTGGAATCAAGAAGGTGAAGATTGCAAATATGCTGCCGGCAATATTTATTCCAATCGTATATTATTCAATAGTTGCCTTGTTTTAAAGATATTTTAAGAAAATAGAAGTAAATCATAGTATTCTAAAGCAAGAGGCAGATAAATTTCAAAATTCCAGGTTAAAATTTGTTTTTAGGGCAAAAATGGACTTGATTAGCTCCTTGTTTTAGAGTATTATTATAAATAGATGTTAGCACTCGGCTGAGATGAGTGCTAACAAAATAAGACTATATATCGAGGAGGAGTATGAATGAACCTTAAGCCTTTAGGAGACAGAATAATCATAAAGAAGATGGAGGTTGAAGAAAAGACCAAGAGTGGTATAGTGTTGCCATCTGCTGCCAAGGAACAGCCATTGATGGCCGAAATTGTTGCCATCGGGGATGATATCCTTAACGATGAAAAGAGAAAAGACCAGGTGAAGGTTGGAGACAAGGTTATCTTCACAAAGTATGCGGGAACTGAAGTAAAGGTTGACGATGAAGAGCTTACAATCCTTAA
>CALGAG010000195.1 GCA_937951995.1 uncultured Bacillota bacterium
CATCTTCCCATCTGAATATGCCAAATGAGTCTATCTCCTCTGATTGCATGTACTCAACCTGAAGGTTATTGTCACCCAGGACGGACCATTCTTCCCTGCTGTGGGACATGTTTTGCTGGTTTCCATGAAGTGCCAGTAGTATATTATCCTTTGTCCTTTCTTCCCAGGATATTTTGGTTTCAGATGTCTCAAGGGCTTTTTCGTACCTCCTCTTTGAGACTTCCTCAAGCTCTTGAAATCTTGACCTATCTCTTAGGCCATCCAGATCCTTGTCATCAAAGACTTCTGGTCTGTACCAGTATCCCCTTTTGACAATTGCCTCCTCCAGGTAACCCATTGCCTCATCTGACTTTCCATCCAGTGCTGCCAGGCAATAGAGAAAATTGTAGTACTGTCCGCTTGGCTTGGGGATGTCCTTCTTGTGCCTTGATACATAATCATAAGCAGACTTTACACCCTCTTTTTCCAAAACTTCCAACGTGTGATTCAAGACCTTATCCTCTCCCATGCACCCTCCTTAGATTATCATTACTCTAGACAAAAACCGGCCTACTTGCTTGGCACATCCTTGCCACTTCTTTGCGCTATCAGATTATTCCACTTCTTTTCAACATAAGTATACCAGAAAATTTTCCTCAAATGCTCATTAATTCACATTTCTTAGTGTTTTTGCTATTTTCTATCTTAATCACCTGAAGCAGAATGTGTCCACGGGGTCCCTCCCCACGGACACAAGCTTAACATTGATTATTTTTTCTCCATGAGCAAGCAAATGGTTTTTGAATCATCAGAATATGCTTTACCGGCTACATCAGAATAGACCTTGACCCTATCAAATCCAGCCATTCTTACCTCATTTGCAATTTCCTCCCTTGTAAAAGGCTTAAACCAGTTCCTAACAGTCTCAACCTTCCCTTCCTTCTCAATAATCACATACTGGTCCAAGCGAATATTGTCCTCATAGATCAGATGTCCTTCGAGCCAGATATGTCTCTCTGGTTTCCAGAAGCCTCCTTCACTTATATGCCATGAGCTGTTCTCCATCCTATCCTCAAACTCCTTGTGGCTTGAAACGTCAATTATCCCTCTTCCTCCATGCCTCAAAGCTTTATGGATCCTCCTGAGAAGATCACCCCTATCTTCATCGGACAAAACCCCAAAATCAGTGAATATCAATATCACAAGATCAAATTGGTCCTCATAGTCAATGTTCATATAATCCTTGTAGATGTACGTTATATCCTGCCCATTCTCCTCAGTCTGCCTCTTTGCGTAATCAATTGACCTTTTTGAAAAATCGATCCCTGTGACATGATAGCCCTTCCTTGTAAGCCTTTCAGCATAAAGTCCAGGACCACACCCCAGGTCCAAGACCCTATTGAACTCTGCAGCTGGAGCCACCTCAGCAATCCATTCAACTGACCTGTCCATAAAAACACCACTTCTGCTTGCAGCCTCAACATCAGGATCCAAATGGGCTCTTAGCAAACCCTTTGATACATGCTCATCATCCCAGAATATAAAAGTGCTTTTTGCATATAACTTTGGCCTACTCATATACTCATACATTCTCTTAAACACAAAACCACTCCCCTTTTAATTTTTTGCAATAATATGATTCGTGGATTGAATGCAAAAAGAGCCATGGACTTTCATCCACGGCTCCCTGTAACAGGTTGAAACATACCGGCAGACAGAAGACTAAAATCCAAATTGAAAACAGACACGACAAAACACGTTACATAAATAACGGTTTTCCTGACTGTAGATTCAATTAAAGATTTTATCTTTCATCTCAGCGCTTCAATAAAGCTATTTGAAGGAAAATATCAAGTGTTAGGGACTAGATACAAACCTTTAAATCAGATTATTACACCTATATGTTATAACATCATCAGATCAGTGTAAAGGGGTTTGCTG
>CALGAG010000196.1 GCA_937951995.1 uncultured Bacillota bacterium
ACATTTTCCAAAACTACAAAATCCTTCATCAGATACCCCTCTCAGTCTCCATAAGTCCTGCTGCCTTATTGATTATCCTGATCAGATGGAGCGCTTCCTCTTTACCGATCCCACTTATGAAAAGGTCAAGGTTTTCATTTACCGCATCCTTCTTCCTTTCAAGATGGTCCTTGCCTTTTTGTGTTATCATCACATCGACCCTCCGCCTGTCCCTTTCATTTGCCCTTGTGACCACAAAGCCCTTCTTCCTTAAAGCAGTAAGGGTTGCAGTGGTCCTTGGCCTTGACATATGTAGCCTTTCACTGATCTCTGACGGGCTGGCCTCAATATCCTCCCTCATTGCAAGGTAATACAGGACATAAAGCTCGCCCTGGAGAAACTCCACAAGTTGTGAAAATGCCTCCATGTAGTAGACCTTTCCAAGGGCTTCAATCAGCTGGTTCTTCAGTCTATAATCATCCATCCTTATCCCTCCTTAGTTAATGCTATTAATTGTTAATACTATTAATTATACCACGGCAGACCCTTTCTTATGTGAGATATTATTTATTCTTAACAAAAAAAATTCACACCAGGCCTCTATGCTGTATAATTGAATTATACATTCTTAGGAGGTGGAGTCTTGAAGCTAAATTATAAACGCACATTTTTCATAGGCCTTGCTTTTATGTCCATTTCATCATTTTGGCAGTTGTACGACAATATCATCCCCCTGATTCTTCAGAACACCTTTGGTATCGGGGAGACATTTACAGGAGCCATCATGGCCATGGACAACCTTTTGGCCCTTTTCCTCCTGCCCATATTCGGCGCCTTCTCGGACAGGGTTGATACCAGGTTTGGAAAAAGAACTCCCTTCATTGTTTTAGGAACCCTAGGAGCCGTAACATTTATGCTACTGATACCAATCTCAAATAATCTCAGGAGCTTTCCCCTGTTTTTCATATCCCTGGGGGCAGTTCTTCTGGCAATGAGCACCTATAGGTCCCCTGCAGTTGCTCTTATGCCCGACCTTACTCCAAAGCCGCTTAGGAGCAAGGCCAACTCCATTATCAACCTGATGGGGGCAGTTGGAGCAATATTTGCCCTTGCAGTGATTTCGCTCCTGGTGCCAGATGAGCCAAACCCCAGCTATTTCAGCGTCTTTCTTATAATATCACTTCTCATGGTCCTATCTGTCCTGGTCCTTGTCAAGACCATTAAGGAAAAGAGACTTTCGGAAGAAATGAAGGAGTTCAACGCTACACAGGATCTTGATGATGATGAGAACACCGACAGCGATGGAGAAATGGCACCTGATGTTAAAAGGAGCCTGTATTTCATCCTGGCCTCCATTTTCCTTTGGTTTACAGCATACAATGCCGTTACAACAGCCTTTTCAAGGTATGCCGGACGGGTGTGGGGACTACAGGGTGGAAGCTTTGCAAATGCCCTTCTGGTGGCAACTGGAGCTGCAATACTTAGCTATATTCCAATCGGAATAATTGCCAGCAAGGTGGGCAGAAAGAGGACTATAATTGCAGGGATTGTCCTGATGAGCACATCATATTTTCTGGGCTATCTCTTCCTTGAGTACTCGCCAATGATTAATGCCGTGTTTGCAATAACGGGTATTGGTTGGGCGGCCATAAGTGTAAACTCATACCCCATGGTTGTTGAAATGAGTAAAAGTGCGGATGTTGGAAAATATACAGGCCTTTACTACACATTTTCCATGTCGGCCCAAATATTCACCCCCATACTCTCTGGCTTCTTCCTTGAGAATGTAGGTTACAGGACCCTGTTCCCCTACTCGGTCTTCTTCTCCCTGGCATCCCTTGCCACCATGCTAATGGTCAGGCACGGAGATTCTAGGCCGCCAAAGAAGGGGAGTACACTTGATCACTTTGATGTTGACGACTAAAGGAGGATTTCATGTTAATTGCACTTATTGGAGGACTACTGGCCTTGTACCTTTATGCAATAAAGCCAAACCCACCCAGCAAGAAAAATCTAGAGCCCTTCCTTGGACCCTACTATGCCCACAGGGGATTATTTGACAATGCCTCCAGTAGTCCAGAAAACTCCCTTGTTGCCATTTCCAAGGCAGTGGATAAGGGCTACGGGGTTGAGTTTGATGTGAGGCTTACAAGGGATGGGGTTCCAGTGGTGATTCATGACAATAGTCTTAAGAGAAGTTTGGGACTTGATGGGCTGGTATCTGAAATGACCTACAAAGACCTAAGTGAGTTTAATCTTTTTGGTTCAAATGAGAAAATCCCAACATTACAAGAGGTTCTTTCAGTGGTGTCCGGAAGGGTTCCAATCATAGTGGAGCTTAAGCAAGACCACGGAGGAGACACGACCATATGCCATAAGATCGGAAGAGCACACGTCTGAACTCCAGTCACACAGTGATCTCGTAT
>CALGAG010000197.1 GCA_937951995.1 uncultured Bacillota bacterium
TAAAGTTAAAGAAAAAAGATTTTATTAATGGGACTGTTTCAGTCCCAATTTTTATTTAAGTGGGTGTTAATATGAGTATGAACATTAACTGGTATCCAGGTCATATGAAAAAAACCAGGGAGTCAATACAGAAGAATCTGAAAATGATTGATATAGTATTTGAACTCCTTGATGCAAGAATTCCATACAGTAGCCAAAATCCAGTTATTGAATCCCTGGTTGGAGGAAAGCCAAGAATTATACTTCTAAACAAGTCAGACCTGGCTGATGCAAATGCAAACCGTCAGTGGCAGGATCATTACAAAAACTTGGGCATATCATCCATACTTTTAAACTCCTTGTCAGGCAAGGGTGTTGATGATCTTGTGACAGAAGCCAGAAGGGTAATGGATGAAAAAAGGGTTAACAATGCCAGGAAAGGTATAATTAACCAACCAATTAGAGCCATGATTCTTGGTATACCCAATGTTGGAAAGTCAACATTGATAAACAGTCTAGCCGGGAGAAGGAGTGCAAAGACAGGTAATAGACCTGGCATAACTAAAACCAACCAATGGATAAAAACAAAGGGCGGAATAGAGTTGCTGGACACTCCTGGTATCTTGTGGCCCAAATTTGAGGACGAACAGGTTGGAATAAACCTTGCATTTACAGGTGCAATCAAGGATGAAATACTTGATACTGAAACCTTGGCCCTTAAACTTGTTGAAAAACTGATGATTGTTAAGTCACAGGCACTCATTGACAGGTACAATATCGAAATGTCCAAGGACTGTGAACCTTTGGAAGCTATGGAAGCAATCGCTGCCAAGAGGGGCTGCCTTCTCAAGGGGGGAACCTTTGATTACGAAAAGGTAAGTAGAATTATTCTGGATGAGTTTAGAAGGGGAATGATGGGTAAAATTACTCTTGAGTACCCCAAAAGAGGTGAATAGTATGTTTGAAATTGAACAAGAGTTATATTTTGAAGGCCACAAGCATATTGCATGCATAGATGAGGTTGGTAGGGGCTGCCTATATGGTGATGTAGTAGCAGGTGCAGTGATACTGCCAGCTGGATTGACCATTGATGGAGTAAAGGATTCCAAGAAATTAAGCGAGAAAAAGAGAGAAAAGCTCTTTGACATAATAAGAGACGAGGCTGTGGCTTATGGATTTGGAGTGGTCAGCCCTGAAATCATAGACAAAATCAACATTAAGCAAGCTACAAGATTGGCTATGAAGCTTGCATTGCAAAATCTAAGGGATAAGGAAGGAAATAGAATCAGCCCATCCTACATCTTGGTGGATGCTGAAGAGGTTGAATCAAATATCCCACAAAAAGCCGTGATTGATGGAGACAACCTTGTTCACGGCATTTCTGCCGCTTCGATCCTTGCAAAGGTTTACAGGGATAGGATGTGTCAGGAATGGGATATGGTGCATCCAGGCTATGACCTGGCCAAAAACAAGGGATATGGAACAAAAAATCACAGGGATGCGCTTGTTGAACTTGGTCCTACCAATAAACACAGGATGACGTTCCTAAAAAACATTCTGAAAGGATAGCTATGAAATCTCACATCAAAACAGGAAGAATAGGCGAACAACTAGCCCTAAACTATCTGACAGATAAGGGCTACAGTGTTCTGGAAACAAATTATCGCAACAAAATAGGTGAAGTGGACATAATTGCCTATGACAAGGATATATTGGCTTTTATTGAGGTAAAAACCAGAATGGGCAATGATTACGGATATGCATATGAATCCGTCAATTCAAGGAAACAAAAGAAAATAGCAAATGCCTGCCTGATGTACCTTCAGAAAAACAAGATGTATGATGTTCAGGTAAGGTTTGATGTCATTGAAGTATATCCTATGGAGAAAAAAATAATCAACCACTTTGAAAATGCTTTTTCATTGTAAAATAAGATAATTTTATTCTCAATGGGGAATAAACATTTCTAGTACACATCAACTTGCAAGGGAGAGGTTCTATGTATTCAAAAGTCAAGACTTGTGTGTTGCAAGGACTGGATGGACATATTGTGGAGGTTGAGGTAGACCTGTCTAGGGGTATGCCCATGTTTACAATTGTCGGACTGCCTGATGCTGCAATAAAGGAATCCAAGGAGAGAGTTAGAACTGCAATAAGAAACAGTGGATTTGAGTTTCCTTTAAGTAGGATCACTGTTAATCTAGCACCTGCAAACCTAAAAAAGGATGGCTCTCAGATGGATTTGGCAATTGCTGCAGGAATTCTGATTTCAGATGGTTTAGTGGAAGGATTTGATTCAGAGGAAGTGGCATTTCTAGGTGAGCTATCCCTGGATGGGACTGTAAACCCAATAGATGGAGCCCTGGCAATGATAATATCCTTAAGAAATCTTGGAATCAGAAAGTGTATCATACCCTATGGCAATAGGGAGGAATGTGGAATAATTGAGGATGTAGATATTATTCCTGTCGAGAATATTTTTGACCTGATTAATCATTTAAACGGTGAAAACATAATAAGACCATACATTGCAGAAATCAAGGCAGAGGATACTTCTGGGGATAGCCAGTACGACTTCTCAGACATAAAGGGACAGGACGGCCTTAAGCGTGCAATGGAGGTTTCTGCTGCTGGAGGGCATAATCTTCTGATCATTGGACCTCCTGGTTCAGGAAAGACTATGGCTGCTAGAAGAATTCCTGGTATTCTTCCACACCTATCATTTGAAGAATCCATAGAAGTTACAAAAATATACAGTATTTCAGGGCTTTTGAGAAAAAGCAGACTAATGAAGGAGCGGCCATTCAGAGCACCGCATCACTCATCGTCTGGGGTATCAATAATAGGTGGTGGCAGGATTCCAAAGCCTGGAGAAGTTTCCTTGGCTCACAATGGTGTCCTATTTTTTGATGAACTGCCTGAATTTCAAAAAAGTGTTTTGGAGGTTCTAAGGCAGCCACTAGAGGACGGATTTGTACATATTTCAAGGGCAAATGCTTCTCTGACATATCCATCGGACTTTATGTTTGTAGCAAGCATGAATCCATGTCCATGTGGATACTATGGAGATCCTATGCATCAATGCACCTGCAATCAGAACCAGATAGATAGGTATCTCGGGAAGATCAGTCATCCGTTGCTTGATAGAATTGACCTTCATATAGAGGTATTGCCGGTTAAATATGAAGAGTTAAACACAGATATTCAATCAAGATCTTCAGATGACATGCGAAAATCAGTATCAAGAGCAAGACAAACCCAAATAGATAGGTTCTCAGAGTTGAATATATACACAAACTCACAAATGGGTAACAAGGAAATTAAAAGATTCTGCAAGTTAACACCATCCAGTGAAAAAATAATGAAAAGCGCATTCGATAAGCTTAGATTCAGTGGAAGAACCTATAATAAAATATTGAAGGTCGCCAGAACACTGGCAGATTTGGATGGAGTAGAAAATATTGATGACAAACATCTTCTGGAAGCAATCCAATATAGAAGCCTAGACAAAAAATATTGGGGGTAATTTATGAACTTGGAAAGAGACACTCTTATCTGGTTAAATAGCCTTGGAATCTATAGTGATGTTATTGATAAGTTAAGATCATACTTGGGAGATATAAGTGAAATCCATGATTTTAACCACAGTGATCTTGAAAACTTGGGACTTTTAGGCAGTGGTATTTTGAAAAGAATTGCCAAGTCTGATTTCAAATCCAGCATTGAAGAATACAAGGAAAAGCTTGATGGCCTTGGTATAGATGTTGTCACAGTTTGTGACAATACCTATCCAGAGGAGCTTTCTGAAATTCCTGATAGACCACTTGTACTTTACATAAAGGGGAAACTTCAACCCAGGGACCATATCGCAATGGGTATTGTTGGTTCCAGAAAAGCAACCAATTATGGCAAGTGGGCTGCTGAAAGATTTGCCCGAGACCTTACTAACATGGGAGTGACCATTGTGAGTGGAATGGCTGCTGGAATTGATTCCATTGCCCATAGGACTGCCTTGGAGAATGGAGGGAGAACCATTGGTATCCTTGGAAACGGCTTGGACAACGTTTATCCAAAATCGAACTTCAGATTATATAAGGATGCTGCAGATAATGGAGCTCTTATAAGTGAGTTTCCTCCTGGTGCCCAGCCCTACAATTTTCATTTTCCCATGAGAAACAGGATAATCTCTGGTCTAAGCCTGGGAATAATAGTCGTGGAAGCCCAACAGAAGTCAGGGTCCTTGATCACTGCCCATCATGCCCTTGCCCAAGGTAAGGACGTATTCGCATTGCCAGGGAACATCAATAGCATTTATAGTCAGGGAACCAACCTACTTATAAAAGATGGGGCAAAGCCACTACTTGACATGGATGATATACTGGAAGAGGTAAGGGAACTGCAGTTAATTAAAAAAACAAAAGATGAGGATAGATTAAATGAAATTGACCTCAGTGAGACAGAAATGCGTGTGCTTGAATTCCTTAAGGAGGGACCTGCACATAGTGACATAATAGTTTTAAAATCAGGATTGGACATACAGACCGTAATAAGTACTCTTACTATTTTAGAGTTGAAAGGTATAATAAAGGAAATGAGCAGCAGGATATTTACAATTGTTTAGTATCCGGATTGCTTCGGAGGTGTAATCATTGTCGAAATATTTGGTAATAGTCGAGTCCCCGGCCAAGGCGAAAACAATAAGTAAGATATTAGGAAGAAACTACAAGGTGGTTGCTTCAGTTGGCCATGTAAGAGATCTTCCCAAGAGCCGTCTTGGAGTAGAAATTGAAAATGACTTCGAGCCTGACTATATAAACATCAGAGGGAAGGGTCCACTTATAAAGGATCTGAAAAAGGAAGCCAAAAAGGCTGACAAGGTTTTTTTAGCAACTGACCCGGACAGGGAAGGGGAGGCCATATCCTGGCATCTTGCATATATTCTTGGCCTGGATGAAAACGAAAAGTACAGGGTTGAGTTCAATGAGATTACTAAGGAAAGAATCAAGCAGGCAATAAAGAGCCCCCGTAACCTGGACAAGAATCTTGTGGATGCCCAACAGGCAAGGAGAATTTTGGACAGGCTTGTGGGATATAAAATTAGTCCCCTCCTATGGAAAAAGATAAAAAAGGGATTAAGTGCTGGTAGAGTTCAATCAGTGGCTGTAAAGCTCATTTGCGACAGAGAATCTGAAATTGATGAATTTATCCCTGTGGAGTACTGGACAATAAAGGCTCTGTTAAACAAGGATGAGCAAGGTTTCGAATCCAACTTTTATGGAGTTGAAAAAAACGGCAAGGATGAAAAACTTCAGATAAATAGCAAATCTGAATCTGATTCAATCCTTAAGGAACTTAAGAAGAATGAGTTTATTGTTAACGAGGTTAAAAAGGGCAAGAGAAAGAGAAATCCATATCCACCCTATACAACCAGTACAATGCAGCAGGACGCATCTAAAAAACTGGGTTTTTCAACCAAGAAGACCATGATGGTGGCTCAGCAGCTATATGAGGGAATAGACCTGAAAAAAGGTGGCATTACCGGTCTGATAACTTACATGAGGACAGATTCCACCAGAGTATCCAATGAGGCGATGTCAGTTGCAAGGTCATATATTGAAAACAAATTTGGTAAAGAGTACAGCAATGGCGGTAGAAGCTACAGCAATAAATCCAAGAAGGAAACACAGGATGCCCATGAGGGAATTAGACCAACATATATTGACCATTCACCCGATGATATAAAGGATTATCTCAACAAGGACCAATATAGGTTGTACAAGATGATTTGGAGCAGGTTTATGGGGTCTCAAATGAAGGAAGCCCTATATAATACCCTAAATGTTAGAATCATGAACGGACAGTATGTATTCCGATCCAATGGTTCTCAGCTTGTATTTCCAGGATTTCTTACGATTTACTCTACAACTGATGAGGAAACATCAGATATGGCACTTCCTACAATGAATAAGGGAGATATTCTGGATTTGGATAAGCTTGAACCCAAGCAGAATTTCACCCAACCACCAGCCAGGTTTACTGAAGCATCATTGATCAAGCTGATGGAGGAAATGGGAATAGGAAGACCAAGTACCTATTCTCCGACAATATCAACCATACTGTCAAGAGGATATGTTGTGTTGGAGAAGAAATCCTTCTATCCTACGGAGTTGGGCTTATTGGTAAACGAACTTCTAACTGAGTACTTTACCCATGTGGTAAATGAAAAATTCACTGCTAATCTTGAAGATGAGCTTGATGACATTGCATCTGGAAGTACCTTTTGGAAAGAGGTCGTAAGAGATTTCTACAAGGACTTCCACAAGGAGCTTGTAATAGCTGAAGAGGAAATTGACAAAATCGAAATTGAAGATGAAGTAAGCGATGTGATCTGTGAAAAATGCGGAAGGAACATGGTGGTCAAACACGGACGTTTCGGTAAGTTTCTTGCTTGTCCAGGATACCCTGAGTGTAAGAACACAAAACCTATAGTTGACAAGATAGAAGTGCCTTGCCCCAAGTGTGGTGGCGATGTAGTCAGGAAAAGATCAAAAAAAGGCAGGGTTTTCTATGGCTGCAACAACTACCCGGACTGTGATTTTGTTTCCTGGGATGAGCCTGTTAAGGAAAAGTGCCCTGATTGTAACGGGCCTATGGTGATAAAACGTCTAAAAAGTAGAACCACTGTAAAATGTGTAGATTCAAATTGTGGGTATAGTAAAAATATTTAAAAAAATCAAAAAAACAACTGTACTTTTTTCTCCGGATATAGTATCTTATATATAAATGGTGAATATTCTGAATTGTTCTAAGAATAAATAATTTAGTAGGAGGAAAAAATGGAGAGTTTGTTAAAGAAAACCAGAAGACTTAATAAGACTTTACAAAGCTATGGTTCACAGCCTGTATCATTCACTGATCTCAGCAAGATATTATCTGACATCCTTGAGGCAAATGTCTACATTGCCAGCAGAAAGGGAAGGGTACTTGGCTACGCCTTATCAGATGGATTTGAGTGTGATGTGATCAATTCTGAGGTGGTGAAGGAAAGAAGATTTCCAAAGAAATACAACGAAGAGCTATTAAAGGTAATTGAAACAAGTGAGAACATCAAGGAAGTTACTGACTGTGTTTTTGACCATGTGACAGAGTGTGGTTATCCAGATAAGATCTCCACCGTTGTACCCATCAACTCAGGTGGAAATAGATTGGGGACTTTAGTGGTCGCCAGATTTGGCAAAGAGTTCACAGTTGAAGACCTGATTCTTTGTGAGTACAGTGCAACAGTTGTAGGAATGGAAATTCTAAGGGCAACCACTGAAGAGATTGAAGAGGATGCAAGAAAGAAATCAATTGTTCAAATGGCAATAGGAACCCTTTCATATTCAGAGAAGGAAGCAATGGAGCACATCTTCCATGAGTTGGATGGTATGGAAGGCCTGCTTGTAGCCAGTAAGATTGCGGACAGGGTAGGTATTACCAGATCTGTAATCGTAAACGCATTAAGAAAATTCGAGAGTGCTGGTGTTATAGAGTCCAGATCCCTGGGTATGAAGGGAACTCACATCAAGATACTTAATGAAAAATTGCTTGATGAATTAAAGAGGAAGTAAACTGATGACACTCCTGAAGGAGTGTCATATTTATGGAAAAGAAGTGAAAAGGATCAAATAATCGTTGTAATGGTAAATTCACTGTGGTATAATACTATGGTGATTACACACATCTGTTGATATTTAGGGGTGTGCTCTTAGGAGTCCCGAGATAGTGGATACAGATGGAGGAAAATAACATGGAGGTGAAAGTATGTCAGTAGTATCAATGAAAAGTTTATTGGAAGCAGGTGTTCACTTTGGTCACCAGACAAGAAGATGGAACCCAAAGATGGCACAGTATATCTTTACAGAAAGAAATGGGATATACATTATTGACCTACAAAAGACCGTCAAGAAAATTGACGACGCATACAACGTAATGAAGGAAGTCGTTGAGAATGGCGGAGAAGCTCTTTTTGTAGGAACAAAGAAACAAGCACAGGAAGCAATCGAGAATGAGGCAAAAAGATGTGGCATGCACTTTGTAAATCAGAGATGGTTGGGTGGAATGCTAACAAACTACAAGACAATCAGAAAGAGAATTGACAGATTGCATCAGCTTGAAAAAATGGAGGAAGATGGAACCTTTGAAGTTCTTCCAAAGAAAGAAGTAATTAAGCTGAGACATGAAGCTGAAAGACTTGAGAAATTCCTAGGTGGTATTAAAACAATGACCAGGGTGCCAGATGTCCTGTTTGTTGTGGACCCAAGAAAAGAAAAAATTGCCGTACAGGAAGCACATATTCTTGGAATTCCTGTTATAGGTATAGTAGATACAAACTGCGATCCAGATGAAATTGATTACATCATTCCTGGTAATGATGACGCAATTAGAGCTGTAAAACTGTTGACTGAGACAATGGCTAATGCTGTTATCGAAGCAAAGCAGGGTGAGCAGAACGAATCTGAGGTAAACGTAGAAGCTACAGAAGAGTAAGAAGAAGGTAAGGATTACAGAATTATCTGTATTCCTTACCGTTTTAATGATATAGGAGGTATATTATGGCTATTAGTGCTTCTTTAGTAAAAGAACTAAGAGAAAAAACAGCAGCTGGAATGCTTGATTGTAAAAAAGCTCTTGAAAAAACAGATGGTGATATAGATAAGGCTATTGACTATCTAAGGGAAAAAGGCCTGGCATCAGCGTCAAAAAAATCCGGTAGGGTAGCATCAGAGGGACTTGTTGAAGCATACATCCACGGTGGAAGAATTGGAGTTCTTATTGAAGTAAACTCTGAGACTGATTTTGTTGCAAAAAATGATGAATTCAAGGAGTTTGTCAAGGACATGGCTATGCAGGTTGCTGCAGCCAATCCTAAAGTTGTATCAAGAGAAGAACTTTCAGAGGAAGAAATTGCACATGAGAGAGAAATCCAACTTAACAAGGTTGTTAACGAGGGTAAACCAGCTCATGTTGCCGAGAAGATTGTTGAAGGTAGAATGGAGAAATTCTTCGAGCAGATCTGTCTTCTAGACCAAGGATTTATTAAGGATCCAAGTGTTAAGGTCAAGGACCTGCTTGCTGCTAAAATTTCAAAAATAGGTGAAAACATAGTTATTAGAAGATTCACCAGATATGAAGTGGGAGAAGGTCTTGAGAAGAAAGAAGAAAACTTTGCTGAGGAAGTAGCAAAGCAAATGAACATGTAGTTAATAAAGGAGAACACTGGCTGTTCTCCTTTTAATAAGTTCGGGTAAGATTATCTTCATTTAATCGTTGATTGTTTGGAGGTTTGGTGTAGTTTATACTTTTTCTGAGGAGTGTAGCCATGGAATCCATATTTGGAAGGATCATATTGAAGCTAAGCGGTGAAGCGCTTGCAGGCGGTAAAGGAACAGGTATCGATGTTGAAACTGTCAGCAGCATTGCTGAACAAATTAAGAAACTTAATGACTTTGGTGTAGAAGTGGCAATTGTAGTAGGTGGGGGCAACTTCTGGAGAGGACGTTCAACGGAGGATATGGATAGGGCAACCTCTGACTACATGGGTATGTTGGGTACAATGATGAACGCTTTGGCATTGCAGGATGCACTAGAAAACATGGATGTTGTTACAAGGGTGCAATCGGCAATAGAAATGCGACAGGTGGCAGAGCCATACATTAGAAGGAGAGCCATCAGACACCTTGAAAAGGGAAGGGTTGTAATATTTGGAGCCGGCACAGGCAATCCCTATTTTTCAACTGATACCACTGCTGCCTTGAGGGCTGCTGAAATTGAGGCTGAAGTCATACTACTGGCCAAAAAAGGCGTAGACGGAGTATATGACTCTGATCCAAAATTCAACTGTGAGGCAAAAAAGTTTGACACTTTAAAATATATTGATATACTAAAATTAGGTCTTGGAATTATGGACTCCACAGCAACATCCTTATGCATGGATAACGGAATTCCTTTAATTGTATTTGGAATAGATGATCCAAATAACATTGTTGATGTTGTATTAGGCAAAAAAATTGGAACCCACGTAAAGGAGGAGTAGTTATGGAATTAGATGTACACAAGGAAGCAGCATCGAAGATGGACAAAACCATTTCCGTCTATAAGGAGGAATTGGCATCCATTAGAGCAGGCAGAGCAAATCCTGCATTGCTGGACAGAATAAGCGTTGATTACTACGGTCAGATTACACCCCTGAAGCAAGTTGGTAGTGTATCTGCTCCTGAACCAAGATTACTTGTAATACAGCCATGGGACGCAAGTCTTATACCTGCCATTGAAAAGGAGATCATAAAATCTGACTTGGGATTGAATCCTTCAAATGACGGCAAATTGATTAGGCTTATAATTCCACAGCTAACTGAAGAGAGAAGAAAAGATCTTATAAAAGTAGTAAAGAAAAATAGTGAAAATGCCAAGGTTGCTATCAGAAACACCAGAAGAGATGCCATAGACAAGATAAAGAAAATGGAGAAGGATAAGGAACTTACTGAGGATGATAGAAAACAGGCAGAAAATCAGATGCAAGAAATCACAGATAAGCACATCACTATGATAGATGAAATAACTGCCAAAAAAGAAGAAGAATTAATGGAAATATAATTTAACCCCTTCTCGACGAAGGGGTTTTTGTTGATGGAGGAAGATATGACTGAAAATACCAGCAAAATCACATCTAATATGGATACTGATAATCTACCGGCTCATATTGGAATCATAATGGATGGGAATGGAAGATGGGCAAAGAAAAGAGGTCTTCCAAGGCATTTGGGACATCAGGAGGGAATGAAAAAGGTAGTCCACATTGTTGAAGTATGCAAGGAAATTGGTATAAGAAACTTGACTCTCTATGCTTTCTCCACTGAAAACTGGAAAAGGCCCAGTATGGAAGTGGAGGCACTGATGAACCTGCTAGTGGTGTTTGTGAGAAAGGAATTGCAGAGACTTCATGAAAACAATGTCAAAATCAAAATTTTGGGAGATGTATCCAAATTGCCGGAAATTCCCAAGAGGGAAGTGAATCACGCTGTTGAGCGAACATCCGGTAATGATGGCATGATTTTGAATATTGCTCTCAACTATGGCGGGAGACAGGAAATAGTTGTGGCCATTAAAGATATTTTGAGTGATGTAAATAAGGGTAATATTACTATAGATGAAATAGATGACAAGACAATTTCTGACCACCTATACACTAAAGGTCAACCAGATCCTGACTTGATAATCAGACCCAGTGGTGAGCTGAGATTAAGTAATTTCTTGATTTATCAGGCAGCATATTCTGAGTTCTGGTTTTCGGATGTATTGTGGCCAGACTTTGATGAGAATCATCTATACAGCGCCATAATTGATTATCAGAAAAGAAATAGGAGATTTGGGGGTATTTAAGTGGGAGACCTGGGAGTGAGATTAGTATCGGGGGTTATAGGACTTGTTTTGTTGATAGGGGTTCTCCTTCTGGGAGGGCACTATTTAAGCTTCTCAATCTTGTTCTTATCATTGATAGCCTTAAGAGAATTCTACAATGCAGTTAGGAAAATGGGTCTTAACCCATTTGACATAGTTGGGTATTCAGGTGCGGTATTATTGTTTATAGCTAATTATTTCGATATTATTTCTAATGATTTTATTATATCTCTGGTATTGGTGGTATCATTGGCAGCAACTGTAATTTCCAAGGGAAGGGACATAAAGGATTCCGCAATTACAATGATTGGGATTCTGTACATACCATTCCTGCTTTTCCATATTTTATATCTTGATGGAAGTGTTTATCTATGGTTGATTTTCCTGATTGCATTTGGCACAGACACATTTGCCTATCTTATTGGGAGCAAGTTTGGGAAAAACAAGCTTTGCCCTGAAATCAGTCCAAAAAAATCAGTTGAGGGAGCAATAGGTGGAATAATTGGGAGCATACTTGTTTCATTACTTTATTCCATGTTCACTGAAATATCACCACTATGGAGTGTTGCAACGCTTGCCCTTGCCGGTTCAATCATTTCACAATTGGGCGACCTTACTGCTTCCAGAATCAAAAGAGCAGCAGGTATAAAGGACTATGGGAGAATAATGCCAGGACATGGG
>CALGAG010000198.1 GCA_937951995.1 uncultured Bacillota bacterium
GGAGGCCTCCAATTATCAAAATCTTCTTTTTCATCATCTCACATCCCCGTAATTGATTAGAATCATGATATCCTGTTCTTCAAAGCATCTATAAAGTTTAGGTTCCTTATCTTCTTGTAGGTTGCAAACTGGGCAACTATGACGAAAACAACCGTTCCCACCGCTGAGTACACATACACAAAGGGCTCAATTATGGCTGGAATGGTGTACATCTCAGTGGATACGGAATCAACTATCCCCTTGCACATAAAATACCCCAGGGGCATTCCAAGAATCAGCCCGAAGAATGTCATAAAGGCATTCTCCCTGGTAACCAGCCTGAAGATCTCCTTCTTCTCAAACCCAAGGACCCTGAGGGAGGAAAACTCCATTATCCTCTCGTTAATGCTGACGATTGTTATGTTATAGACTATGGCAAAGCCAAGGACACCACCAAAGAGCATAAGGGCACCCATGGATGCTATGATCATGTCCATGTACTCCATGATCATGTCCCGCATGTCCTGGACCGAGTTTATTGCCTGTATTCCACTCACATCCCTAAGGTCCGGAACAATGTCGTGGTCCGTGAAGATCAGGGCTCCCGTTATAATATCCCTTTCCCCTAAAATCTCATACATCTGGTCAAGGTCCATATATGCATTCTTGCCAAAGTACTGCTCAACAACAGCCTTTACCTCTATCTCCTTCTCCTGGGCATCCGGCAGTACGCTCTTAATGGAGATCACATCCCCTGTGTCCACCTGAAGCTGCCTTGCTAGGATATCCGTAAGGATAACTCCCTTCTTGGGAAGGTCAACATTCCTGCCTGAGGAGGTCCTGAAGCCATACATCAGGGTATCCTGGTCCACAGCGATTACATTAACAGTCTCCTCCTTCCAGCCCTCAGTCAGCTGGAAGGGAAGCTCCACCTTGGGCTCAATATAGTCTATGGTGGTAAGCTTCTGAAGCTCCAGAAGGGAACTCCTACCCTGGGGTGCTGAAAAATCCACGCTGTAGTCCATCCTCTGAAGCTCCGAGTACTGCCTGTCAAACAGGGTGTTCCACACCGTGGACATGAAGACCGGAACCATTGTTACAGCATAGGTCAAGGCTATTCCGATGACAAGGAAGAAGGCCCTCCTTCTGGTCCTTGATATGTTTCTAAGTACCATCTTCCAGCTGAAGGTAACCCTCTTCCAGAGTCCCCTGAACCCCTCTATCCACATCCTCTTTCCCGACTTTGGCGCCTCGGGACGCATTGCATCTGCCGGGGAGATCTTCAGGACACTCCTTGCACCCAATACCCCTGCAATAATGCAGAAGGCCGTTGTGAGAAGCACTCCATAGACCAGGTACTTGTTGTCTATGGCAGACCTGAACAGTGGAATGTTCATGTATAGGATGTATATGTTAACAAGCATCCTTGAAACCGGAATGCTTATGAGTATTCCAAGGATTGAGCCGGTAAAGCCTATTGCTATGGAATACTTGATATAGTGCATAAGGATCTGTGGATTCCCATATCCCAGCCCCTTAAGGACACCAATGGCTATCCGGTCCTTCTTGACAATCCTTGAAAGCATAATGCTGATTATCACAGAAGCCACAAGAAGGAAGATAATGGTCATTGACCTGGACATAAGGTGGAGGGAGTCAACCTCCTGCATCATGACACTGTGGCTCAGGTGGTCATCCCTTGTTATTACGCTCCTAACCCCGTACCTTTCCAGCATGTCCTCTATATCGTCCGCTATAAGGTCCAGCCTGTTCTCATAGCCAGGTTGGACCTTCACAACTACGCTGTTGTAGGATCCGTGGAGGCCAAAGGCCGACGGAGCGAAGTCTTCGGGAACAAATATGACCCCAAATCCCTTCTCGTCCGGAAGCAGGGCCTGCTCGTTCTCCATAAGGTATATGTACTCGGGACTGCCCACCTCTGCTACAACCTCCAGGGAATACTCCGTCCCCCCTATGAAAGGATTCAGGGTTTCACCAAGCTCCATTTCCCGTCCCCTGTAGAACTGCTGCAGGACCCCTGTGGTTCTTGTGCCTGGTCGAAGGTCCTCCCCATCTATGATGTAGAGGCTGTTTATCTGGTCCTCGGTTGAGGGAACAGAAACAACCCTCACCCTTACCTTCTCGTCAACATCCTCAACCCTCAGGGGTACATCCGAGACCACCCTGCCCTGGACCTGGGACACCCCTTCAATGGTAAGCAGGTCATCAACTGCATTCCCGGGAACCCTGGACACGTCCACAAATATATGGGCGAAGTTAGTTTCCTGGTAATACTGGAAAATTGAGTTGTACAGCTGGTCGGCAACCATGGAGAAGGAGACGTAGACCAAAAGGGCTATAATCACAACAACCACTATGGATACAAAAGACCCCTTTGAATGTCCAATTGTACGTAAAAGTCTTACATCAAGCTTTTTCATCACCATACAATCCTTTCAGGGTCGATTGGATTCTCATTCTGGGTTATCTCTATAATTTCACCGCTTCGCATCTTTATTACCCTGTCTCCCATCTCTCCAATGGGTACGTTGTGGGTTATTATTACAACGGTCTTCTTGTATTTTTTGTTTATCTCCTTCAGGAGTCCCAGAATCTTTATTCCAGTTTCAAAGTCCAGGGCTCCTGTTGGTTCATCACAAAGGAGAAGGTCTGCGTTCTTGGCAACAGCACGGGCAATTGCAACCCTCTGCTGCTCCCCTCCAGACAGTTGGGCAGGGAAGTGGTCCTTCCTGTCCCCAAGACCGACAGTCTCCAGGACTTCATCTATATCAAGGGCATCCTTGCAAAGCTCCGTTGCCAGCTCAACGTTCTCCCTGGCAGTCAGGGTTCCCATCAGGTTGTAGAACTGGAAGACAAAGCCAACCTTGTCCCTTCTGTAGGCAGTAAGCTTCTTGTCACTAAAGCCCACAATGCTCTCTCCATTCATCAAGACATTACCTTCAGATGGCTGGTCCATTCCGCCGAGGATGTTAAGAAGTGTACTCTTCCCGGATCCCGAGGGACCAAGGATGACAGCAAACTCACCCTTCACTATCTCTATATCAACATTCTTGACTGCAGAAACAGTAACCTCACCCATCTGGTAAAGCTTGCTTAGGTTTTCAGCCTTAAGTAGTATATTCTCGCTCAAAATGACTCACCTCCCTAATGCCATTTTACCACTAATGCTTTAGTGTGGATACATCTCACTGAAAATTTCTGACCAAAAAATGAGAAAAATGCACAGTCACCAAATTAATGGCTTACTGTGCATTCAAATCTTTCATTTTGTCATTTAAATTTGTTCTAGCTCTTGTCATTCTGAAGCGGAGCTGAAGAATCTTTCTTCTCCATTGTGAATTGTGCATCGTGAACTGTGAATTGGTTTCTAAAACCCTTTCCCAATCCCAATGCTGT
>CALGAG010000199.1 GCA_937951995.1 uncultured Bacillota bacterium
TTGTGGTGTTCCCTTACAAACTCCTCCATTGCCTCCCGGCCGGTTCCAAAATCACAGTCATAGAGACTGCAGTATTCCCTCTGTTGGTCCTTCAGTACATCGGTCAGTTTATTGACCGTGTTCTCAAGCCCTAGGGTGTGGGGTGAAAAGTTGGCAATTATGGTCTCTGGTGACTTTGATTTTGACTGGTCCCCAAACTTCCTGATTCCTTCCTCATAGGCATCCGCTTCAGTCTCCCTTAGATTGTTGAGAACCCCCTCACTTTCCTTATATTCCCTGCCTATTTCGGCAACCTTGCTTCTGTTGGTCTCCATATCCTTCTCCAGACCAGTACACAGGGCAATGTAGTCTCTGCTTTCCTTGAGAAGCCTTCCCACCTTTTCCCGGCACTGGGATATCTCTCCCTTTATCTCCAGATATGTGGGATTGCTTTTTGCCTTGTCAAGCTCATTTCTCTTTGTGAACAGCATTTCCTCTATCCTGGCAAGCTCTTCAGGTGCTGAAAGGTTTTCCACCACTGTTTCCATGTGGCAAGAATCCAGGGCAGCCAGGATAGACTCAAATCTTGCCACATCCTTTCTCAATGTGTCCAGTTCCTTGACTGTCTCCTCCAGCTCAGCTTCCCTCATTTCCAGCTGCCTCTTGTAGGCTATGGCTCCTATAAATGGAGGATTGTAGACCTTCTCGTCAATCTTTCTGACTGCATAGTTCTGGTACAGCATGCACCCCTGTGTTATTGCAATCTTATGCTTCTTCAAGTCCTCAAGCCTGGGGCACCTTGTCACCCTGTTTAGCAGGTAATATGCATATGACCTTGCATATCTGTTGTTACTGGTCACATGGTAGGCCAAGGATTCCCTTTCAGCCTCCAGTTCAAGGTTAAGTTTTTCAGTGTTTATAAGACCCACTGAATGGATCCTTTCCTTGACCCTGTTGTAGGTATCCAGGGCCACCTGATAATATCTGGGATCCACCAGCAGGTAAAACCTCTGTGTGTTCAGATAGCCCTCTATTGCATTTTGCCAAGAAGGGTCTGTTATTTCAAGAAGCTCTGAGAATATCCAAACATTTGCTCCAATTCCACGCCTTTTGAACTCCAACATTATTTCATCCCTGAGGTCGACGGTGTTCTTTGGATATGTCAGCTTCTTGTTCCGGAGGTCCTTTATCTCCTCCTGCAGCTTTCTCCTTGTATGCTCCAGTTGGTCTACCCTTAACCTTGAACCGTAAAGCCTGTCATTGAACTGACCCTTGTTGGTCCGGACAATTTTCTCCATCTCATATGCCCTTTCCAACTTTTCTTCCCCGGAAATCTTGGTATTCTCCAGATCATCAATTTGCTTTTTGGTTATGGAGGCACTCCCCTCTTTAAATAACATTTCGAATGCCTTCTGGCATTTCTGGATCATGGCAGAAAGTCTTGCCAGTTTTTCAGACAGATGCCCCCTCTCCTTCTCCATTGATCCTATCTCATTCTCAATACCCTCAATAAGCCTTGTGACCTCGTTGCTCCGCAGGGCAGCCTCAAGCCCTATAAGCCTGTTGTTCTCACTTTCGTGTGCCTTCTCCGTCTCCCTACTTCTTATTGATGCATCATCAAATTTACCCTTGATTACATAGGAATCCCTTTCCATCCTATCCAGGAGCTTCTTGAGCCTCTCAAGCTCGGCTCTCTTAAGAAGGATTTCATTTACCTTCCTGTCCCTTTCCTTTGACTGTATCTCAGCTTCCTTCTGGAGAATTCCCTCAAGGGATTCTATCTTGCTTCTAGTCTTTGCCATAAGGTCCTCAAATTCCCTAAGGTGGCGGATGTTCTCCCTTAGGGAGTGTACCTCGATCCGTTTCTCCGAAAGGATGAACTTGTTGATAAAGTCCTTCACATTGTCCATGGGCTTAAAGGCCAGTGACTTTGGTATCATGTCAAAGAATCTGTCCTCCAGATTCCCCAACCTTCTTCCAAACCTTTGTTTCGCTTCGCCCATCTGGCTTATGAGGACAATCTTTCTGTCGTTTCGTCTGAACTCATCCTTCATTGAGGGTCTTCCCTCGCTTATGAAGTTTAGCTCATCAAGTCTGCACTCCTCCACAAACCATTTTGTATCAAGCCTTGCCTCCTCATCAGGTGACTCTATCCTGGCACCGATAGTGAAATACGATGACCTGGTCTCCTCGAAAAACTCCAGGGCAACATAGGATATAACACTTTCCTTCCTAAGGTATGTATTGTCCTCATCCCCTGTCTTGCACCTGACATAGCCCCTCAGGTCCCTTTTGCTCTTCTCATTGGCAGCAGTGTTGAACTTCCGTGTATTGGTGGTCAAGACCAGCTGGATCGCATCAAGAACCGTTGATTTCCCGGAAGTGTTCTCTCCGGAAATCAGGAAGGATCCGTCAACTTCAATTGTTTCGTTAATAAAATAATGCCAGTTAATCAGCCTGATCCTGGTCAGTCTCTTCATCCTCAACACCTCCACCTGCATATTTCTTCAGCCTATCTGATATGTCCTCAGCAAGACTGTTGATGTTTTCCCCAGGCACTGCAAAGAGGACCGAGGGATAGATCACTATTCTGGCATCTGAAAGGGTCACATCGGTATCAATGTTTGTCACAATGTTGAATCTCTTAAAGAGCCTGATCACATCCCTAAGTGTCGTCTTGTCAATGGTGGGTTTGGATTCTATCTTAAGCATCCGGTACTTGTCATGGATATCCTCGGAAAACACCATTATGTCGTCATTTCCACTCAATTCCCTTCTTTTTTCTATGTAAAGAAGCCTTAAGATCAAAAGTACTATGGTCTCGATTTTCTTCAAACGGTACCTGCCAGTTCCATAGTAGTTTACTATTCCAGCAACATCGCTGTTTTCGTTGATCCTCAGCTCATATCCAAGCAGGTCAAAATACTCCTGAAATTTTTCCCTGTGCTGGAGGATGAAAATGTAATCATTCCTGGTATCCTCCTTTTTCTTCAGCACAAAGCAATGATTAAGGAGCTTGTTGGCAGCGCTTCTGAACTTCTCCTTCTGTGCCATACTTTCATTGAATATTTCCATTTCCATCCCGCCTTTCTATCTCAAAGTCCTCAAACCTGAACCCATTTGACTCAATCATCCTTCCCATTCGACTGATCCTGTAGCCTGACAGATGATGTCTTCCATAGAGACTGATAAAGATGACCCTTATAAGGTCCCTCTTTGTGGACAGGGGCAGGGTGGATGCCAGGATTGTCTCCCTATCACCTAGACTCTCCATTACAAAGGAATTTATGTTCTTTCTGGAAAACCTGTTTCGGTGCTTCTCCCTAAGAGCCATCTTCCTCGCAAGTCTTTCCTCTTCACTTAAACCGATTGACTGGTCCAGCAGCTGGGGTACCTGATTTTTTCTTGTGATGGGCATTACATACAATGAATCCCCATCAAGAAAGCCCTGAGGAAAG
>CALGAG010000200.1 GCA_937951995.1 uncultured Bacillota bacterium
GGTTATTCCAAAGGTCTTTTTTCAGAAAGCTTGACTATTTCCAATATGGTATTGCAGGCAAGCTCCATGCCTTCAACTGTAACAAATTCATATTTTCCATGGAAATTGTAGCCGCCGGTGAATATGTTGGGACAGGGCAAGCCCATGTATGACAATCGTGAACCGTCTGTGCCACCCCTTACAGGCTTGATGCCAACATCTATTCCAAGGTTTTCCATGGCCTCTTTGGCAAGGTGGACAATTTCAATGACAGGCTCGATTTTTTCCTTCATGTTGAAGTAGGAATCCTTTATCTCAAGGTGGACTATGTTTTCATACTTTGAGTTCAAGAAGTCTGCGGTTTTTTCCAAAAGCTTCTTCTTAGCCTGGAACTTATCCATGGAATGGTCTCGGATTATATAGACCATTTCTGTTTTTTCCACTGTACCATCAAGCCTCACCAGATGGAAGAAGCCTTCATAGTCTTCTGTATATTCAGGACGCTGCTGGACTGGTAGCATCCCATTTAGTTCCTGACCTATTATCATTGAATTGATCATCTTGTTCTTTGCTGAGCCAGGATGTACGTTTCTGCCTTGAATTGTTATTTTTGCAGTTGCTGCGTTGAAATTCTCATACTCAAGCTCTCCAACCGGTCCGCCATCCACTGTGTAGGCAAAGTCGGCTCCGAACTTTTCAACATCGAAATGGTCTGCTCCCCTACCAATCTCCTCGTCAGGAGTAAAGCCTACCTTTATCTCCCCGTGGCGTATCTCAGGATTATTGATTAGGTATTCCATGGCTGTTACAATCTCTGCAATGCCTGCCTTGTTGTCTGCACCAAGCAGGGTTGTACCATCAGTTGCAATAATTGTCTTTCCAATGTTTTCATTCAGCTCTGGGAAATCATCTGGCGATAATACAATTCCTAGCTCATCGTTTAATTGTATTGTACCTCCCTTGTAATTCTCAAAAATCTGGGGTTTGACATCCTTACCGGACATATCCGGACTTGTATCCATGTGGGCAATGAAACCAATCACTGGAAGTTTCCTGTTCGTATTGGACGGTAAGCTTGCCATTACATAGCCTTTGCTGTCAACTGTAACCTCAGACATGCCAATCTCAACTAGTTCATGGGCCAAAGTCTTGGCAAATTCCAACTGTGTCTGGGTACTTGGGACACTGACCGAGCTTTCATCTGATGTGGTTTCAGTTTTGACATATCTTATGAATCTTTCTCTTAAATTTTCCATTTTCATCCCTCCGCTACTATTGTACCATTTTCCATATGAATGTATTCAATAATATCAAAAATTATACAAATGTGCTAAAATAGAAGAATATTGGGTAAATAAACAAAAATGTATTTATTAATGGAGGGGTTCTAATGAGCATCAAGATAGTTTGTGATAGTGCATGTGACTTGCCGGCAAATCTGCTGGAGGAACTGGGGATCGAGGAGCTTCCCATAGTTGTAATCAAGGGAGAGAAGGAGTATTTTGACAAGGTTAACATAGATCCTGAAGAAGTCTACAGCAGCATGAGAGACGGGGAGGTATTTAAAACCGCTCAGATTACACCAATTACTTTCCAGACTTCATTTGAGAAGCATGTTAAGAACGGAGATCAAATCATATACATCGGATTTTCATCTGGATTGTCCGCAACCTTTCAGTCTGCCAATATTGCGAAGATTTCGATTCAGGAGAAATACCCTGATGCAGACATTACCTTGATTGATACCAAGGCTGCTTCTGGGGGTTATGGCCTGGTGGTCTATGAGGCAGGAACCATACTTAAGAATGGAGGTAGTAAGGAAGAGATCATTGAGGCTGTAGAGTTCCTCAGTGAAAATGTGGACCATATCTTTACAGTGGACAACATAGAGTATTTGTACAGGGGTGGACGGATATCAAGGACAAATGCAATATTGGGTGGAATGCTTAATATAAAGCCGATACTTGAAGTCAATGGTGGGAAACTGGTTCCTTTGGAGAAGATAAGGGGTAAGAACAAGGTACTCAAGAGAATGGTTGACCTTGTTGAAAAGAGAAATATTGATTCTGACCTTTCAAATACAATATTCTGCATAACTCATGGAGATGATTTGGAGACAGCAGAAAAATTGAAATCCATGCTAATTGAAAAGTATGGAGCATCTGAGTTCATAACAAACCACATCGGTGGAGCCATAGGAGCGCATGTAGGTCCAGGCGCTTTGACACTTTGTTATTCAAAGAGAAAAAGATAACACAATAAAATGACGTAGAAGGAGGATTTCATGAGAGTTCTAAGAACAATACTTATCATGCTGGCCACAGTAATCCTACTGTTCGCGTCATTTTTAGCCTTCATAACAATTACGGATATGAAGCCGGATCAAATGGAAATACTGTCTGTAACCAACAATCAAATGAAGGCCCTACCAATGGGTGAAGCCATTGTTGTGACAACATACAATATAGGCTACGCAGGTCTTGACAAGACCCAGGACTTTTTTGCAGACGGGGGACAAAGGTCAAGGGCTGAGAGTCTGGAAGCGGTTGAGGCAAACATGGAAGCTGTAATTGAAACCCTGGATGGTACAGAATCCGACATTCTGATCTTACAGGAGGTAGACCGGGATTCCTCCAGAAGTTTTGGGATGAACCAGGTTGACATCCTGGAAAGCTACTATCCTAATTTTGGTCATGTCTATGGGGTAAACTACAAAGTGCCATGGGTTCCAGTACCAATAACCAATCCAATGGGCAAGGTGACATCAGGTGTAATGACACTTACCAGGTACAATGTTTCGAGAGCTGCTAGATATCAACTTCCTGGAGAGGAGAACTGGCCAGTCAGTTTATTTGAACTGGATCGGTGCTTTACGGAAATTAGGATGAAGACTGAGAATGGAAGTGAAGCCGTCCTTTTAAATCTCCACCTGTCGGCTTTTGATAAGGGTGGAATCATCAGGCTCAAGCAATTGGAATACCTGAAGGATTTTCTGGAGGAAGAGTACGAAAATGGAAATTATGTAATTGCAGGTGGAGATTGGAACCATAATTTACCGGGAACAGATCCCATGAATTTCGAGGCTGATGAACCGTGGCCATTCTGGTTAAAGGATATTCCTGAGGATTATTCGGTTAAGGGATACAATTGGGCTGCGGATCCAGGCAATCCAACTGTTAGAACCCTGGAAATGGCCTATGAGCCTGACTACAACTTCAAGGCTGTAATAGATGGATTTCTTATATCTGACAATATTAGAATTATTTCTGTGGAAGGAATTGATTTGGGTTTCGAAAACACAGACCATCATCCTGTTAGATTAAGCTTTTCATTGGAGTAGACTTGCTTGGCAAATTGGTATGGAAGAGAGGGATATGATGAAAAGAACGGTAGCTTTTTTTGATATAGATGGGACCATATTCAGAAATTCTCTGATGATAGAGCATTTCAAGAAATTGATCGCCTTTGAAATAATAAATCCAGAGGTATGGTACACAAAGGTAAAAAAAGCATATGAGGATTGGGAAAAACGCTACGCGGATTTTGAGGAATATCTTGAAATCCTGGCAGGAGTTTATCTTGAAGAGCTTAAGGGGATAAAGAGAGAGCATATAGAGTTTGTGGCTGACAATGTAATAGAGTCCAACTGGGATATGGTTTACAAGTATTCAAGGGAGCAGATTGAATGGCACAGAAAAATGGGGCACGAAGTCTTCTTCATATCCGGAAGTCCAGATTTTCTGGTTTCAAAGATGGCAGAAAAGTATGGGGCCACTGAATACAGAGGGACCAAGTATCTTGTTGATGAAGATAACCGCTACACTGGAGAGATAATTAGAATGTGGGATTCAGCCAGCAAAAAAAGGGTCTTGGACGAAATCATAGACAGGTACCAGGTCGACCTGGTCAGGAGCTATGCCTATGGTGATACAAAAGGTGATCTTTCAATGCTTAGGAGGATTGGTAATCCTGTTGCAATCAACCCGAACAAGGAGTTGATCCTAATGATAAAGGATGATGAATACCTCTCCAAAAGAATCTCAATTATTGTGGAAAGAAAGAATGTCATATACAAATGTGATGCAAACATTGAGCTTCTCTAGGGTGGAATTATTATAGTTATTGTAAAGAAATCGTAAATTCTTCTCAAACTGTCTGGTGTATAATCATGGTGAGGAAGGATATATGAAAGAGGTGATTGACAGTGAGAGGATTGAAAACACTAAAAACCATGGCATTGTTATTTGCAATATCCATGTTGATGATATCCTGTACACCTGTGGCTGAAGAACTGGAGGAAGCAGGTCCGGAGACAACAGGCAAGGCTTCCATAAACGACTATTATCCATTTGTCCACAACTCCACCTACCTATATGAAGGGTATGGAAATGAGTACGCACAGCAGAACCTTCTCCTGGAATATGAGAATGGTCAGAGGGGACAATACAGGATTATAAATCCAGGAACCGAGGCTGTAAGGATAATTGAACGAACTGCAGACTCAATAAGGGAGATATATTTGGAAGGAGAGTTTTACCATACGGAGAACTTACTAGCAACAACTGCTGCCAAGAATAATATTCTGATCAAGGAACCAATCCAAGTGGGAAACAAGTGGGAGCTTGAAGGTGACAATACGAGGGAAATCACAGGGGTTGACATTGAATTCCAAACACCCCATAAGACCTACAGTGCACTTGAGATTACCACATATCTGGATGAAGGAAGGATCCAGAAGGATTATTATGCACAGGGAGTAGGCTTGGTGGGGGTTGTTTATGAGGATGGTGAAACAACTATCAGTAGTCTATTAAGTGAGATTGTGGATGGGCCGTATGAAAAAAAAGCCAGATTGTTTTACCCCTTGGAGAGTGATCTGGATATTGTGACAACCTATGTGGATCATAGTTTTGAGTTTAGGACAAACGACAATCTGGAGAATACATTCGAAGGTTTTTTCAAGAATCCAGTTGAGGAAGGTTTGAATAAGGTGATTTCAGAAGACACCATGATCAACAGCATCTTTCTTGACAAGGGAACCTGGACGGTCAGGGTTGACTTTTCAAAAGACCTTGTACCTGGATGGAATGCAGGTTCATCATTGGAGATTGAACTGATAAAAAGCATAGTGAACACACTTGGTGAGTTCTATGATACAGACAGGGTATACCTTTCAATCGAGGGGGCACCATTTGAATCAGGGCACTATGGTTCTACAGAAAATGAAGTTTTTCAGGTTGACACCCAAGGGATAGAAGAATACAAATAGAGTTGAAAAGGATAGTTTCATAGTTGAAACTATCCTTTTTCTCTTATCATTTCAAGCTCTGACAGAAAGCCTGAAGGGTCTGTATTTTTTCCGTCCAGAGTCTGGTAGAACAACAAGTCAAGTGAATGTTTTGCCCTTGTCATTCCAACGTAGAACAGTCTTCTCTCCTCCTCCAGTAGAGAATGATCCCCTTCCTCCATGGCTTCAACACTTGCTGAGGAGGGAAAGGAACGATCTACAAGATCTATGATATAAACATTGTCAAACTCAAGACCTTTGGCGGAATGGACGGTTGACAGGGTTAGATTGCACCAGTTTCGTGAAGATTTGACCATGAGCTCCTTCAATGTCACCATTCTCTCCTTGAAGTGGATGAAATTTCCAGTTTGTGCAGCTATCAACTCCATGTGATAAAGCATTTCCTTTAGCTGTTCGAATGTATACCCGAATCGCAAGGAGTTCTCATGGAGGAAGCTATCGTAGTTCAGCTGCAGCCGAATGTATCTAAGGGCCTTGGCAGGAGACATTTTCTGAAGTTTTTTAAAGTCCAACTCAAGCTCAAGAAGCTGTTTTCTGTAAAATTCAGATATGCCAGGGTACTTGAGAAGATCTTTGAAAACATTTCTTTCAATATTTCTTCCCTTAAGCCAGTTAATCATCTTTCTTGAGGTATAACCCTTCATCTTATAGAAAACCTGCTCGAATACCTCTATCCTTGAAGGGTCCGTTGCCAATTCCATGAATGCATAAATATCCCTGATCATCCAATGGTTGAAAAACTTTAGTTTAACATCTCGCATGTAAAATTGCATATTGCTCTTTTCAAGATAGTTCATCAGACCAAGGGCAGATAGGTTGTTTCGGTAAAGAACAGCGACCTTGCTTTGTGGGGACTTACCAATATTATCAAGGATGTAGCTGTACTGGTCTTCAATGGTTCGGAATTTCACCACCTGGACAGCCTTGCTGTAGGGATTGTTTGTAGAAACATTCTTTACATACCTTGATTTGTTTTGTTGGATGAAGTTGTTGGAAAGGTTGACAATGTTTCTTGTGGAACGGTAGTTTTCCTCCATATAAAAAACTCTACCCTGTGGGTAAGTCTCTCTAAAATCCAGCAACCCCTGAGGATATGCTCCTCTAAATCCGTATATTGACTGGTCGTCATCTGCAACAATAAAAATATTGTCCTTAGGCGCGGCCATAAGTTTTAGAAGCTCAAGCTGAATTCTTGAAGTGTCCTGACCTTCATCCAGCTGTATATAGTCAAACTTGTTCCTGTAGTAGTCAAGAGCCTTAGGATTATCAACCAGCAACCCATAGCTCATGGTTAGAAGGTCGTCAAAATCCAGAAGCCTGTTCTTGTGTTTCACATCTTCATACATTCCATACATCTGAGTGAACTCGGATGCCTCTATTCGCTTTGTCCCTTTTAGTTCATCGGGTTTAATCATCATATTCTTCACATATCCGTAATAGCTCAGGAATGCCTCCATCTTTTCCTCTGTGATTGCTGATGAGTAAAGGGATTGGTATAATTCCTTGATAATCCGATATTTGTTTAGTGAATCCTTGTCATCTTCAATAAGTCGATATGTGATTTTCTTCTTTTTTGAGTAATCTCGAATTATTCTAAAGCAAAAGGCGTGTATTGTTGAAAAATCAGGTTTTGAGTCTTCATTTGGAAAGGTGTTGGAATACCTTCTGCTCATGTCCATGGCGGACGCCTTGCTAAATGTTATGGAAAGGATCCTCTCCGGTTTGACCCCATGATGTTTTATCAATTTGTTTAATCGGTGTATTATGACAGTGGTCTTGCCTGAACCTGGCACAGCAAGGATAAGTGCTGGCCCCTGATTGTGATTTATTGCATCTATCTGAGTTAAACTTAATTTCATTTATATACCTCCTATGTTTTAACAACTTAAATTTTAACACAAAAATGAGGAATAATGTAGTAAACTGATATTAGACCCTTTATTATCGGGTAACAATGTAATATAATTGTGGTAGCTTAAATGAGGTGGATACTTTGAAGGATATTTTGAAGAGGTTTGACGACCATTTTATAGAATTGTTAAATTCCAGGATAAAAAACCCATACCTGGATAGATTTATGCTGAGGATCACCGACTTGGGAGGTGCAGTATTCATCTCGATACTTGCCTCGGGGCTGGTACTTCTGGGTGATAAGAACACTAAGCTTCTAGGACTTGAAGCAATAGTTGCCCTGTTTTTCGGGCAGATATTTGTACAGTCCTTAAAAAAGCTGATGAGTAGGGAGCGACCCTACAAGATAATCGAGCAACTGCACACCTTTGGCATTGACCTGAGGGACTACTCGTTTCCTTCAGGGCATACAACTGCCAGCTTTTCCATGGCAACCACCATTGCGGTGAATATGCCAAGGCTAACCATATTCATATTTTTATTGGCACTTCTAATCGGTATAAGCAGAATCTATTTAGGGGTACATTACCCAACGGATGTAGCTGCTGGAATACTGCTTGGAGTATTTGCTAGCCTCATAATACATCTTTATTTTGTTGATGTGGTTGATAGAATTGCCTTTTTCCTTGGAATAAATTGACAAGGGATGCAATTAAAAATATAAGCTAATCAAATAAGGGGGAATTGGAAATGAACATGACAAATTTTTTGAAAAGCAGGAAATCAACAAGAGAGTTCAAGAAGAAAAATGTAGCTGAAAAGGATCTTGCAATGGTCAGAGACCTCATCGAAAGGATCAATGATGAAATTGGGGAAATCAATATGGAGGTCAAGCTATACGAATTTGGAAAGAGGATCTATGATAGCCTTAAGGGTGTTGGAGGATATGCAGGTGTAATGATAGAGAGTCCTCATTATATAGCATTGGATTTAAAGGAGCATGGACCAGAAGAGAAGTTACACAGTGGCTACCATATGGAAAAGATGGTGACGAGATTAAATGAAATGGGAATAGGGACCTGCTGGGTTACAATAAATGATTTGGACATGGAGAGGATGAAGGCAATATTCGGAGAGGACACAGGCGAAAATGACTATCTCTTGGCCATAGGGTATCCAAAGCCAAAGAATCCGTTTATCCACGAGCAGTTCAGTGAAAGACTGGGTGTTGAAGAAATAGCCTTTCATGAAAACCTTACAAAGCCTGCCGACATGAACTTCCTTGAGGAAAGAGGCTTGGGTGACATCATGTTTTATGTAAGGTTCGCACCTTCAAGCAAGAACCTCCAACCATGGAGATTCATAATCCATGACAATCATGTTGAGCTTGCAATAGAAGAGATCAACGGTGAGTTTTGCTATACTGATGCAGGAATTGCAATGTATTACTTTGAGGAGCTGGCAAGAACCCAGGGAATCAAGAGTAAATGGTCAGTTCGTATGGAGCCGATTGAAGTAAAAGGCAAGAAGTACATGGTTATGGGGAAATTTGAACTATAGACGCTAAAAGTAGAGGTAACCCTCTACTTTTTTTCTCAGGTTATGATAGAATAAGAGGTAGAAAAATGAGTAGAAGGATGAGAAACTATAGGGTCATGGCTGAAGAGTTCTATCTGCAGGGAAAGAGTTTGAAAGCCCTTGAGATGTATAGGAAGGCCATGAGATATTCCAGCTCAAGAGAGGATACCAGCCTGCTACTTTTTAATATTGGAGTAATTCTGACTGAGCTGGGTAAGTTGGATGGAGCCATTAGATGCTACAAAAAAATAATTGAGATAAACCCAACCTATGTCGATGCATACTATCAGCTTGGAGTGATAAGTGAAGACAAGGGAGAGTATGAGGAAGCTGTTGAACTATACAAAAGTGCATTGAGGATTGATTCTAAAGACACCTTGAGCATGTATAATCTGGCAAACCTTTATGACTTGAATGGGGAAGAGGGTAGAGCCAGAAACCTGTATAAAAGGATTCTTAAGCTTGAACCGGACCATCCATACACCTTGAACAACCTGGGGGCCATACTTGAATCAAAGGAACGTTACAATGAGGCTTATGAACTTATAAAAAGAAGCATTGATTCAAAGGATGATTTTTTCATGTCACACTTTAACATGGGTGTGGTTCTAAAGGCTCTGGGAAACCCTGAGAAGGCACTTTGGCACTACAAAAGGTCTATTGAATTGAATGCCAACTACCACTACTCGTACCTCAACATGTCTGCAATATACATCGAGGGGGGACAATACCATGAGGCGATTGATATTCTGACCATGGGAATTGGAGCAAATCCAACAGCCCACGACCTGTACTACAACAGAGCCTGCTCCCTGGCTATACTAGGTAGTGACCAGAAGGCATTGGATGACATTGAAAGGGCTCTTGGCATGCATCAGCAGCTGATAAAATGGGTGGAATGGGATAAGGATTTTGATTCCATTAGAGGAAAAGCAAGGTTTAGAGAAATAATTGGAAAGTACAACATGACAAAAGGAAAGGAAGAAGCAGATGATAATGGTCAAAACCAACGATGAAATCTTGAAGATGAAGAAGGCAGGGGAAATACTGGCAGGTCTTCATAAGGAAATAAAGAAAATGATCAAGCCTGGGGTTACAACGATGGAAATTGACAGGTTTGTTGAAAAGTATCTGGAGGAGAGGGGAGCATACCCTGAGCAAAAGGGATACCACGGTTATCCATACGCCACCTGCGCTTCCATCAATGACGAGATTTGCCATGGGTTTCCAAGAAATGAAGCCCTTCAAAATGGGGATATAGTTTCCATAGACATGGTTGTCAGATTCGATGGATGGTTGGCAGATTCAGCCTGGAGCTACGGGGTTGGAGAATTGTCGGAGGAAGCTGGTAGATTGATGGAGGTTACAAGGGAGGCCCTATACCTTGGAATAGACAAGGCAATACCAGGAAATCGCCTGGGAGACATTGGCCACGCCATCCAGAAGCATGTTGAAGAAAATGGATTCTCTGTTGTAAGAGATTTTGTCGGTCACGGCATCGGTAAGGACATGCACGAAGACCCCCAGGTTCCCCACTATGGAAAACCCGGTCGGGGGGCAAGACTTGTGGAAGGAATGGTAATTACCATAGAACCCATGGTAAACACTGGAGAATGGGCCATGAAGCTGGATGATAACAAGTGGACTGCAAGAACTGTAGATGGCAGCCTCTCAGCCCAGTATGAACACACAATAGCAATCACTGCGGATGGTCCAATAATACTGACTGATCAGGGAGAGGAAAGATAAGGTGAGATAAGTGTCAAAAAACTATACTGTGCGAGAAGAAATAATGAATGGGATCACCCATGGACTGGGGATACTTTTTGGAATAATAGCCTTGATTGTCCTACTGTTATCTCCTGGGGCCAAGGAGAGCCTTGCTGCAGCCATCTCCTTTGGAATCTATGGAGTTTGCATAATAATCATGTTCTCTGCCTCAACCTTGTACCACAGCTTTAGAAAGGAAAAGGTTAAGAAGGTCTTGAGGGTGTTCGACCATTCCTCAATATTCCTTTTCATTGCAGGAACCTATACACCCATTGTCATACTTACACTTGAAGGGCCCACAAGGGTTTGGATACTTGCTGGTACATGGATGGTGGCCCTGGCGGGAATAATTTTCAAGATAGTGACCTATGGAAAGTTTGACAAATATAAGGCCTTGTCATTGGGATTATACATCGGAATGGGATGGATGGCAATTATCCCGATTAAAGCGATCATTGGGGCCACGTCCTGGGGCTTCTTTGGGTTTATTCTGGCAGGAGGACTGCTCTATACCGTTGGCACAATCTTTTACAGTATAAAGAAGATTCCATACAACCATGCAATATGGCATCTCTTTGTATTGGCAGCAAGCATATCACATTTTATTGGAATAGAATTGTATTTGGCATAGGTTAATGGAAGGAACACCTGGATACCCGTCACTTGTGATAGGTATCTTTTTTAATGTGAAAATTCAGAATAAACAATACATTGATGAATATTCATATAAACGCTAGAAATTGACATATGAGGAAAACAGATGCTTAGAAGTCATTTTAATCGTTTATCACTTTTGTGCATTAAGTTGACAATGGTCTCTCTGATATATATAATGTAATGACAATATAATATAAAGGAGGAGTACGATGTCTAAGAACAATTCAAAAAAATCCGCTAATAGTGGAATTTTAAAGGCAATCGAAAAAGCAGGTAATGCTTTGCCACATCCGGCAATAATATTTGTCATCCTAAGTGCGGCAGTAGTGGTTATTTCATTTTTCGTAGCACAGGCAGGAGTTAATGTAACATTCTACGATGCAAGAGCAGGTGCTGAAACAACCGTATCAGCAGTAAACATGCTTTCAGCTGATGGTCTTCGTTATATTTTCAATAGTGCAACCAAGAACTTTACAGGTTTTGCACCACTGGGTACTGTTTTGGTGGCAATGCTTGGTGTTGGTGTTGCAGAGTGGTCAGGACTTATCAATACCTCACTTAAGAAGATGCTAAGCAATGTTCATCCAAGACTTTTGACTGCAGTGGTAGTATTTGCAGGTATCATGTCAAACATTGCATCTGATGCAGGCTATGTTGTAGTAATTCCTTTGGGAGCAATTGTGTTTGCAGGAGCAGGAAGACATCCAATCGCAGGACTTGCTGCAGCATTTGCAGGGGTATCTGCAGGTTTCTCAGCTAACCTACTGATTGGTACACTTGATCCCTTGCTACAAGGTATCACCAATGAAGCTTTAAGAAGTGCAGGAATGGATTATGAAGTCCTTCCAACAGCAAACTATTACTTCATGATAGTATCAACCTTCCTTTTGACATTCCTAGGTACATTTGTTACTGAGAGAATTGTCGAGCCAAACCTTGGAGAGTATACTGGGTCATACAAGCCCAACAAGGAAGAGATTACAGAAATCGAGAGCAAGGGACTTAGAAATGCAGGAATTGCACTGCTTATATTCGGTATTGTGATGCTTGCGCTAACAGTTCCAGCCAATGGTCTTCTAAGATCAGCTGATGCTGACGGTAACTTGACCATAAATGAGTTTATGAGTAATGGACTTATATTTATGATTCTTCTGGTATTTATGATTCCAGGAGCAGTGTATGGTAAGACAACTGGAAAGATAAAGAACAGCAATGACCTTGTGGAGTCAATGACTCAGGCCATGAAGAGCATGGGAGCATACCTGGTTCTTGCATTCTTTGCAGCACAGTTTGTTTCTTACTTTGGAAGAACAAACCTTGGTACAATTCTTTCCGTAAAGGGAGCTGACTTCCTGGAAAGTATTGGATTTACAGGTCTTCCTCTGATAATTGGATTTATATTTATTTCAGCATTCCTTAACCTGTTTATGGGTTCTGCATCAGCCAAGTGGGCTATAATGGCACCGGTATTTGTACCGATGATGATGAGACTTGGACTAAGTCCAGAGCTTACACAGGCAGCATACAGGATTGGTGACTCAACTACAAACATCATTACACCACTTATGAGCTACTTTGCAATGATTGTGGTCTTTGCAAAGAAATATGATGAAGAGAGTGGTTTGGGAACTTTGATCGCGACTATGGTACCTTATTCAGTGGTCTTCCTACTTGGATGGTTGTTGTTGATGGTTGTTTGGTATTTCCTTGGATTGCCATTGGGACCTGGAGCGATGATTCACGTATAATGATTGGTAAAAATGGGGCTTATTATTAAGCCTCATTTTTCTAAATAGAAAGATGGAAGGGGAGAGATCATGATAAATGAAAAAAGACTTCTGGAAAGATTCCTGAAATATGTACAGATTGACAGCCCAACAAAGGAAGAGAGAGAATTTGCACTGGCATTGAAGTCAGAGCTTGAGGAGTTGGGAATGGAAGTTCGCATGGATGATGCTGGAGAAAAGGTTGGCAGCAACTCAGGCAACCTGATAGGCTATCTTAAGGGGACCACAGATGGAGAAGGAATCCTGTTCAGCGCCCACATGGATACTGTATCACCAGGAAGAGGAATCAAGCCACAGATAAAGGATGGGGTAATCTATTCTGACGGGACAACTATCCTTGGTGGGGATGACAAGGCAGGGATAGCCGCAGTGGTTGAGGCCATCCAGTCCATTAAGGAAAACAAGATCCCCCACGGGGACATAGAGGTTGCATTCACCATTTTTGAAGAGGGTGGCCTGTTCGGTTCCAAGAACTTGGATTATTCAAGTATTAGGGCGAAAAAAGGATTTGTCCTGGACAGTGGAGGAGATCCTGGTACAATTATTGTTCAGGGACCAGCCCAGAATAAGATTGATGTCAGGTTCATTGGAAAGGAAGCTCACGCTGGAGTTGCCCCGGAGACCGGAATAAGTGCCATCCAGATGGCAGGTGAGGCGATTTCCAAAATGAGGCTTCTTAGAGTTGATGAGGATACGACTGCCAACATTGGTTCGATCAAGGCTGAAGGACCTACCAACATAGTACCTAAGATTGTTGAGTTTTCAGCTGAGGCTAGAAGCCTAAGCGACCGAAAATTGAAGGAACAATCAGATCACATGGTTAAGTGCTGCCAGGAGGCTGCAGAGAAATTTGGAGGCTCCGTTGAGGTGAATGTTGAAACGGCATACGGTGCATTCAAGATTGCTGAAGATCACCCATTGGTGAATGTTGTAAAGAAGGCCTGTGGAGAATTGGGAATTCCGGCTGAAACCACCAAATCAGGTGGTGGCAGTGACACGAATATCTTCAATGCCAATGGCATAGAGGCCATAAACCTTGGAATTGGTGAGAGAAAGCCACATACCCTTGAAGAGCATCTTCATATAAAGGATCTTGAGAATTCAGCAAGACTTGCAATAGAAATTATAAAACAGTTCGCATAATCAGGAAGGATAGCCATAATGGCTATCCTTCAATGTTGTAATGGGCCAGTAAATGGTGTAGAATGATGAAGATAAACTAAAATCTAGGAGTACATAATGAGAAAAGAGCTGAATCTTACGGAAGGAAATATCATAAAGACCCTTACACGGCTTGCGCTGCCTATTATGGGGACTTCGTTCATCCAGATGGCCTACAGTCTGACTGATGCAATGTGGCTTGGAAGACTATCCACCAATGCTGTTGCAGCAGCTGGAACAGGTGGATTCTTCCTGTGGCTTGGGGCAGCACTTATAATGATTACACAGATTGGTGTTGGTGTAAGTGTTTCTCAAAGCTATGGAAGGTCTGACATAAAATCAGCAAGAGAATACATAACTGTGGGACTTTTGATTGATATAGTAATTGGTCTTGCATATGGATTTTGCCTATATACCTTTAACAGTCAAATCATTTCATTCTTTAACCTTGGGGATATGGAAGTGATTGGAATGGCTGAAAGTTATCTTCGTATAATTGGGATGGGAATAATATTTCATTTTCTGAATCCGGTGCTTTCAACAACACTCAACAGTTCTGGAGACAGCATGACCCCCTTTAAGGTTAATACCATAGGATTGGTGGCAAATATGATTCTTGATCCCTTGCTTATTTTCACCTTCGGGTTTGGGATTAAGGGGGCTGCAATTGCCACAATAGTATCTCAGATGGCTGTAACTGTAATATTTCTAATTATTGGCAAGCGAATAGACGCTCTATACTCATCCTTTAAGATATTTGCAAAACCCGACTTGAAAAAAGCAGTGAGAATTCTTAAGCTTGGGCTTCCTCCATCAACCCAGATGGGAATCCATGCAATCATAAGCATGGTCCTGACTAGAATAATTGCAGGCTATGGACCTGTGGCAGTTGCTGTACAGACAATTGGATCTCAGATTGAGTCCATCTCCTGGATGACATCCGAGGGATTTGCAGCAGCAATATCGGCTTTTGTGGGCCAGAACTACGGAGCAAACAAGATTTCCAGAATCAAGGAGGGATATTACAAGGGGATTAAGGTACTTGGAACATTTGGGATATTTGTTTCACTCCTGTTGATATTCGCTGCCAGGCCATTGTTTACAATATTTACACCAGATGACCCAAAGGCAATTGCAGAGGGGGTTATCTACCTGAGAATTCTGGGCCTATCACAGATGTTCATGAGTGTGGAGATTGGTACAGCCGGGGCCTTCAACGGACTTGGAAAGACCATACCTCCAACCATAACAGGCGTCACATTAAACGCTCTAAGAATTCCAGCTGCCATAATCCTATCAGCATACACGGTTTTGGGACTTTCAGGGATTTGGTGGGCCATAAGTGGAAGTAGTATTCTAAAGGGGCTAATTTTATTTGCCTGGTATCAAAGAGAACTTCACAAACTGAAAGAAGCCTGATAAAATCAGGCTTCTAGAGTGCTTTTCTTTGTGATATCACATCTGCTCCAGTTTCAAGTATATTTTCAATAATGACCTGACCTCTTTTCACTGGGGCCTGGATACGTGTGTTTTGAATAATTTCAAGTGCTTTCTCAACATGATGGGCTGGTATCTTCATGTTTGTAGATACTGGAAGTCTACTCATTTGTCCACCTGAAAGCAGACACCTTCCTGCTACAATTCTATCTTCTTGTTCAAAATGTTTTTTTACAAACTGGTAACCTCTGCCGCACCGATTTCCCTCTACAAGAAGATCTCCATCCTTTAGGGAAACATCGATAACACATGCCATGGGGCATACTGCACAGGTGATTTTTTCCTTCATATTCAACACCTCCAGGAGATTATACCATATGGAGTTGAAGAAATGCCAGTTTTAGAGTAAAATTTAGATAAGGTCACATGGTGTGGAGGAGTACAATGATAGGATATCCAGAAATACTTGCAAGATTGCTTATATCTACCCTATTGGGAGGTATAATTGGAATTGAAAGAGAAGCCAGCAATAGACCAGCTGGATTCAGGACCCATATACTGGTAAGTGTAGGCTCTACCTTGATAATGCTGGTTTCCATATATGCTATACCTCAGCCTGCTGACAGGGCCAGGATTGCAGCCCAGGTGGTAAGTGGAATAGGATTTTTGGGGGCAGGAACAATCCTGAGAACTGGCAACCACATAAGGGGGCTTACAACAGCAGCAAGCCTGTGGGTATGCGCAGGGATTGGCCTTGCAGTGGGGTCCGGGTATTATTTTGGTGGAGTTGTAACTGCTATGATAGTGCTGATATCCCTTATTGTACTGTCAAAGGTAGAAAAAAATGTACTGAGGGGAGCCAATAGGCTTATCATGGTCACAGCGGTTGATAGGTCGGGATTGATTGGGGAAATAGGACTATTGTTTGGAAAGCATAATATCAGTATAAGGAATATTTCAATTGAGGATATTACCGATGATGAGAATGAACCTTCCGGACTGATTGAGCTCAAGTTTTACATCAAGAAACCCATTGGATTTGACAACAGGATACTTGACAACGAGCTGCTTCAGATAGAAGGGATTAGGTCAATTGACTTTGACAACAGCGGGATTAAAGAAAAATAACAAATACTAGGAGGTAGTAAAATGCTTAAGCAACTGTTGAAGCCTGAGAACAATGAAGAAATTGCAATAATCAAGACAAACTACGGTGATATAAAACTGCGACTATTCCCGGAAGTTGCACCTAAAGCAGTAGAGAACTTCACAACCCACGCCAGGGATGGATATTATGATGGGATTAGCTTTCACAGAATCATCAAGGACTTCATGATTCAAGGCGGGGACCCTGATGGAACAGGACGTGGAGGTCAGAGCATATGGGGGAGACCATTTGAAGATGAGTTTAGCATGGAATATAGAAACATCAAAGGCGCTTTGTCAATGGCCAATGCAGGACCTAAGACAAATGGCAGCCAATTTTTCATCGTCCAGAAAGGCGACATAGAAAATAGCATAATTGATCAGATGAAACAGCTTGGGGAAGGCAAGGGATTTCCTGATGATGTGATCCAAGCTTACCGTGAGCATGGAGGGGCATACTGGTTGGATGGCAAGCACTCTGTCTTTGGCCAGGTTTTCGAAGGAATTGATGTTGTAGACAAGATAGCACACCTTCCTGTGGGGAGAAATGACATGCCCAAGGAACCAGTAATGATTTTGACAATCGATGTAACTGAATATAAGGGCTAGGGTCATGAAAGATAAAATCGCCAATGAAATTCAAAGGTTTGTGGCAGATTTTGAAAAGAGGGATGGTATAAAGTCCCGTTGGAAAACACCTCTGGTTGGGTTTGCGTCCACAATGGACCCAATGTTTGATATGTTAAAGGAGGTGGCTGTTCCTGAGCATTTGCACCCAAGAGATATACTTGCAGATTGCAAAACCCTTATTGCTTATTTTCTTCCATTTCAGGACTGGATCCCAGAAAGCAATATTGGGAAGCTCGAGAGCTCTGAGGAATGGGCGAGGGCATATGTTGAGACCAACATACTGATTGGCGAAATAAATGATTTTTTGATAGGATGGCTTACAGGTATGGGTCATGAAACGAAGAAATTGAACCCTTCATTGAACATGGACTACGAAAACCTGGTTAGCGTTTGGTCAAACAGGCATGTGGCCTATGTTGCAGGTCTTGGAACCTTTGGTATGAACAATATGCTCATAACTGAGAATGGATGCTGCGGTCGACTTGGCAATGTTGTAACAAGCCTGGAACTTGAAGCTGATAAAAGGACCGGCAAGGAGAATTGCCTCAACAAGTATGATGGAAGCTGTACAGCCTGTATTGACAATTGCGTAAATGATTCTCTGAATCTGGATGAATTTGATAGATTCAAGTGCTACGAGATGCTTTTGGCAAACGGAGAAAAATATGAATATCTGGGTGATGCGTCAGTTTGCGGGAAGTGCCTTGTGGGATTGCCCTGCTCAACTGAGAATCCAGTTGGATAAAAGACTCATATGAGTCTTTTATGTAATTGTGGGCTTAATTTATTCATGTTTTGCCTCTTATAGTTTAACTATCCTTAAATTCTTGGTATAATGGTATGGTCAAGTATAAGGAGGGTCATAAATGCATCAATACAAAGGTAAATTGATTATACACACAGGCTCAATGTTTTCCGGGAAGACATCAAGCCTTGAAAAGGAAGTTAAGAGATTTATGATTGCGGGATACAGAACTGTTGCCTTTAAGCCATCGGTGGATAACAGGGTACCCACATCTGAAATAGTAACACATGATAAAACCTCCTTGGAGGGGATACTGGTAGATGATATTGGACAGATTCTTAAACACTGCGAAGAGGGCAATCCAGAAGTTGTGGCAATAGATGAGGTTCAGTTTCTGGGTGGTGAGATAGAAGATATAATTCAGGGCGTCAACTCACTTTTGAGCAAGAACATTACAGTAATTGTGGCAGGGCTTGATATAGACTTTTCAGGCAGGCCATTTGAGATACTCAAGGAGCTTATGCCCATAGCGGATTATCTGAACAAGCATCATGCCGTTTGTGTAAAGTGTGGTACGGATGCCTGGGTAAGTCACAGAAAGACCAAGGAGAGAGAAAGGGTTGTAATAGGTGCAACCAAAGAGTACGAACCACTTTGCAGGTCTTGCTTTCTGAAGGAGAAGAAAAAAGAGGAAGCCATAGTAAACAAAAACCAGGTAACCTTCATAGAGTAGATAGGGTGGGGATGACAAATGTCATCCCCGTTTAAGTGCTATTCAAAGAGTCTTATATTTCCCGATGAACTTGTTAGATTCATCTGCCTTGAACCATCGCCAAGTGTCATGAACAAGCGATCGTAATCGTTTTGAACTGAGGTGGCTGAGCCTTCAAAGCTGATTCTACCTGAAGAGGTCGTTCCCTTAATATCAAGGGAAAGTCCACTCAAAGGGCCGATATTAATATCGCCAGAACTTGTGACAACCTTGACTTCATCAAGGGGTTCAACAGGTCCAACTGTAACATCACCAGAGCTGCTTGCAATTGAAATGTCACCAGTGATCATTGGTATCCTAATGTCACCAGATGAAGCTGTAATCCTGGATTCCTGGGCATGGACCTCATCTATTTGGATCCTCCCTGAGCTTGACTCAACCTTGACCTTCTTTAGCCTTAGGGAGTCTGAACTCAAATCAGCTGATGAGCTTGTAAACTCAAGGTCCTCATTGAAATTCTCAGGGATAAGGACCTCCAAGAGAAGATCTGATTGAGAGACCGTATAGCTACCGGTTTCAGGTGTCATTGAAATCTTGATACTGTCTCCCAAATCCTGAAGATTAAGGGATACCTGTCTGTTGGACTTGTATCTTCCCTTTAGTGAAACCATCAGCCTATCTGAATCTGTTTGAACTATTCTCGTGTCAGCAAAGGTAGTGTAGATTGAAATCAAATCGACCTCCTCTGCCAGCTGCATACTTTCTGCTTCATTGGCCTCATATGAGGTAAGGCTAGAAAAAATGTCTATTCGTTCAAAGAAATTAATGTCCCTTAAGCCTACTAAGGTTTTCTTTCCATTTTCAATTACTTCAATCCCATCCCAGCTAATTGTCACAGATTTTCCGTCCTCAACCACCCGAATACCTTCAGAATCAATTTTCACAGTTTCTCCATTGTCATGTATCTCCAAAGATCTGTTTTCTGAGATATCCCCAAATCTGAAATTATCGATGTAAAAAAGTGAATATAGACCTACACCAAAAGCAATCAGTACAACTCCTGCCAGTACTATTGATAGTCTTTTTAAGTCCATTTTCTCGCCCCCTAACCATTTATAATTCTTCTATTCCAATCAATGTACATGGACATCAGCCTGTAGAATAGTTTGCTAAGAACTATCCCAAGAATAAAGACCAACCCTCCCAAGGCACCTAGTCCAATACCAAAGGAAACTGATGTAATAATTCCCGGAGCTATTCCTGAAACCAAGCCTGCAAAGGGAGCGCCGAAGATTAAACCAACTCCACCGACCACAAATCCAATTCCCGTTCCAAAAATCCCGATTATAATCCCTATTACTGCCGCCACTGGTCCAAGGATAAAAACCAGATTGAGCCCCAAAAGCAGAAGGAATATAAGGAATCTTCTAGCACTGTCATTGGGATTCTTATCCTGGGAGGTGACATTAGTATTGTTCGCATCAGCATGGATGGTGCTTAATATGCTTTCTGCCACTTCCTTTGGCGTTCCCAGCTCTAAGGATATTTCATCATCTGTCTTACCTTTTTCACGTCCGATATTGAAATGCTCTTCGTAATCAAGCAGTATCTCTCGAAGCTCCCCTTCCCTTAAGCCTGAAAGATAAGATTTAAGCGTGTTCAAATATTCCTTCCTGTTCATCGTCTACACCCCTTAACAGTAAATTGACTCCGTTCACAAAATTCTCCCATTCTTCCTGAAGTATTATGAGTACTTCCTTGCCCTTGTCTGTAAGTCTGTAGTACTTTCTTGGAGGGCCTTCCTGGGATTCCTCTAAATAGGTTGTAACATACCCGTCACTTCTGAATCTTCTGAGGAGTGGATATATTGTGCCTTCAGAAATCTTAATGAAAGTGGAAATATTTTCAACCAATTCATACCCATAATAATCTTTTCTGTTCAGTAAAGTGAGAACACAAAGCTCAAGAACTCCCTTTTTAAATTGTATATTCATGGCTAGTCTCCTTTCACAGCTACAATATATCACACACTACCTTACAATGCAAGGTACTAAATTAAAAAAATAGGAGAAAAATTCTCCTATCTACTCAAAGCTAAGTCCTTCCCTGTGCAAACCAACACTTAATACGATTCCTATTGATATGAGGTTTATCAGCTGAAAGGTTCCTCCATAGCTCATAAAGGGAAGGGGAATACCAGTGATAGGCATCAGGCCTATGGTCATTCCTATGTTTTCCCATATGTGGAATAGGAACATTCCGGCAAATCCAACAGACATAAATGATCCGAATTTGTCAGGGCTGTTACGTGCAATCCTTATTATCCTGTTGATCATTATGAAATACAGGAGAATTAGCAGGCTTCCGCCGATAAAGCCTAGCTCCTCTGCAAGTACTGCAAAAATAAAGTCGGTTTGCTTCTCTGGAATATAGTTAAACTGGGTTTGGGTACCCTCAAACAAACCTCTTCCAAATATCTTGCCACTTCCAATGGCAATCCTTCCTTGTATGGCTTGAAAACCAGTATTTGAAGTATCTCTTTCAGGGTCCAGAAAATTGAATATCCTATCCTTTTGGAAGGGATCAAGTCTTGACCAAAGTATAGGAAGGCTCATTAGCCCCATTGCAAGAGCGATTCCAATGTATTTCCATTTAACTCCTGCCACAAAGAGCATTGCTGCAATAAAGAAGATAAAGACCATTGCAGTACCTGCATCCGGCTGAAGCAGTATCAAGCCCACAGGGAAAAATGCAAATGCCAGGATCTTAAACAGCACAAAGGGAGAATTGATATCATCCTTGTTGTTGTCCATGTACTTGGCCAGGGAAATTATCAAACCTACCTTGACGAACTCAGCAGGCTGGAATCCAAATGACCCAATGTAAAGCCATGAACGGGCCCCCCACTGGTCATCCCCAACTCCCATGAAAAGTACTGCCAGAAGCAATCCAACTGAGACGATGTAAATGGGGATGTATAGCTTGCCTAAAAATTGGAAGTCAAAGAACACCAGAAAAAGTATTGCCACAAATCCAATTAGGGTTGAAATTCCCTGGGTTCTTACAAACCTAATGTTTTCCAGGCTCAAGGTTGCCGAATATATAACTACCAGTCCATATATGCTCAAAAGAACAACTGTTATAAGCAACAGAAAATCGAATCTCTTGAAAGCTTTTTTTCTAAGATTAAACATAATCATCTACTCCTTTGCATCAAGGAATATTATATCATACTATGGTTTTTTCAAGTAGTGGGTTTATTGTATATTATTTGATATAATTAGAAACGGAGGGATTGGGATGATTAAGGATAGGATAAATGATATTGCTAAACACCTTGATATAGACATGATTGGATTCACTCATTCGGGGCCTCTGGAGAGGATCCGTCCACAATTGCAAAATAGAGTGGACAAGGAAAGGGCAACAGAATTTGAGGAAAGGAATCTAGACCTTAGACTGGACCCAAGGCTTACCATGGAGAATTGCAAATCCATAATTGTTGTTGCACTCTCCTATAACAGGGAGAAAAAGGACACCAAGAAAGCCAGAGTAAAAGGGAGCCTTTCCAAGTCTTCATGGGGAAGGGATTATCATTATGTCCTTAAGGGAAAGATGGATTTGCTTGTTAATGAGATGAAGAAAGAATTCGCTTTCAACCATATGTCATTCTGTGACACCGGGCCACTTGTTGACAGGGAGCTTGCCTACAGGGCTGGGATTGGATATTACGGCAAGAACTGCAGCATCATTAATCCAGAATATGGTTCCTTCATTTTCATTGGATATATTTTAACCGACCTGGAAATTGAATGTGAGGATAAAAATATGGAAAGTTTATGCGGTGACTGTACCCTATGCTCCCTTGCCTGTCCAACTGGAGCCCTGGAAGGGGCAGGTATACTCAATCCTAAAAAGTGTGTATCATACCTGACCCAGACCAAGGAGCCAATACCTGAGGATTTGTCATCCGGAATGGGTATAAAGGTATATGGGTGTGACACATGTCAGCTTGTGTGTCCCAAAAACAAGTATGTCAAAATATCACATCATGGAGAGTTCGATCCATTAAAGACTGGTGGCATAGTTGACATTGAGGAATTGATTAACATGTCAAATAAAGAGTTTCATGTGAAGTACGGAGACATGGCAGGAAGCTGGAGGGGTAAGACGGTACTTTTAAGGAACTCTATAATTGCATTGGAGAACATGGGGACACACTGTCACAAAGACCTTATTGAGACCTTGGAAAGAAAGAATATCAAATTATTGAAACCTTATACTTCAAGGATACTCAAAGGTATGGTAGAATAGCTAATGTTGCATTATAAAACAAGAAAAACAATTACCTTTAAGGAGGGATTTTAGTGTCAAATGTACATGAACTGGGATTTCTGAAGGAAAAAATCCAGGAACTCAAGGATGAAGGAGTATACAGAAAACTGCCTGTAATGGGATCTGCAAGTGATGCAGAGGTGGAGCTCAATGGCAGGAAGGTAATAAACCTTTCATCAAACAACTATCTGGGATTTGCAAACAATCCAAGAATGAAAAAGGCTGCGATAGATGCAGTTGAAAAATATGGGGTTGGATCAGGAGCTGTCCGCACCATCATAGGCAACATGGATATTCATGAAAAGCTTGAGGAAACACTTGCTAAATTCAAGAGGGAGGAAGCAGCCTTTATCTATCAATCTGGCTTTAACTGCAATGCAGGGACCATTCAGGCAATCACAGAAGCAGGGGACCTTATAATCTCAGATGAGCTAAATCATGCTTCAATAATCGATGGTGCAAGACTTTCCAAAGCTGCAAAAACTATTTACAAGCACTCTGATATGGTTAGCCTGGAGGCAGTATTAAAGGAGAACAAGGACAAATACAGAAACATGCTGATCATAACTGATGGGGTATTCAGCATGGATGGGGATATAGCAAAGCTTCCGGAAATTGTTGACCTAGCTGAAAAATATGGGGCAATGACCTATGTTGACGATGCCCATGGTTCAGGTGTCCTTGGAGAGAGTGGAAGAGGAACCGTAGACCACTTTGGACTACATGGTAGGATTGACTTTACAATCGGAACTCTTTCCAAGGCGATTGGAGTAATTGGAGGATATGTGGCCGGGTCCAAGACAATGTATGAATGGCTAAGCCACAGGGCGAGACCTGTTCTGTTCTCGACATCATTACCTCCAGCGGCTGTTGGGGCAATCACTGAGGCCATAAACATGCTTACAGAGTCCACGGAGTATACCGACAGGCTGTGGGACAATGCAGCATATTTCAAGGAGAAAATGGGTTCCCTGGGATTTGACACAGGGCACAGTGAGACACCCATAACACCTGTTATCATAGGGGATGAGGCTAAAACCATGGAGTTTAGCAAGAGACTTCTAGAAAAGGGAGTATTTGTATCAGGCATCGTATTCCCTACAGTTCCCAAGGGAACAGGAAGACTAAGATGCATGGTGACTGCTGCCCATTCCAGGGCCCAGCTTGACAAAGCCGTCCAGGCATTTAAAGAGGTCGGAGATGAAATGGGAATTTTATAGTTCGTCAGAAAAGAGGGGATATCCCCTCTTTTCTTTATGGACAAAATAGTATAATATGGAAATAACAAACATCAAGAGGTGTAAATATGATAATTGGGGCATGTTCACTTGAACTACACATTTTTGAGGTATATTCGTTGAAGGAAAAAAGACAGGTGATTAAAAGCTTGCTGGGAAGGCTTCAATCCAGATTCAACATTTCCGTTGCAGAAGTTGATGACTTCGACATATGGCAGTCGGCAACAATAGGATTTGCCTGCGTATCCAATGAAAGCAATCATGTGAGAAGCATGATAAGCAGTGTCATAAACTTTGTGGATTCCGATGGAAGAGTTGAAATAACAAACCATCAAATTGAGATATTATAGGAGAGAGACATGAGAAAGAGATTGACAAAGAAGGAAAAGAATCAGGTTTTGGATATTCTTGATGAGCTTTATCCATATGCAAGTGCGGAACTGAATTTCAACAATCCCTTTGAGCTGCTTGTAGCTACAATCCTATCGGCTCAATGTACTGATGTAAGGGTTAACAAGGTTACCCAGGATATGTTTTTGGAGCTGAAGGAGCCCATGGACTACATCAATTTGGGAGAGGAGGCCCTGGAGGGCAGAATCAGAAGCTGTGGACTTTCAAAGACGAAGAGCAGGAATATAATTGGAGCCTGTGAAAAAATTGTGTCACAACACCAGGGTAGGGTTCCGGGGTCAATTGAAGAATTGATGCAATTGCCGGGAGTTGGCAGGAAAACGGCAAATGTAGTTGCTAGCAATGCCTTTGGAATACCTGCAATCGCAGTTGACACCCATGTTTTTAGGGTTTCCAATCGAATTGGACTGGCCGCTTCAAAAAATGTGGAAGGGACAGAGAAGGACCTTATGAAGGCGATACCCAGGGAAAGGTGGACCAAGGCTCACCATCAGCTGATTTTTCACGGGAGAAGAGTATGCAAGGCCAGGAATCCTCTCTGTGAGGAATGCCAGGTAAGTACTGTGTGTCTTTATTATATGAATGAGGTGGGGAAATGAAAAAGGGAAGTATAATAGCCATAGCTGTAGTACTTGTTTTGACTGTGACCGGAATGGGAGGCTACTATTACCTTGATAACTATCTTGCAGGAGATACATTCTATGAGGGTGTAACGATTGATGGTCGTCCAATGGGTGGATTGACACTTGAAGAGGGAATCCATCAACTTCAGGAATCCAAAGAGGAGGAGCTGGAAAGGATAATTGTGTTGAAAGTGGATGGTGATATTGAGTACCACAGCAATCTAACACTAAGGAACCTCCAGCTGGAATACAACATCCAGGAGGTTGCAACTGAAGCCTTCCAGATGGGTAGAAGGGGAAATGTACTCCAGAGGTACACAGAAATCAGAAACCTTGAGAAGAATCCAGTCAGTTTCAACCTTGACCGTAGCTTCAAGCTGGACAATCTGGAGACCGTGGTTGAAGAAATGGCTGCCAAGGTTGATAAGAAGCCAATTGATGCCAAATTCAACTTCAAAGATGGAGACATGGAAATCATTGAAGCTTCTGAAGGTATAGCATTGGATATTGAAACCTTTATGACAGATGTGTCCAATATGGGTGAGGGTATCCTTGATGCGGGTACCCTTTACATTCCTTTAAAGATAATCCAGCCTGAGCTGGAGGAGGATTACTACTCTAAGATCAACGGTATCATTGGGGAATTCTCCACAAGCTTTGCAGGCAGTTCAGCTGGAAGAAGCCACAATATTCGCCTCTCAGCCCAATCCTTTGACGGAATGCTGCTTATGCCCGGTCAGGAGGTCTCCTACAACAGGACCACCGGGCCAAGGCAGGCAAGTGCGGGATACAGGGAAGCACCTGTAATTGAGAATGGAGAGCTTATACCAGGGATGGGCGGTGGAGTGTGCCAGACTTCCACAACCCTTTATAACGCCCTTCTCCTTGCGGACATGACCATCCTGGAGAGAAGACCTCATTCAATACCACCTGCATATGTTCCAAGGGGTACCGATGCAGCTGTTGCAACTGGCTATCTGGACCTTGTCTTCAGAAATGATTTTGATTATCCGGTTTTAATAGATACTAAGGTTGAAGGCACACGGGTATACTTCTACATCTATGGTGACCAGAAGAACAGGGATTACTCAGTTAGGATAAGTACAAGTCAAATTTCAACAACTCCTTACAAGGTGCATGAGAATCTGGACAATGGATTGGAGCCAGGTGCCAGAGAACTTGTTCAGGAGGGAAGAAACGGTTATAAGGTCAATACCTTCAAATCCATTGTGAGAAATGGAGAAGTGGTAAGTACCCAGCTGATTTCACAGGACTATTACAGGGAGAGGGACTACATCTACAAGATAGGGCCAACTCCTGTCATGGAACAACAAATTCAAGAGCCTGAGCAAGTCGTCCCCCAAGTTGAGGAACCAGCGCAGGTAGAAGAGCAAGAACAGCTTCAGGAACAGGAATCAGCCAATGAAGGCGATGATGGTTTGGCAACACCAGATCCAGACCAGCAGGGAGCTGAGGATCCAACGGGCTCTCAATGATATGAAGAAATAGGAAATCACAACTGGTGATACAGGTTGATTTAGTCTTGTGGTTCTGATATCATGTAATGAGATAATTAAACAATATTTGAAACAGGTATCTCACATTTGAGATTTAATAGGGAAAGTGGTGCAAATCCACTACAGCCCCCGCTACTGTAAACGGGAACGAGGTCAGCAAAAATGCCACTGGGAAACCGGGAAGGCGCTGAACTGAGGATGAACCGTAAGTCAGGATATCTGCCTGTTACATTTACCAGTGCTTTACCTCGGAGGGAGGGATGTATGGATTTTGCCAAAAAGCCCATCGCCTGATGGGCTTTAATTTATGTAAAAAAAGGGAGAGATTACTTATGAAAAAAGCTATTATGCTATTACTTGGACTTGTACTTGCGCTTGGATTATTGTCAGGCTGCAGCACAGGACCGGAACCTGTTCAGCCCGAAGGCCAACAAGAGCTTGCTGGGAGAGATGTTTTGGAAATAATGGATGACTTCGGTAACACAATTGCATTTGAGAATCCACCAGAAAGGATAATTTCCCTGGCGCCAAGCAATACTGAAATCCTGTTTGCCATAGGTTCTGGAGACAAGGTTGTAGGTGTCACAACTTATGATGACTTTCCTGAGGAGGTTCTCGAGATTGAAAAAATAGGAGACTTCAACGGAATAAATCTGGAGAGGATAATTGAGCTCCAGCCTGACCTGGTCATAAACTATGGTGACGGAGTGACTGAGGAGAATGAAAGGCTGCTTGAGGCAGGAATCCAGATTGCTGGATTTGAGCCAGAGAGCATAGATGAGATAACGGACACAATCCTAAGGATTGGAGAAATCACAGGACACAAGCAGGAAGCCCTTGACCTTGTGGACCAGATGACCTCCCGGAAGGAGGAGCTGCTGGAAAGGATTCAGGGTCTTGAAAAAAAGACAGTGTTCTATGAGATTTGGCATGAGCCACTAATGGCAGCTGGACCTGGCTCATTTGTGGACCAGCTGATAAACTTGGCAGGTGGAGAAAATGTAGCCATGGATGCTGAGGGGGACTATCCCCAGTTTGACCTTGAGCAGTTGATAGAAAGAAACCCTCAGGTTTATATCACTGCAAGCGACCTGCCTGAGAAAACTGTTGAATCCATAAAGGAAAGACCAGGATTTGGAGAAATAGATGCCATCAAGAATGATAGGATCCACCTGGTTGACGGAAATATCCTATCAAGACCGGGACCAAGAATCATAGAGGCTCTTGAGCTGATCATGGAAGCTATACATCCTGAACTAAAGAATTAAGGCTGTGATTAATATGAAGGGTAATATCCGGATTAGGTCATACGGATTAACCATGCTAATACTTTTTGTTTTATTGATATTGATGATTGGAACCACATCAACCATCGGATCCGCAAGCATAAGTCCAATTGACGTCTACAAGGTTGTAGCGTCTAAGATACCAGTTGTTGGGGGCTTGATTGACATTGACTCAATCACATCCTCCCAGCATTCCATCATATGGAGCGTACGGCTTCCAAGGGTTTTGCTTGGAGTTATCGTAGGTGCCGGACTTTCCATATCTGGAGCATCCTTCCAGGGACTTCTCAAGAACCCCATGGCAGATCCATACATTCTGGGGATTTCATCAGGTGCGGCCCTAGGTGCGGCTATAGCAATCATTTTGAAATTGGAGACCGCACTCATGGGATTTTCAGGGATTTCAGTCATGGCCTTTGTGGGTGCTTTAATTGCAGTGCCCCTTGTGTATAACATCGGGAGGATAAGGAGCCAGGTGCCAGTCACCACCCTGCTCTTGGCGGGGGTTGCGGTTGGTCAGTTTCTGACCGCCATAACATCTCTTTTGATGGTTATCTACAACAGGGACATGACAAAGATCATATATTGGACCTTGGGTAGCCTTTCCGGCAAGGGGTGGAATCCAATTACTACCATATCAATACCAATCATAGCCGCCATGGTGATTCTCCTGTTTTTCTCAAGGGATATCAACATAATGCTGACTGGTGAGGAATCTGCAAAGAGTCTTGGTGTAAACGTGGAAAGGATCAAGGTATATGTTCTTCTTCTAGGCACCTTCATAACTTCAATGGCGGTTTCCATAAGTGGAATAATTGGATTTGTGGGTCTGATAATTCCACACATAGTTAGGCTTATTGTAGGACCTGACCACAGAATATTGCTACCTGCCTCAGCCATAGTCGGGAGTATATTCATGGTTTTTACAGATACAATTGCAAGGACCGTTATCTCTCCAATGGAAATTCCAGTGGGAATTATAACGGCTATATTTGGAGGTCCCTTCTTTATTTACCTGCTAAGAAGCAAGAAGAAGACTCTTTAATCGATAAGGTAGTGATATTATGATGTCAATAAGTGTAAAGAACATAGTGTTTGGATATACAGCAACACCTGTCATCAGGGATGTTAGCTTTCAGGTGGACAAGGGTGAGTTCATAAGTATTCTGGGGCCTAATGGATCGGGTAAATCAACCCTATTGAAAACTATAAACGGGCTATACGTACCTTTATCTGGACGTGTCGAACTGATGGGAGAGAACATCGAGAGATATAAGAGAAGGGAAATTGCCAAAAGGGTTTCCCTGGTTCCACAGGATACCAGTCTCCAGTTTGAGTTTACTGTTGAAGAGGTTGTTACCATGGGAAGACATCCCTTTAAGGGAAGGTTTGAACGGGAGGACGAAAGGGATAGAAAGCTAATCTATGAGGCCATGGAAATGACCAACACATTCGATATCAGGGATAGGCTCATAACTGAAATCTCAGGAGGAGAAAGACAAAGGGTCTTCATTGCCAAGGCAATTGCACAGAATACTGGAATAATCCTTTTGGATGAGCCAACATCACATCTGGATATTAATCATCAGATCGATATCTTGAACCTTTTGAGGAAGATGAATCAGGAAAAGGGGATCACCATTATTTTGGTTATACATGACATAAATCTAGCCACAAGGTATTCTGATAGGATACTGCTTCTGAAAAAGGGAAGCATCATAGGTCAGGGAACACCGGAGGATGTCATAACCACCGAAAATATTCTGAATGCCTATGGTATGAGAGTGGCAGTTGAAAGAAACAAGTATACCGGGCACATTTCAGTTATTCCACTTGAGGTAAGCAAGCGGATACGAAGTGAACTGAACATAAGAGTTCATGTCATATCCGGAGGCGGTTCGGGGCAAGACCTGATCAATGTCCTCTATCACAGAGGTTATCAGCTTAGCCTTGGGGTCTTGAACGCTGGGGACACAGATTGGCAATATGCAAAGAGCCTAAAGATTCCTGTTTCTGAAGAAAAGCCTTTTTCTGGGATTTCCGACAGGTCGGCCAGAAAAAACAGGGAGATGCTTGGAGATGCCGACCTTGTTGTAATGACCAATGTCCCAATTGGAAGCGGTAACCTTAGGAACCTGAAAATGGCATGTGAGTCATTGGAAAATGGGAAAAGGGTAATTTACTTGAAGGACAGGAAATATGAAGAGTTTGACTATACAGGTGGTGAAGCCACTGCACTTTTGGAACGAATGATTGGAAAGGGCTTGTCTGTTGTAGACTCAATGGACCAGCTCCTAAGGGAAATTTCATAGTGAGGACAAGGGGTCGAGGTAGTATTACTTTGGCCCTTTCTTCTTTTATTTTCTCAATTGGTATGGTATATTATTTGTGACAGGAGGAATCATATGGAAATAAAGCTAATCGCAATTGACATGGATGGCACACTGCTGGATAGCAACAACGGTTTATCTGAAAGGACCAGAAGAGCCATTGAAATGGCTAAGGAAAAGGATGTTGAAGTGGTTCTTGCCACTGGTCGGGTTCTAAAATCTGCTCTACATTATGCAGAAATGCTGAATCTGGACAGCTATATCGCAGCCTGCAACGGAGCTATTATTGTTGACAGGCAAGGCAAGGATGTGTACAGAAAACCAATAGATAAAAAAAAGCTTGAAAAAATAATGGAAATCGGGCATAATATGTCAGTGTATTTTCATTTTTACAATGAAGATACATTTTTTACTAGAACCTATGTAAAAGAAATTGTGGAATATTATTCATCATCAAAAGGAAAGTTCACAGGCCAGTCCATTGACGTTGATATATACGAAAGCACAGAGGACATATTAAATAGAAGAGACCTTGATATATTCAAGTTTCTCTTTATTGACAACAATTCTGATAAACTCCAGCAACTCAGGGACAGTCTCCACTCTGTGGATGGAATTTCCGTATCCAAGTCCTGGGCGAACAACCTTGAGGTAATGGAGGAGGGAGCATCCAAGGGCAAGAGTCTGGACCATCTTTGCAAACTGATGAATATACCCCTTGAAAACACAATGGCCATAGGTGACAATGAAAACGACCTTTCGATGCTCCAGATTGCCGGATTAAGCGTAGGGATGGGAAATGGGGCAAGGTCCGTACTGGACCAGGTAGACTTCGTCACTGAAGATAATGATAATGACGGGGTGGCCAAGGCAATAGAAAGGTTCGTGCTTTGATCATATTGACTGGAGGTATAGGATGGCTTTAAACATTGTTTTGGTGGAGCCGGAAATCCCACACAACACTGGCAGCATTGCCAGAACCTGTGCTTTGACGGGAACAGTACTGCATCTTGTAAGACCATTGGGATTTTCAATCACTGATAAGCATCTTAAAAGAGCAGGACTTGATTATTGGCCATTGGTTAAATTAAAGTATTATGACAGCTTTCAGGAGGTGCTGGATAACAACCCGGATGGGGATTTCTATTTTGCATCCACCAAGGCTAAGAAGAATTATACACAATTTAATTACAGAGACAATTCCTTTTTTGTGTTCGGTAGGGAGACCAAGGGTCTACCGGAAAGTCTGGTGATGGAACACCTAGATACGGCCATCAGGATACCCATGAAGAAGAACATTGCAAGATCTCTTAATCTATCAAACTCGGCAAATATCATAATATATGAAGCATTAAGACAATTGGGGTTTCCAGATCTGGAATAATAAATTAAGAACCATGCAATAATTACTTTTGAATTCTTACAATCTTAGATAACAAAGGGGGAAACTGAAATGGATACAGCTCTTCCGGTATTAGGCGGCTTGGGATTATTCCTTTTTGGAATGAACACCATGGGCGATGGTTTGGAAAAGGCTGCAGGCAACAAGCTTAAAAAGCTGATAGAACGCCTCACAAGGAATCGATTTATGGCAGTGCTGGTGGGTATTGTTGTAACAATTGCGGTACAAAGCAGTAGTGCAACTACAGTAATGGTAATTGGTTTTGTTAACGCAGGGCTTATGACCCTGCCACAGGCAGTTGGAATAATAATGGGTGCAAATCTAGGTACCACAGTTACAGCACAGCTTGTTGCATTTAAATTGACAGAGGTCGCACCTTTGGCAGTGGCAATAGGTGTTGCGATTTGGATTGGCGCCAAGAACAAAAAGGCAAAGACATATTCTGAAATACTTATAGGCTTTGGTATACTCTTTGTCGGTATGGACATGATGGGGGACGGACTCAAACCATTGGCTGATCTTCCAGCATTTGCAAATGTAATGACTAGCCTTAACAACCCCTTTCTTGGAATGCTTGTTGGTTTAGGTCTAACAACAATAGTCCAGAGCAGCTCCGCTTCAATAGGACTGCTGCAGGCACTGGCAGGTGAAGGGTTGATTCAGATGAACATTGCATTCCCAATCCTTTTTGGGGAGAACATAGGAACCACAACAACAGCTATGATTTCAAGTATTGGAGCCAACAAGACGGCAAAACGAGCGGCAATAATTCACTTTTTATTCAACCTGGCAGGAACAATAATGTTTATGACCATATTCAGGTATCCCATTGAATGGCTTGTTACCTATATTTCGCCAAACGATGTGCAAAGGCAGATTGCAAACGCACACACATCCTTCAACCTTATAAACCTTGTCGTGCAGTTCCCATTTGCCCTTCTCTTGGTCAAGGCTGCTGAGAAGCTTGTACCTGGTGAGGATATTGAAGAGATCACTGAATCCAAGTTTCTTGATAAGCGTATAATTGAAACCCCTTCAATAGCTCTTGGCCAGGCATCCAGAGAAGCATTGAGGATGGGAGACCTGGTATTGGAAAATCTCACATCTTCAAGGACAGCCATGCTTGAGGACAAGATTGAATTAATTGATTCAATCCTAGAGAGGGAGAGGGTTATTAACAGGATTCAAAGGGAAATTACCGATTACCTTGTAAGACTATCCAATGCATCCCTTTCGGATGAACAGCATGCAGACGTTAACGCCATGCTTTACATTATCGGTGATATTGAGCGGATTGGAGACCATATCGAGAACATAAGTGAGTTGGCCCAATACAAGTCAGACAACAATCTGTACTTCACACCCCAGGCCGTAGAGGAAATGGACGAGATGTTCAGTCTTTGTGCAGAGGTTGTACAATCTGCATTGACGGCCTACAAGGATACAGACGAAGCCCTGGCACGACAGGTCCTTATCCTGGAGGATGAAGTGGATAGACTTGAAAGACAAAATCGAACCAACCATATAGACAGACTAAACAAGATGATGTGCAGTACAGGGGCTGGAATTATATTCCTGGATGGAATTAGTAATCTTGAAAGGATATCGGACCATTCAAGGAATATTGCCATGTATGTACTGGATAAATTTAAGGGATAATGTTTATTAAAAAAAAGGGGAAATACCTATTGATTAGTACAAACAAATAAAGTATAATGAGCTTGTCGGAGTTGTTAAAAACGTAACAAAATATTTTAAAAAATTCTGAACATTTCTGGATGATTGTAGCGGGAGAGACCACTAAGTGGCGCCGAAGGAGTAATTAACAGAGCTAGCCCCTCTGTTGCGAACCTCTCAGGCAACAGGACCGTTGCCGGACAGAACTCTGGAAAGCGTTGTTTACACCGAAGGAGCAATTTTGTTCTGTGAAGAATGGAAGAATCTCTCAGGTCAATAAACAGAGTGAGTAGGCATGGTCTATTTATTCTGTTTTTTTTTTAGAAAAATATGGAATAATTTGATACCAACTAATATTAACCAAGAAGGAGGGAAATGGATGATTTATGATGTAGTTATTATTGGAGCTGGTCCAGCTGGGCTTTCAGCAGGCTTGTATGCTGCCAGAGCCAGAATGAGCACCTTGATAATCGAGAAGGAAGCGGCAGGTGGACAGATAGCCACCACGGATGAGGTTGCTAACTATCCTGGATCTGTTGAAGATGCCACCGGACCATCACTTGTAGCCAGAATGGTTGAGCAGGCTGAAGGTTTCGGTGCAAAAAGAATTTCTGACACCATTGAAAGCGTAGATGTGGCTGGAAAGATAAAGATTCTTAAGGGTGAAAAGGAAGAATATCAGGCCAGGACTGTAATTGTCGCAACAGGAGCAGTGCCAAAGCACATTGGATGTCCAGGAGAGAAGGAGCTCACAGGTAGAGGGGTTTCCTACTGTGCAACCTGTGACGGAGCTTTCTTTGAGGACCTTGAAGTATTTGTAGTAGGTGGAGGAGACTCAGCTGTTGAGGAAGCCATGTACCTAACTAAGTTTGCAAGAAAGGTTACCATTGTCCACCGAAGAGACCAGTTAAGAGCCGCCAAGTCCATTCAGGAAAAGGCATTGAAGAACGAAAAGATTGAATATCTTTGGGATTCTGTAATAACTGAGCTTAAGGGAGATGGACTCCTTGAATCCATGGTAGTCAAGAATGTCAAGACAGGTGAGGAAAGTGAAATCTTTGCTGATGAGGATGACGGAACCTTTGGAGTATTTGTCTTTGTAGGATACGATCCGGCAAATAAACTTTTTGAGGGTCTGGTCCAGATGGAAAATGGGTATATAGTCACTGATGACAATATGGCAACTAATATTCCTGGAGTCTTCGCTGCAGGAGACAACAGGGTTAAGTCACTTAGACAGGTTGTAACTGCCACAGCAGATGGTGCAATTGCAGCAACTCAGGCAGAGAAGTATATAGAGAATAATTTCGAAGAATAGGAGGGATACTATGATCGAATTAAACAAGGAGAACTTTGAGGAAGAGGTACTAACTGCTGAAGGAACAGTGTTGGTGGATTTCTGGAGTCCTTCATGCGAGCCATGCAAGGCGCTTATGCCTCATGTACATGAGCTTGAAGAGGAGTTTGGAGACAAAATCAAGTTTACTTCACTTGACATTACAAAGGCAAGAAGGGTTGCAATTGGGCAAAAGGTTCTTGGACTTCCAGTAATTGCAATCTACCAGAATGGTGAAAGAGTGGACGGAGTCGTTGGAGATGAGGCTACCACTAAATCCGTTAAGGAGCTTGTAGAAAAATACAGCTAGTCCAAGGGGACTAAAAGTTTTTCACTTAGATAGCAACCAAATATTTCGAGGAGGTGAAGCAAATGCGTCTTGAGTTAGGAAAGATACTAATAAAAGATGTAGTATTCGGTGATTCAACCAAGCTTGATAATGGGGTTCTAACTATAAACAAGTCTGAATTGATTGAACTTGTTATGGAGGATGAGCACATTAAATCAGTGGATGTTGATATTGCCAAGCCAGGTGAGAGTGTTAGAATTACACCTGTGAAGGACGTAGTTGAACCAAGGGTTAAGGTGGAAGGACCTGGAGGGGTATTCCCAGGAGTACTATCAAAGGTTGACGTTGTAGGCTCTGGAAAGACCAACGTACTGAAGGGTTGTTCAGTTATGACAACCGGTAAGATAGTTGGATTCCAGGAAGGTATCGTTGATATGTGTGGTCCTGGTGCTGACTATACTCCGTTTTCAAAGCTGATTAACATCGTTGTTAATTGCGAGCCTGTTGACGGACTTAAGCAGCATGACCATGAGAAAGCAGTGAGGTTTGCAGGCTTTAAGTCAGCTGCATATATTGCTGAAACAGCTAAATCAGTCACACCAGATGAAGTGGAAGTTTTTGAAACTGACACATTTGTTGATGGAATGAAAAAGTATCCTGACCTTCCAAAGGTAGGATATGTTCACATGCTTCAGACACAGGGACTACTTCATGATACCTACGTTTATGGAGTGGATGCAAAGCAGATTGTCCCTACAATTCTTTACCCAACTGAGATCATGGATGGGGCAATTGTAAGTGGAAACTGCGTATCAGCATGTGATAAGAACACCACCTACCATCACCTGAACAATCCAGTTGTTCATGACCTGTTGGCAGCTCACGGAAAAGAGATCAATTATGTTGGAAACATAATCACCAATGAGAATGTTTATCTGGCTGACAAGGAAAGATCATCAAACTGGACGGCCAAGTTGGCAGAATACCTTAACCTTGATGGAGTTGTAATATCCCAGGAAGGTTTCGGAAACCCAGATACAGACCTAATAATGAACTGCAAGAAAATTGAAGAGAAGGACATCAAGACCGTAATAATCACTGATGAGTATGCGGGAAGAGACGGTGCAAGTCAGTCACTTGCTGATGCGGACAAGTCTGCAGATGCAGTTGTTACTGGTGGAAATGCAAATGAGGTGATAACCCTACCAAAGATGGACAAGGTTATTGGTACACTTGCATATACTGATATCATAGCAGGTGGATTCGATGGAAGTTTGGCAGATGATGGAACAATAACAGTTGAGATTCAGGCCATCACAGGTGCAACAAACGAAATGGGATTCAACAAGATGTCAGCTAAAGGATTCTAGAGAGAGCAAAACAAGTAAATAAAAAATAATAAATGAAAGGATGTGGCAAGATGTCAATTTTTAACGAAAACTCAAAAGTAATCGTAATTGGCGATAGAGATGGAATTCCAGGGCCAGCCATGGAAGAATGCATAAAGACCACACCTGCAGAGGTAGTATTTTCAGCGACAGAATGTTTTGTCTGAACGGCTGCAGGAGCAATGGATCTTGAGAATCAGAAGAGGGTAAAGGACCTAGCTGAGAAATACGGAGCGGAGAACGTTGTAGTATTGATCGGTGGAGGAGAAGCTGAATCAGCAGGATTGGCTGCAGAGACAGTTACAGCAGGAGACCCTACA
>CALGAG010000201.1 GCA_937951995.1 uncultured Bacillota bacterium
ATGCTACCCAAAAAATGCATTCCATATACAGTTGCAAGTGTAGCAAAACCTGTTGGTATAGGTCTTTTTACACTGACTCCCCACATGAGAATACAGCTCAATAGAAAAAGCATATATACTCCCTGTAGTATTCCACTGATTATCACAGGACGGGGATCAAGTTCAAATGAGAACAGGAGTCCCGAGTACACATAGGTTGCAAATGTTGAAATGCACTGAACCAGGCTGAGAATCAAACCGAAAACCAACATCTTGGTACCGATGACCTCCCCATACCTCTTACCCGAGCACAGAGGTATAACCAATGTGTTTTCACTGATCTCCTGAGCCAATAGCCCGCAAAGAGAGAAGGCAACCACAATGGAGCCTATTTCAAATACGTCTCCAATATAGCTCTGGATACTTTCCCTTTGACCCATATTCATCATGGCTGCCAAATCCTGGCCAGATACTTGACCCAGCTTTGATTCAAGTATCATTGGCAGGACAAACTTGTACATCAGGGGAGTAGAGATAGCCAGAAACAGAAAACTTCCAAGCAGAACCACCAATCTGCCGCTTCTAATTGCATATGTCCATTCCTTTGCTATGCTGGTCCTCATTTGAAGCTCACCTCCTGTAGAAATATCTCCTCCAGGGATGACCTTTCCTTAATGAATGTCTCAACCTTAACCTGATTTTCAACAAGCGCACCCATCAATTCCAAGGAGGCCAAAGAGGATCCATTGGTCTTCACCCTGATTCCTTCCTCCCTTTCCCAAAGGTCAACAACACAATCCAGTCCTCTGATTTTCCCAAGCAATTCTTTCTCAACCTTACCCTCAAGGGATATTACATAGACCCAACCATCATTGAGTCTCTTAAGCTCCCTTATGGGCTTTTCAACTGCAACCACTCCATCTCTCAAAATTCCTACAGTATCACATACCCTCTCCACATCGGAAAGGATGTGGGTTGAGAATATTATGGTCCTTCCCGTCCCCTTCAAACTCAGGATAAGGTCCAGCACCTGTGCCCTCCCCTCTGGGTCCAGAGCTGAAGACGGCTCATCCAATATCAACAGCTTGGAGTCCCTTGACAAGGCTGCAGCAATACCAAGCCGCTGCTTCATGCCCCTTGAGAATCCTCCTATTCTTCCTTCTGCATGTTTCTCCAACCCCACCATGCAGAGCAGGTCCAGCACCTTTTCTGAATCCTTCCCTTCCATTAGGTACTCCAGAGTTTCCCAGGCAGTCATCCATGGATAGAATCTGGGTTCTTCGGGTAGATACCCAATTTTAAGATCTCCTGGATGTCCTATCAGGGAGGTGTCTTTTCCATTCACCCTGCAATATCCACCATCAGGCCGTGATAGTCCCGCAAGGATGTTTAGGGTGGTTGTCTTTCCGGCACCATTCTGTCCGATGAATCCGTAGATTTCTCCCTCTCTCACATTCATATTCACTCCATTAAGTACCTTTTT
>CALGAG010000202.1 GCA_937951995.1 uncultured Bacillota bacterium
GGGCAAAGACCTTGGTACCCTTGGAGGTATGGCTGCCCAACTTGTTGTACCAGGCTGCCCCGTTTATTAATATTGCAGGAACATTTGCAAAGGTCTCCACGTTATTCACTGATGTTGGCTTGCCCCACAGTCCGCTCTCTGCAGGAAATGGAGGCTTGGTTGTAGGCTCTCCCCTTCCCCTAAGGCCAGCGGTCTTAATTATATGTATTACATCCTTTGGCTCCATTTCCAGAAGGCATCTTCCAAGTGCCTCATATCCTCTGTTTGCAATATATTCCTCAATAAGCTCAGGATTGATAAGGCCACAGTTTCTAAGGGCAATCCTTTCCTGCTTCTTGTAGAACTCCATCTCATGCTGGGTATGGACCTTCTTCCTAAGGGTAGGTTCCTCATACAGAAGTCTTTCAACCCTTCTGCCCTGTACAAGGTGAGTACTGACTATGTTGGCGGCATCCTCAGGCTTTACTCCCACATAGAAAACATCCTCAGGGAACACCTTCACTATTGGACCCTTCTCACAGAATCCGAAGCAGCCCGTGATGGATGCCCTTGCTGAGTTTTCAAGTCCATGGTTTCTGATCTCCTGATTGAGATTTTCCAGAAGCTTCAAGCTCTGGGATGACACACAGCCTGTCCCTCCACAGATCAGGAGCTCCCGGTATTCAGTATTGTCATGATTGGCCTTTCTAATATCCATTGTATGCTCAAGCTCCTTCTGCTTATTCAAAAGGCAATCCAGGTTTTCTATCCTATCCATATTTCCCACCTCCTATTCCGTATACTTTGCTATGATCTTCTGCACATCATCCACAGTGACCTTGCCGTAGACATCATCATTAACCATTACAACAGGGGCAAGCCCGCAGGCTCCCACACATCTCAGACAGTCAATCGTGTACATTCCATTCCCAGTTGTCTCTCCAGTCTTTATGTTCAGTGTATTCTCAAACTCCTTAACAATTGCATTTGCATTCCTTACAAAGCACGCTGTTCCAGTGCAAATGTTTATTACGTATTTCCCCTTGGGCTCCGTGGAAAATATGAATAGAAGCTTACCACTCCAAAGACCTTTGATGCTGGTATATTCAGCTTCTCACCTATGAACAACTGGACCTCCATGGGTAAGTAGCCGAAAAGATGCTGGGCTTCGTGCAGGACCTCTATCAGTGCCGCGTCATTTACCTCTATGGAGTCAATGTGCTCCTCAAGCTTTGTGTACAGGTCTTGGCTTAGTGTCCTTGTCTTCATCTTCTCACTCCTCGTATAATATGTTTAGAGCTACTTTTT
>CALGAG010000203.1 GCA_937951995.1 uncultured Bacillota bacterium
AGTTCGCGGCCCTTGCGACCGGTGAGCACCACTTCGGGAAGCTCCTCCTCAAGCTGCTTGAAGTAGTCCAGCATAAAGAGGTCTGAAGGGGTCTTGGCTCCAAAGTAGAACCTTGCCTTTCTGTCTATTCCCTTTGATTTCATGAAGTTCAGAAGGGACAGTATTGGAGCGACTCCCGTACCAACTGCAACCATTACCATTTCCCTGTCGTTGTCCTGGTAGTAGAAGTCTCCGAATGGACCGTTAATGGTTGCCTTGTCCCCCACCTCAAGATGGTGGTGAACATAGGTTGTTGCTATACCCTCAGGTACAAAACCAATTACAAGCTCAATGTAGCCCTTCTCCAGTGGAGATGAGGCGATTGAGTAGGCCCTGTAGACCTCTTCATCGTTCCCTTCGTAAAGGGGAGCCTTAAGCTGTACATACTGGCCTGGCTTGAAGTTGATCTCCTCTCCCTCAGGCAGCTTGAACCTAAGCTTCTTGATTACATCAGTCAAATCCTCTATGGCTTCAACGGTGACTTCAAACTCCTTGACGTTGAACAGTTCCTCTGGAATCTGAATCCTGATGTCCTGCTTAACCTTACACTGGCAGGATAGCCTTACATTGTTTGCAAGCTCCTCCTCGGTCATAAATGGGGTTTCAGTTGCCAGAACAGGTCCCCCACCATCAAGTATCTGAACCTTGCAGTAGCCGCAGGTTCCCTTTCCCCCACATGCTGAGGGTATGAATATTTTTTCCTCTATCAAGGTGGACAGGAGGGAAGAACCTCCGTCCACTGTAAACTGCTTGTCGTCGTTTATTGTCAAGGTCACCTGACCATAGTTTCCTATTGTCCTGTCTGCTATGGTAAGCAGGACGGCAAACAATGCTGTTATTACCGAAATGGATACGGTTGAGATTACTATTGAACTCATTTAATCCCCCCCTTAAGATATTTGCACGATTCCGGAGAAACCAATAAATGCCAATGCCATCAAGCCTGTAACAATCAGGGTGATGCCAGGGCCTTCAAGTCCCTTTGGAACGCTTGCTCTCTTGAGCTTCTGTCTGATTCCTGCCAGGGCAACAATTGCCAGGGTCCAACCAAGACCTGACCCAACTGCAAAGCCAAATGACTGCAGGAATGTGTAGTCACGGATTACCATAAAGAGGGATACACCAAGAATGGCACAGTTTACGGTTATTAGGGGAAGGAATATACCTAGTGCATAGTAAAGATTAGGTATGTATCTCTCCAGTACCATCTCAATCAGCTGTACAAAGGCAGCTATGGATATTATGAATATGATGAACCTCAAAAACTCCAGGTTGTAGGGTACCAAAAGGTAATGGTATACCAGGTAGTTGATAATTGAAGTACCTGCAAGTACAAAGGTTACAGCCTGTCCCAGACCCAGTGAAGTGTTGATCTCCTTGGAAACAGCAACAAAGGAGCACATTCCCAGGAAGTTGGACAGAATCATATTGTTGGTGAATATTGCCGCTATGAATATTACAAATGGATTCAGTTCAATCATGATTTAGCCCCCTCACTTTGATGCTTTTCCCTTAAGTTATGTGCAATCCAGATTGCTATGGCCAACAGGAAGAACGCACTTGGCGGCATTATCATGATTGTCCATGCAGTCCACCAGTCTCCCAGAATCTGGATTCCAAAAAGGGATCCAAATCCAAGCAGCTCTCTAAAAAATGCTATAAATAGAAGAACTCCTGTGTATCCGATGCCATTTGCAACCCCGTCAAGGAATGATGGCAGGGGTGGATTCTTCTGGGCATAGGCTTCAGCACGACCCATTATTATACAGTTTGTTATGATCAAACCTATGTAGGGTCCCAGAGCCTTGCTCATTTCAGGCATGTATGCCTTAAGGAATATGTCTACCATTATTACATATGACGCTATGATTAGTACCTGAACCATCATCCTGATATGCTTTGGTGTGTAATGTCTGATTGCGGATATGGTCAGTGATGAAAATGCCGTTACAAATGTAAGTCCTACACCCATTACAAGGGAATTGACCATAAGGTTGGTTACAGCAAGGGCTGAACATATTCCTATAAGCTGCCTCAGTATGGGGTTGTCAAGCCAGACACCCATTGAAAAAATCTCTTTTGACTTCTGCTTGGCCATGACCTATTCCCCCCTTCTTTCCTGCAAGAAGACATGAATGTCGTCATTCATGAAGTTTGCAACTGATTTTGATGTCAAGGTTGCACCTGCTATTGCGTCAACATTACCACCAGGTGCAGGGTTATAGACTACATACTCTCCCTCTGAAGCACCTGCTATGTCCAGTTCTCTGAACTGGCTGAGGAATTCCTCCTCCTCGATCCTTCCACCAAGTCCAGGTGTTTCTGACTGCTGGGTGAATGTTAGACCCAGTATTGTATTGTAGTCCTCTGAAATTCCCACATATCCCACTATGCTGCCCCACAGGCCAGCTCCGGCAACAGGGAATGCGTAGCCCTCAAGGGAATCTCCCTCCTGGTATATGTATACGTCGTCTTCAAGACTTATCTTCTCATTGAACAGCTGGTCAACCGCCTCTACACTAGTGTCCTGGTAGTCTATGTCAAAGACGTACAGAATCTTTGTCTGTAGCTCGTACTCCTCATTTGCAGCCACTCTCTCGGCTGTGGAGTAGTCCATGAAAGCCAGAACAAAGGTGAAAATGGCAGTGAGCAGAGCCATGAAAACTATTGGGTACCAGAATGTCTTTTTCATGCTGTCACCTCTTTCTTGCCTTCAGCCTTTTCCTTCCTGTAGTTCTTGTATGCCTTTACACTCTCGTCAATAATTGGCGAGAAGGTGTTCCCAATCAGTATTGCAAACATTACGCCTCCTGCAAAGAGGGCAAACCCCCTTATTATGACGGTCACAACACCGATTATTATACCGTAGATCCACTTGCCTTCCTTTGTCTTTGTTCCCGAAACAGGGTCGGTTGCCATAAATACCGTTCCGAAAAGGAAGCCTCCTGCCACCAATCCATAAAGTGGATTTGGCACCGAAGGGACCCCTGCAAAATAAAGGATTGAGCTTAAGGCTGTAAATCCGACCAGACAGCCTGCCATGATCTCCCAAGATGCAACCTTCTTGTAGATAAGGTAAGCACCTGCAAGAAGAACCAGGATTGCACTTGTCTCTCCGATTGATCCCGACACGTTCCCTATAAGCAGGTCCATAAAGGGAAGGGTCGCTCCCGAGTCCCTGTATAGAAGCATTGGTGTAGCCGTTGAAACCATTTCGATTCCTTCGTTAAGGTAGGTTGCAAAACCTCCCGGGAAACCCAGTGAAGGATTTGTCCACTCGATTGTAAGTGGCTCTGGGAATGACACATAAACAAATGCCCTGGCTACCAAGGCAGGGTTGAATATGTTCTTTCCGAAGCCTCCAAAAACCATCTTACCGAAAAGAACACCAAAAACAATCCCCACTGCCGCAATCCAGAATGGTGTTGACGGCGGAAGGGTCATTGTATACAGCATACAGGTTATGAGGACCGCCTCCGAAATCTTTTTGTTGTTCTTCTTTTCGTAAAGGTATTCTGTACCAATACCGAATACTCCAACTACAAATAACAATAATAATACCCTAAGTCCGAAATAATATGTAGCCACCAGCAGAAGTGGAATAAGTGAGACTATGACAGTTCTCATCATTTTCTGCTTGATAAAATATTTTGACACCAGATCTGAAAACAAAAGATCACCTCCAAGTTGATATAAGTAATAAATTCCATACTATATTAATACCACATTTTGGATGATTAATTCAATATTATTTAGATACACAAAATTATAAATGATATTATTACATATTTTAGTGGTATAAATGAAAACGAGGTGATAAAAGGATGAAAACATTTGAAAAATACAGTATACATGGCTTGGAGGTCCCTAACAGGATAGTCATGCCCCCCATGTGCATGTACTCCAGTGACCACACAGGAACTGTAAAGGAATTCCATAGAATGCACTATGGAGCAAGGGCAATTGGCGGTACCGGCCTAATAATTCAGGAAGCTACGGCTGTTGAGCCAAGGGGAAGGATATCCGACAGGGATTTGGGACTTTGGTCTGACGACCATATCCCGGGTTTGAAGTCCTTGGTCCAAACAGTAAAGGGATATGGGGCAAGGGCTGGAATCCAGCTTGCCCATGCAGGCAGGAAGTCGGAGTCAGCCTCCGACATCCCTGTTGCTCCATCGGCCCTGGCCTTTTCAGAGGATTACAGAACACCAAAGGAGCTTGGTCTTGATGAAATCAAGGAAGTGGTCCAAAGCTTCAAGGCCGCTGCAGGAAGAGCCCTCCTTGCAGGCTATGACCTTTTGGAGATCCACGCAGCCCACGGCTACCTAATTCACGAGTTCCTGTCTCCAATTACCAACAAGAGGGAGGACATGTATGGGGGGTCACTGGAAAACAGGACCCGATTTCTAAGAGAAGTCCTCCTTGAAGTGAGAAAGGTTTGGCCAGAGAACAAGCCTCTAATAATAAGGGTCTCTGCAACAGACTACCTTCAGGGTGGCATTGATGGTGATGAGATTGTAAGGATTGTGGACCAGGTGAAGGATCTTATCCACATGGTTCATGTGAGCACCGGTGCAATTGCACCTGCCAGTATGAAGCTCTATCCCGGCTACCAGGTCCAGTACGCCGAAAGGATAAAAAGGGAGTGTGGGATCCCCACAATAGCAGTTGGCCTCATAAAGGATCTTGACCAGGTTGAGGAAATCCTTCAGAATGGTCGTGCGGACCTTGTTGCCCTTGGTCGTGAGATCTTAAGGAATCCAAACTGGGTCCTGAACAATATGCACTCTGGAGGGATCCAGGCTAGATACCCAGACCAGTATTTCAGGGCATATAGATAAGGAAATATAAAACCCACCTGACGGAATAAGAATCCGAAAGGTGGGTTTTTGCTTTATTAGTATATCTCAACCGGGTACTTGACCTTAAGTCCTGATATCTTGTTCTGGTACTTCTCCTCCTGCTTTCTTGCAAGAACCTGCTGCTGAACCTGGTCCTTAACCTCTTCAAAATCTGGCTCCTCTGCCTTGTTCTTGGCATCAACCTTGATTATGTGGTATCCGAACTGGGTCTTTACAGGCTCTGATATTGATCCGATCTCCATGTTGAAGGCTGCATCCTCAAACTCAGGTACCATTTGGCCTCTGCCAAATTCTCCCAAGGCTCCTCCTGCCTCTTTGGAAGGACATGATGAATAGTTTGTCGCTGCTTCCTCGAATGCAAGTCCGTCCTTAAGCTCCTTTATAATCTCCTTTGCCTTGTCCTCGTCATCAACAAGGATATGGCTTGCCTTAAGGGTTTCAGGCTGGCTGAATGCCGACTTGTTTTCCTGGAAGAATTCCTTCATTTCCTCTTCCTGGGCATCGATTCCCTCAACAAGCTTGCTGAAGGCATAGCCCTTAAGAAGGTTCTTCTCAGTTGCTTCCAAGGTCTCCTTGAATTCAGGCTCCTGGTTCATATTCTGGTCCATGGCATCAAGATAAAGAAGCTCCTGATTAACCATTTCCTCAATGACTCTCTTTATTCCCTCTGGGGATTGAAACTGCATGGCCACCTGAGGTCCCATGTCGTTAAGGAACTTCAGAACGTCTCCCCTTGATATTTCCTTGCCGTTAACTACTGCAACCAATTGTTGGTCAGTCATCTAATCTCTCCTTTAAAATATATTCATTTAAACCTTAACACAGGCTCGAAGCCTTGTCAAACCTCCATATGCAAAGAAAACCTCCTGGAACAGTCCAGGAGGTTTATTGGTCTTAATTAGATTACTGTAATATCTTCTGCTTGAAGACCTTTTTGACCTTCAACTACGTTGAATTCTACTTCTTGACCTTCTTCAAGAGTCTTGAAGCCGTCTTTTTGAATTTGTGAGTAGTGAGCAAATACGTCATTGCCTTCCTCAGTTGTAATGAATCCAAATCCTTTTTCTGCGTTAAACCATTTTACTGTACCTTTCATTGCATAACCTCCATAAATTTATTTATTTCTTTAATTCATGTAACCTTTACAACAATAAATTTGAGTTATACTCTGAAAAGGTAAACCAAAATTGTTGTTTCTTTTTATTACTCCTGAATTAAAGCTCATGTCCATAATACCACCTTTATCCCCAGATTGCAAGGGATTTTTGCTAATTTACATAAAATTACCGGAATTCATAGGCTTTTCTGACAATTCTACTGGTTGAATAGTCTAACCCTGTCCTTTAACACATTTTCAAAGTCAATAAGGTGTCTTTCGTACTCCCTGTCCATATGTGGGGAGCTTAATATGAAATCTGCCGTTGCCCTGTTATTTGCCACGGGAATATCATACAGGACGGCAATCCTTAAAAGTGCCTTTACATCGGGATCATGTGGCTGTGCTTCCAAAGGATCCCAAAAGAATATCATAAAATCAATGGCTCCCTCGGCGATTCTTGCTCCCACCTGCTGGTCTCCTCCAAGTGGTCCTGACATGTAGCCCCTTACGGGTAGTCCCGTCCTCTCCTCAATCAGTCTTGAGGTGGTCCCTGTTCCAACCAGATGATGACCTGACAGTATCTCCTTGTTCTCCCTCACCCAATCGATCAATTCCTTTTTCATGTTGTCATGGGCTATGAGGGCAATCTTTTTCTTTTTCCCCAATTTTGGGCTTGCACCTTCCATCCAATCTCCTCCTCACACTAGAATTATATCACAGGTGAAAAAACTTTCCATGAAAAACAACTAAAATGCAATTTTTATCCTTACTGTTTTTCAGTTTTGTGATAGAATGTAATCAACATACTATATAAAGGAGTGATCCCATGCATCCAATGATTCAGAAGTTTGTAGACCAGAAGTTCATGACTCAAGACCAGGGAGAATATATCGAGGCTGCCATCATGAACAAGGAATCAGTTGTTGTTTCAGGACACAGGTCAGCTGGAATTAGACCTCTTATGGCTTCCCTGATGGCTGTGGCCAAGAAGGAATTCGCAAATGTACAGGTAAAGGGCTTTGAGGACCTTGAAAAGGAGACTGACTTCTTCCTTATCCCAGGTATTGATAATCTTGACTTTGAGAAGCTTGTGGGTGAGGCTATCGGTGTTGAAGGAACTGCTTTTGTTTCCATTAAGGAGCCAGAGCACCCAGTATCACTTATGAAGGTATTGAAGGCAAACTACAAGGCAGGCAAGGCTGTTGGAAAGAAAATCCACACACTTGAATGCATCAAGGTTGACGATGTGCCGGTCCTTGACAAGATTACAATGATGGTCCTGAATGAAAAGGGAAAGATCGAAAAAACAGACTTCTAGATTATTCTAGAAGTCCTTTTTCTGCCCATTTTGTATGGCCCTGCGCGTTTATTTCCCCGTCAACAGAAATAACATGGTCAAAGCATCCAGGCATTTCTTCATCCCTGACATGGCCTGTCATAAAGGAATCCCCCAGAAGGACTTCCTTTTTGTAGACAATTCCAAGTCTTTGGACACGCATGGTCTGGTGAACTTCCTCTCCCAGCCCCTCCTGTATCCATTCGATGTAGCGGATGTTGTTTACGTGGTTGTTGTTGTCTATATCACTTCTTCTCACCTTATGGGGGCCTGATTCCACAATACTCCCATCAAGGTCCTTCATTTCCGTGAACTCAGAAAAATTGAAGTCCTCCACAAAGTTGTAGGACTTTTGCAGGTCTTCAGGAATCCTCTTTGGCCTCCTTCTCTTTATATCCAAAAAGAACCATTTTGTTGTGGCCTTGGCCAAGACCTGACCATCCTCCCCTGTCAGAACAAATTCCCTCGTGGCATAGAACCTGTCAAAGCTGGATGTCCAGGTCCCAACCTTAACCCTGTCCTTTGCTCTTGGATATTTCATTATCTCTGCCTCCCAGCGAAGAAGCATCCAGGCATGGCCCTTTTTTGACAGTTCCTCAAAGCCCACATGGAGACTGTCAGAATGCCAATTAGATGTTTCTGCCATATATGCCAATATATTTTCAGGCTTTATGTAGCCTTCCCTGTCTGTATCGTAATATGGTACAGTAAATTCCTTCCAATATTTGCTCATTTTTCATCCCTCCAAAGACTATTATACACGAGATTTGCAATTATTTACAATTTTTTTGGATAAATGTTACAATCTACTAATTTGTGGTATATAAGTATTAAGATAAGGAAAAGGGGGGTAACTATGGCAAAAATCAATGCGATTGAAGGCGTAGGAGAAGCATATGAAGCAAAGCTTAAGGAAGCAGGTATCGACACGACGGAAAAGTTACTGGAAGTTGCAGCTGATAAGAAGGGTCGCACAAAGCTGGCAAAGGAAACCGGCATCAGTGAAAAGCTTTTACTTACATGGGTAAACCATTGCGATCTGTATCGAGTCAAGGGAATTGGCCCCCAATATGCTGAAATACTTGAAATTGCAGGAATAGATTCTGTTCCTGAGTTGGCAAGAAGAAATGCGGCCAGTGTATTGGAAAAAATGAGAGAAGTAAATGCAAACAGACCGGTGGTTAGAGGTCTTCCAGCGCAAAAGCAGATTGAGAACTGGATTCTCAGGGCGAAAGACCTGCCCAAGGTTGTAAAACACTAAAGGGAGGCTACATAAGTAGCTTCCTTTTTCATTGTAAATACTATTTCAATATAATACAATAAAGGAAAGAACTAAAAGGAGGACGAAAATATGTCGGAGGGCTACAGATTTACTATTGGCAAGGGCGAAAAGACAGTTGAGCTCCTATCCAGGATGAGCAATCGTCATGGATTGATAGCAGGTGCCACAGGAACAGGTAAGACAATTTCCCTGAAGGTTCTGGCTGAGCACTTCAGTGACATAGGGGTACCGGTTTTTCTTGCAGATGTTAAGGGAGACCTGGCAAGCCTTGCTGAGCCTGGTTCCATGAATGACAAGCTAAAGGAAAGAATTGATACTATCGGACTGGAAAGCTTCAGCTTCTCCTCCTTCCCCATTCGCCTGTGGGATGTGTACGGAAAGCTTGGCCATCCCGTAAGGACGGATATCACTGAAATGGGACCAGTCCTTCTTGCAAGGCTCCTGGACCTAAATGAAACCCAGACGGGAATTCTCCACATAGCCTTCAGGGTTGCCGATGAGAACGGCTGGCTCCTTGTTGACCTTAAGGACCTTAGGTCCATGCTCCAGTATCTTGGGGACAACAGGAAGGAGTATTCCCTCCAGTATGGAAATATCGCTCCACAATCAATCGGGGCCATCCAGAGGTCACTGCTGACCCTTGAATCACAGGGAGGGGACATTTTCTTCGGAGAGCCTTCCCTTGAAATCAAGGACCTGCTTATGACAGATCCCAACGGCAAGGGTATGGTAAATGTCCTGGCATCCCAGGACCTTTTCAACTCACCAAGAATATATTCAACCTTCCTCCTATGGATGCTATCTGAGCTATTTGAGCAGCTGCCGGAGGTTGGAGACCCTGAAAAGCCCAAGATGGTCTTCTTCTTTGACGAGGCCCACCTGCTCTTTAACGACACTCCAAAGGCACTGATGGAGAAGATTGAGCTTGTTGTGAGGCTGATCCGATCCAAGGGTGTAGGTGTATTCTTTGTGACCCAGAACCCTGCTGACATTCCGGATACCGTACTTGGCCAGCTTGGAAACAGGATCCAGCATGCACTAAGGGCATACACACCCAAGGAGCAGAAGGCAATCAAGGCAGCAGCCGAGACCTTCAGGCAAAATCCCAATTTCGACGTTGAGGAGGTTATAACCCAGCTTAGGACCGGGGAGGCCCTGGTATCCTTCCTGGATGATGATGGCAAGCCATCAATTGTTGAAAAGGCCCTGATCGCTCCGCCAAGGAGCATAATCGGTACCCTTGACCCTGCAAAGCGCCAGGGGATAATAGACAACTCTCCAATGAACTTCAAATACAAGAATGCAGTTGATGAGGAGTCAGCCTATGAGATAATACAGGCAAAATACGAAAAGATCCTTGCACAGCAACATCAGGAGGAAGAGGAAAAAATCCGCCAGCTTGAGGAGAAGGAGGCTGAAAAGCTTCGTAAAGCCCGAGAAAAGGAAATAGCCAAGGAGAAGAAGGAACGGGATCGGGCAAGAAAGGCCAATCCACTCTACAAGGTTGGCAGGACAGCGGTGAACACCCTTACAGGGGATGTGGGAAGAAAGATTGCCCGTGGACTACTCGGCAATGTAGGTAATTTCTTTAAGTAATGAGCATAACAAGGGAGCAGGCATTCGCCTGCTCCTATTTGAACTCCAGCTTGTCTCCTTTTTCAATACCTGCAAATGTTCCAGCCTCAGCCTCCATGACATACCTGGACTTAAGGACCAGGGGTCCCATCCTTCCAGGCTTGAAATCCCGAAGGACCTTTACAACAATGTTATCCTTGTCCACAAAGAGTACATCAATGGGAAACTTCATCCGGTAGGTATGGATGGAGTTGCAGGGAACAATCATCATTCCCTCCCCTTCCTCCAGACCCTTTCTTCCCAGTAGTCCCTGAAGCCTTTTTGAGTAGGTGTCAGCCATGATTATCTTTTCCAGTACAATATTTCCATCTACCATCATCCTAGAAGCCATTTGTCCGACCCTCCAAATATTTTAACATTTTCACTTATCTCATAATGTTTATCTTGAAACACTTATAACCCACTCAATTCTTTGCTGTTTCATATTTCTTTACTTGATTGATTCTATTGGCAAGAAGGCTTCTGGCAATAACCGTGCCAAGAACAATAACCCCACCCACAAGGGATATTGGTCCTGGTCTCTCCCCTGCTATAAGAAATACCCAGATTGGATTTAGGATTGGCTCAAGGAACATGATCAGGATTGATTCAAGGGCTGTAAGGTGCTTTACAGCCAAGGAGTAGAAGATGTAGGCAATCCCCACCTGGAAGGTTCCCAGAACAAACAGTCCCACCAGGTCTCCTGTTGAATATGAAATCCCAATCAAAAATGGTATCCCAATCACAGCGGTTATGAGGTGTCCAAGAAGTGTTGTTTCCACAGGCTTTTCATCCTTCTGGAACCTCAAGGAAATGGTCACACCAGCAAGAGCTATACCACTTCCAATTGCTACCATATTCCCTGCCCAGTTTCCTCCTGACATGTCATCCAGGAAGAAAAGGACCATTCCAACAGCAACAGAGAATATTGCCACGATATCGTACCAGCGGATTCTTTCCTTAAGGATCCACACACTCAGTATGGCAACCCAGATTGGTGCTGTAAACTGAAGGATTATTGCATTAGCTGCAGTTGTAAGCTTGTTTGCAATAACAAAGGCTGTTATCATCGTGGAGTAGCAAAGGGCACCTGAAACCTGAGCCTTTGAAAATGTGAAATTTGGCTTTCTTACATAGAGCCAGACCACTGCTGCTGAGAATATTGCCCGACCTCCTGCTATGGTCATTGGGGGCAGATCGATAAACTTGATGATTATACCTCCGGTACTAAGGAGTGTTGCTGCTATTACAATGTATAGAATTGCCTTTAATCTGTCCTTGTTCATCTGTCAACCACCTTTATTTTTTCATGCCTACTATTACAAAAAACTCCTCTATTCCCTCAATAAGTTCATCCACATTGCCAACATTTCTTGATATTGTTTCTATTGGACACATACCATCCTTATCACGATTAAGGATATGGGCTACTCTTTTCTTATATTGAATGTTAATTCCTTCTTTATTGAATATCTCAACTGCCGGGTCTGAGATCAGGTCTGTGTATATCCCCGTTATTTCTCCCTTTGCAAGAAGCATTGCTGCTGCCTTGCCTGTGATCCTGTCAGCTACAAAGGCTCCTTTAAGCTTATCAAATTGTTCCATGTATACATCATAGACTGGCTTGATCCCCCTGTCTGTTGACTTCGCCACTATCTCGCCATCCTTATTTACAACCATCTTAAGGTTATTGTTTTCCATGTACTCTTTTGCAATTCTGATACCTTCCACTATTTCATCTCCTCTAATTTTGTTCTCCATCTATTCTACATCAAGTCGAGGAAATATGGAACCTCTTGGATAGGTACTATTCAATAGATTCTCGATATTTTTTTGCAAAAACAGGTAAAATAGAATAAAATCCTGTTATAATGTATAATTAGGTTAAAAAATTGGAAGGATGAGTTGGATAATGTATCCTGATATAAAATACAGTGAATATGAAGAAAAGCTAAAAACAGATGAATATGTTCTAATAGATGTTAGAACCCCAAAGGAATTTGCCCAGGAGACAATACCTGGGGCCATAAACGTTCCCCTCTTCTCCAACAAGGAACGTGAGATTGTTGGAACTGCCTACAAGCAGAAATCCGTTGAGGAAGCCAAAATGATCGGAGTCCAAGCAGTTGCCAAAAGGCTACCTGAAATGTTCAAGACCCTTTTGGAAATAAATAGAAAGCACAAACACCTGGTGTTCTTCTGTGCAAGGGGAGGCTTTAGAAGTGGCAGCATAGTTGCCTTTCTGCAAAGCCTTCATATCAGTGCATTCAGACTGGAGGGTGGCTACAAGGCCTACAGGGCATATGTGAATGAAAGACTGCCAGAGGTTGCCAAGGACATTGAGCTGATTGTACTTTACGGAAATACCGGAACAGGCAAGACCCAGGTCCTGGAGGCCCTGAAAAGAACAGGTGCAGATGATCTTGACCTTGAAGCTTGTGCTAACCATAGGGGATCAACCCTTGGTGCCGTTGGACTTGGAGAACCCAATACACAGAAAATGTTTGAGGCACTACTTTATGAGGAGTTGAAGGA
>CALGAG010000204.1 GCA_937951995.1 uncultured Bacillota bacterium
TTTTCACCCTCTCCCTCCTTTGTCCCTACTGTTTCTATACGCTTAGATACCTCTTCATATACCTTATACCCACCGCTCCCAGTGGAGCCGTCACAACAATTGAAAGAACCGCCATTGAAAGGATCAGGTCTCCCCCCTGGACTCCATAGGCAAGGGGTACCGCTCCAATGGCTGCCTGGACTGTGGCCTTTGGTGTATACGCAACTGCGCAGAAGGCCTTTTCCTTCCTGTTAAGGTCTGTACCCAAAAGAGCAATGTAGACCCCAAGAGACCTCATCAGGAGGCCGACTGCAATTATTAGGATACCTGCACCTCCAGCATCCAGGGTCACTCCCAGGTCCACCTGGGCTCCAACAAGAACAAACAGTAGTATTTCCGCAAGTATCCAAATCTTGTTGAACTTGACTGAGAGCCTTTTTGCGACTATTCCCCGCTTTAAAAGTATTACAAAGCCTATTGTCATCACACCAAGAAAACCGGAAAAGGCTATGGTGTCCCTGATAAGGTCCTCAAGACCCATAAGGAGTATTGCCGCTCCAAGTATCATAAGAACCTTCTTTGTATCCCTAATGTGTTGGGTCTCAAAAATCCTTACAAATACATGACCCATCAGGTAGCCTAATCCCACCCCTGTAATTATCGAAATTGGTATTCCCATCAACTGACCTGCCAGACTAACATTTTCTCCCCCATAGAGTCCCAAAAAACTTGTAAATATGGTTATTGCCACAATATCATCAAGGGATGCTCCCGCCAGGATCAGGGTAGGGATGTTCTTGTCATTTCCCCTTCCCTCATCATTCAGCTGGAGCATGGCAGGTACAACCACTGCCGGGGAAACGGCAGCGATTATAAAGCCAAGGACTCCACCCTGAACCATGGAAAAACCGAAGAAAACAGTTGATACGACCATTACGGTCAAGCCTTCAAGTACACCTGGAATAAAGCTCAAGCCCAGGGCAGGCCTTCCCACCTTTTTCAGCACCCCCCAGTCCAGGCCTAGGCCTGCCCGAAGGAGTATTATTATAAGTGCTATTTCCCGAAAGTCAGCCGATACCCTCATCAGGTCAGGGCTAATGAAATCAAAGCCACCAGGGCCCAGCAACACCCCCACAAGCAGCATGCCCAAGAGACCCGGTATCTTCACCTTCTCCATCAGGTAGTTGGCTGTCAAACCCAATATTGTTATTATTCCCAAACTAGTCGCCATTTCATCCTCCAATTTTTAGACGTCAAAAAACTCCTGCCGGGAACTCATCTAAAGTTCCTGGCAGGAGTCATTAGCCGAAGCAGTTAAAGGTGAACCCCATCACCTATTTACATTCACTGTATCATTATAACCTCTGTATTCCCTTATGGTCAATGGTTATAGTACAATTGCACCTTCATTTTCAAGCTTGTGCCTGTAAACCTCCCAGCTTGGGAACTCCCTACCTATGAACTGGGAGACATTGTCAAACACCCGGTCATCCCCTTCCTTGGCGATGCACATGATTGTAGAACCTGCTCCGCTTAGGTATGCACCCAGGACCCCCAATTCACCTGACGCAGCCATTACCTTGTCAAAGCCAGGAATAAGGTCTCCCCTGTAGGGCTGGTGCATCATGTCCTGGAATCCTATCCTGATCAAGTCATCCTGTCCTGTCATAAGGGCAGATACAAGCAGGGTCGCACGACTTACATTGTAAATGGCATCCTTGCGGGGAATCCTGTCCGGCAGGGCAGCCCTTGCCTTTTCAGTGGGAAGGTGGTAATCAGGGATAACGGTTATAAAGTCATAACTGTTTTTCAGAGGAAGCCTGATACTGTACACCTCTCCCTCCTCCATGGCTGATATGACAACCCCTCCCAAAAGGGCAGGTGTAACATTATCCGGGTGACCTTCCATGTAGGTTGCAATCCTTAGGATATCCTTTCTCTCCAGGGGACGTCCCAACACCTCATTTGCCCCCATCATTCCCCCGATTATACAGGATGATGATGATCCCAGGCCTCTTGCGATTGGGATTTCCGCATCTATTGTAATCTCAACCGGTTCCGGATCCCTTCCAAGATGCTCAAATACCATGTTGTAGCCTTGGTGAACCATTGAACTGATCTTTGTGGACCCGGCATTGGGTTTAAATGAAAACTCATTGTACCTGTCTATTGCAAGACCCATGACATCAAAGCCTGGACCCAGATTTGCACTTGTTGCCGGCACTCTTATCCTTACCATCTATTTCACCTCCCGAAGAAGCTTAAGAATCATTTCTTTCATCTCATCTTTCCTGCATACATCCCCATGAAGAACCGGAAGGCTTTCCAGTTCACTAACCTGACTTGGTATTTCCACATCCATTGATTTAGCAACAATTCCGATTCCAGTAAAAAGATCCTGTGGGACTTCCTCTCCCATGGATGAGATAACCTTTTCGGGAAACTTGAATGGACTGGCTGTTGATGCAATTATTGCAGGCTTTGAGTCTCCAGTCTCCTTAAGGTACTTTTTGTAAACCCTGTAGGCAACAGCCGTATGGGGATCCATTACATAGCCTTCACTTTCATAAAGATCCCTTATGGCTGAAGAAACCTCATCCTCATCCGCAAATTCTCCGTAGATTTCCTCCCGACTGAAATCTGACCATTTGAAGTATCCTTCCCTGGACAAGTCTTCCATCATCTCCTTTACAGCCTGGTGGTCATTCCCTGATATGTGGAAGAGAAATCTTTCAAGGTTGCTTGATACCAGTATGTCCATTGAGGGTGAGGATGTGAGAAGAAGGTCTCTCCTCCTGTCATAGGTACCGGTTTCAAAGAAGTCAGTCAGGACCTTGTTGTCGTTTGATGAGCATATCAGCCTGTCAACTGGAAGGCCCATCATCTTGGCGTAGTAGGCAGCCAGTATGTTGCCAAAGTTTCCAGTGGGCACAACAATGTTGACTTCCTGGCCGACCTCAATCCTGCCTTTTCTGAGAAGGTCCAGGTAGGCGTATACATAGTATACGACCTGGGGAATCAGTCTTCCTATGTTTATGGAGTTTGCAGAGGAAAGCACATAGCCCTCCTCCTTTAGCTCCTTGTTGTAGTCCAGGTCTCCAAAGATATCCTTGACCCCCTTCTGGGCATCGTCAAAGTTGCCTTCTATTGCCAGGACATGGGTGTTTTCACCCTTTTGTGTGATCATCTGCAGCCTTTGCAGCTGGCTGACCCCTCCCTCTGGATAGAAGACGACCACATTTACTCCCGGCACATCCCTGAAACCCTCAAGGGCAGCTTTTCCAGTATCTCCCGATGTTGCTGCAAGGACCACAACCTCTTCCTCCACTCCCTTGCTTAGGAGGGCAGACCTCATAAGGTAGGGGAGGATGGTTAGGGCCATATCCTTAAAGGCAAGGGTTGGTCCATGGAAAAGTTCGAGGAAATTCACCCCTCCCTTGTCCACAAGTCTCACAGGCTCCCTGTTGCCAAACTTGTCACCATAGGCTCCATTGACAGCTTCTTCAAGGTCCTCCTCTGGATAGTCGTCAAAATACAGACCAAGAATCAGCTTGGCCAGTTCCTTGTAGGTTAAATTCCTTATGTCCTCAAGTTTTGGAAGGGCCGGAAAGGCTTCCGGAACAAAAAGTCCTCCATCCTCTGCAATCCCCTTTATTATGGCCTCCATTGAAGAGACCACATTGTCCTTGTTTCGAGTGCTGTAATATCTCATTTTCTCCTCCTACTGTTCAATTGCTATCAATGAAAAAGGTTTGTCTTCATGCTCCGCCAGCCCTTGGAGCAGGTGGTAGAGCTTAACCTGTCCTGTTATAAAGGCAAATTCTCCGTCCCTGTCAAGAAGGACCTCTTCGGCCTGGTCCCTTATATTTTCCATAGAACCATCATAGCCTGAGATCCTAAGATAATACCTTCCAGCTATATCCTCATTCCTGTTTTCAAGCTTTCTCCCCCTAAGAGGACTCATCTTTCTCTGAGTTTCCAAAATGCAGTCAATGACGTCTGTCAAAACTGCATTTGCAGTGGGATACATCCCAGCTCCCGGACCCTGAAAGCCCAGTGTGCCGGAATAGTTGCCATCCATTGAAATGCCATTGTAGGCTCCATTCACCCCTGCAAAATAGGATTCCACCGGAAGGGCCTTTGGTTGAACTATGGCCTGGTAGCCACCCTCCACCTCCCTGGCTTCAGCAATGAGCTTTACCTTCATACCCTTGTTCCTTAAGAGGTCAATGTCCAAATCGGATATCTTGTCGATACCATCACAGATTATGTCGTCCTCGGTTATGGATGCTCCCAGGGCAAGGGTGGACATTATCCTTAGTTTTCTCATTGTATCGATCCCCTCAACATCAGATGAAGGGTCGGCTTCCGCGTATCCAAGCCTTTGGGCCTCCTTCAGCACGTCCCCATAGGCCAGACCCTCATGGGTCATCCTTGTGAGGATATAGTTGCAGGTTCCATTCAGTATCCCCTGGATCCTTGTTATTTCATTTAACCTTATCTGGTCCTTGAGGGGCTTTAGGACAGGAATTCCCCCGGCCACACTTGCCTCATAAAGAAAGAAGACCCCATTTTCCTCCGCCAGGTGTGATAACTCCTCAAAATATGCCGACACAACTGCCTTGTTTGCAGTGACAACATGCTTGCCTCTTTCAAAGGCCTTGCTTATGATCCTGTAGCTAAGGTCCACATCCCCGGTAACCTCAACTATTATGTCTATATCCTCATCGGACACAATGTCCTCGGGATTGAGGGTAAGCTTGCTCAAGGGCACCTGAATTTCTCGTTCCTTGTAGAGGTCCCTTACAAGTATGCTCTTTACTTCAATTTCCCTTCCAAGGAGGACCTTAAGGTCTTCCCCTTTTTCCTGGAGAATCCTGTAAACCCCTTGACCCACCGTTCCAAATCCAAGTAGTCCAATATTTATCATTTCATCTCCTCCCAATTATCAACAAGGAGCTTGCCGATCTGAACTGCATTTGTGGCTGCTCCCTTTCTTATGTTGTCGGCCACAATCCAAAGGTTCAGGGTATTGTCCTGGCTGAAGTCCCTTCTTACCCTTCCCACATATACCTCATTTTTTCCCTCTGCATCCTGGGGAATTGGGTACTGACCATTATCTGGGTCGTCCTTTAGGATTATTCCAGGATAATCTCCTAGCATCTTCCTAACCACATCAAGGTCAAAATTTCTGGAAAGTTGTACGTTGGCTGATACACTGTGGGCAAACCTCACAGGAACCCTTACTGCTGTTGCGGTCACCTTCATATCCTCATCATGAAGAATCTTCCTTGTTTCCTCTATCATCTTCATCTCTTCCTTGGTGTAGCCATTATCAAGAAACACATCTATGTGTGGCAGTACATTACCCTTGATGGGGTATGGGTAGAACTCGTTTAACCCTTCGTCCAGGTCCCTTAGACCCTTTGTTCCAGATCCGGAAACACTCTGGTAGGTTGAATAGACCACCCTTTCAATTCCGTAGGAGTCCTGCAGGGCCTTAAGTGGCAGCATGCACTGGATTGTTGAGCAGTTTGGGTTTGCGATTATCCCCTTGGACTTTTTGATATCCTGTGGATTCACCTCCGGCACCACCAGGGGAACCTCCGGATTCATCCTGAAAACGGAGCTGTTGTCAACAACCCGGATCCCCTTTTCCGCAGCTACAGGTGCATACCTTTCGCTTATTGCACCTCCAGCTGCAAAGAAGGCAATATCTATGTCTTCATCAAATGCCTGGTCCGAGACCTTGATTACCTTGTATTCCTTGTCCCGGAACTGAATCAGGTCTCCTTCAGACCTTTCCGATGCCATTGGGTAGAGGTTATCGATTGGGAAATCCTCCTCCTGGAGCACTTGTAAAATTGTTCTTCCAACAAGTCCTGTAGCTCCTACCACCGCAACATTGAATTTTTTCATCTAGCTTACCTCCCTTTCATTGAATGCATTGTATATGGCCCTAACGGACTTTTCAAAATCGTCATTTTCAATCCCAATAAGGATGTTCAATTCACTTGAGCCCTGTGAAATCATCCTTATGTTTATATCGTCCTTGTAAAGGGCTGTGAATATCCTTGAGGAAACCCCCTTGGTGTTGATCATCCCCCTGCCAACAACAGCCAAAAGGGCCATCTTGGAATGGGCTGTTATATTATCAGGATTGCAATATATCCTAATTTCCTCCATAAGCTTTGAAAGCTTGCCATTCATTTCCTTGTCCGAGACTATAACCGATATTGAATCTATGCTTGAGGGCATGTGTTCAATGGCCACATCATTGGCCTCAAATACTGATACGAGCTTTCTCAAGAATCCCTTCTCCCCCGTCATCCGGGTCTTTTCAACCGAGATTACTGTGAAATCCTTCTTTCCTGCAATCCCAGTGATTATTCCTGGGTCAACGCCTGCCCAGCTGTCATTAACTATAAGGGTTCCCTGGTCCTGAGGCTTGTTGGTATTCCTGATTTGTATTGGAATTTTCTTGTTCTTTATGGGAAATATGGACTCCTCGTGGAGTACCGGAGCTCCCATGTAGGACAACTCCCTCAGCTCCTTGTAGGTTACCTCCCTAATGGGCAAAGGGTCCTTCACTATCTTGGGGTCAGCCTTAAGAAAGCCTGAGACATCCGTCCAGTTTTCGTATAACCTTGCCCCCACTCCATCTGCAAGAATTGACCCTGTTACATCTGATCCTCCCCTTGAGAAGGTGACAATGTTTCCATCTCCATCAGCTCCATAAAAGCCAGGTACCACTGCCCTTTTAACATCTGAGAGCCTTTCCATCACAAGTCTTTCAGTCTCTGCCTGATCGAAAACTCCCCTCTTGTCAAATCTTATGACCTGGGCAGCATCCACAAAGTCCGACTCCAAATAATCAGCAAGTATACGGCCGTTTATGTACTCTCCCCTGCTTGCACAGTAGTCCTTTGAGGCTCCCTTTGATATGTCCTCCCTTACCTTGTCAAGGATCTGGCCTATTGGGGTCTCAAGGTCAAGGTCCCTGCAGATTCCTTCGTACCTGTCCCTTATTAGCTGGAACACCTCTTCAAAGTGAAGATTATGTGAGGAAAGCTGATGGCACATGTACAATAGGTCCGTGACCTTGTGGTCCTTTCCATGTCTTTTCCCTGGTGCTGATGGCACAATGATCCTCCTGTCCTGGTCCTCCGTGACTATTGCCTTCACCTTTCTAAACTGCTGGCTGTCAGCCAGTGAGCTTCCTCCGAATTTTGCAACAACTATGCCTTCCATCCGCCTCGCCTCCTTTTTGTTTTTATATTTTCAAAAAAATGAAACACCCGTCCAAAAAAGGACGAGTGCAAATGCTCGTTTCCACCTAAATTCAAAAACTCTAATGACAGGCCGTAACGTGGGCCAACGCAATTCCCTACTGTATTTCAGGATTGTACTCCGAGGTGGTTTTCTGACCTGGGTATCGTGAGAAGTCTTTCAGCCGGTGAACCTCTCTCTCTTTTGACCCTGCAGGACATACTCTTCCTCATCAACGCTTTTAATCATTCTAATACCAAGAATGAAATATGTCAAGAGATGATTTTAAATTTTCTGTAAAAACTTTAACTTGTTATTACCCTACTTCACAGCATCCACAAAGGTTTTGACAAACACTGGCAGGTCGTTTGGATTTCTTGAGGTTATAAGGTTGCCGCTGACCACAAGCTCCTTGTCAACCCAGTTTGCACCTGCATTGATCAGGTCATCCTTGATTGAGAAGAATGAAGTGATGTCCTTGCCCTTAAGGTCGCAGCAGGATGCCATCATCCATGGTCCGTGGCAGATTGCAGCAATTGGCTTGTTCTGGCTGCAAAATTCCTTTACAAGGTCCTTGGTGGATTCAGTCCTTCTCATATTGTCAGGAGAAAAGCCTCCAGGAATAAGGACTCCAGCATAGTCATCGGCCTTCACATCAGCAGATCCGTGTGTACTTTTCATGGTCAATCCTGATTTACCGGAGTAAACAGTATCCTTCTGGGAACCAACAAGATGGACCTCAAAGTCCTCCTTCAGTCTGAAGTAAGGATAGATCAGCTCCTTCTCATCAAACAGGTTCTCTATCAATATTGCTATCTTTTTCATAAAAAATCCCTCCTAGTTTATTCTCTACTCTACTACATACCCGAAGGAGGAATTTTTATTCTATCAGACCAGGTTAAACATCATCAGCCCAACGGTATTGATGGCAAGATTTGCCATCAGGTGGACGACCCAGGAATTGATGATGTTTCTGTTTCTTTCATTCAGATAGTTAAAGATCAGTCCGCCAATAAAGAGCCCCGCCATGGCAAACAGGAATATCAGGGGACTGAACCAGCTTCCTATTATTGCCACATGATAGGCTGCAAAAAGGAAGGCACTTATGGAATATGCCGCAATCCTTCCAGTCCTTTGGAGAAGCCCAAGAAACAGGTAGCCCCTGAAGAAGAATTCCTCAAGAAGTGAATTCATAAAGGAAATATAGAGGGCAACCAAAATGAAATTATCCCGATTGACTCCAAGGTCCTCCGCCAGGGCAAGCCTTATTGTCTCCAGATCAATGTAGGGCCTGAGGATAAAATAGGCTGCCATTATTCCTGCATAGACTCCAAGACCAAGGACAAGAGTTCTTGACATTGCCCTGCTTCCCCTGGGTCTTAAAAGGTCCTTGAAGTCCTGTCTCCCAAGCCAGCCTACGCTTATAAGGGGCACCAGGAAAAAGAGTACAATCTTGATTGCAGACTTTACCCCGTATCCTGGATTTATGAATCCATCCACCAGTGACATGAGGATCACCGAGAGAATGGAAATCAACACTAGTTTTTTCATTACAGTGGGTACCTTCCCACAGGTGTAATAACCGGCTTTCCATCCTTGTCCAGAAGGACGGTTAGACCTCCTGCATAGCCTTCACCTACAAACAGGTAGTTTACTCCCGTTTCCCTGTCCACTATAACCTTGGTACTGGAAAGGGTTCCCTCCTTGTGGACAACCTGAAACCTTTTTTCTGCCATTACCCTCACCTCCTTGTTTTCTCCATTGTACCACAACTATGTTGGGTAAATAAGTCAGAACTTCATTCAGAAAATATTTGAAAAAAATAGATCTCAGGTGTATAATTAAAGGTGTTCATGCGGCTGTGGCGGAACTGGCAGACGCGCTAGATTCAGGTTCTAGTCCTAATTGCTAGGGTGGGGGTTCGAGTCCCTTCAGCCGCACCAAATCAAAAACCATCTATTGATAACTCAAGTTTTATCAATAGATGGTTTTTTTTGCCCTAAAGTCCGGCAATACTGGTCTCAACTACCTCTCATCCCTTTGGGTGAGAGGTTTTTTTTATAAATTCATCCTTTAGAATGATGCTTTTTAAGGAATAATTCCTTAGAATATTTACAGGAGGGGGATCGTG
>CALGAG010000205.1 GCA_937951995.1 uncultured Bacillota bacterium
GGGTGGAAACAGAAATTGGAGATGTGGTCCTTGAGGTGAAAAACCTTTCCAACATATTTGTGGAGGATGTTTCATTCCAGCTCAGGAAGGGAGAAATCCTTGGAGTTGCCGGCCTGGTAGGTGCAGGAAGGACAGAGCTAGCCAGGACCATTTATGGGGTCTACCAGCCTGAATCTGGAGAGATCCTTGTAAATGGGTCTCCTGTTTCAATTAAGAGTCCCAAGGATGCTTTGAAAAACGGAATTGCCTACCTTTCAGAGGACAGGAAGGAAAATGGTATTGTACTTGGAATGGACCTTGTTGAGAATGTAACCCTCGCCTCCCTTAACAATTATGTGGGTAGGATAGGCAGCATTGATAAATCAAAGGAACGGGAGTCCACCGACGGCTATATCAAGAGCATGTCAATAAAGGCCGCCAGTAGAAATCAACTGCTTCAGTTCCTAAGTGGTGGAAATCAGCAAAAGGTTGCACTTGCAAAAAACCTGGATACAAATCCTGGTATCCTACTCTTGGATGAACCAACCAGAGGTGTGGATGTAGGTGCCAAAAAGGAAATCTATGAACTCATTAACAAATACAAGCAGGAAGGCATGAGCATACTTATGGTTTCTTCTGAGATACCTGAAATATTGGGAATAAGCGATAGGGTAATGATCATGCACGAGGGAAGGGTTAGCGGTATCATTGATATCGCTGAAGCTGACCAGGAAAAAATCATGACCTATGCCGTAGGAAAGGAAGTGAGCTAAATGGGTAAGTTTTCATTGAAGGGGAGGAACTGGAAGCAGTTTTTATCAGACAACAAGCCGGTTGTGGTGCTTCTGATACTGGTTGTGACCATGTCCTTTCTTAGCGACAGGTTTCTGACCTGGTCAAACATCATAACCGTATTGAGACAGACCTCAATAAACGCAGTTATTGCAACAGGTATGACCTTCGCAATCCTAATTGGAGGAATTGACCTTTCCGTAGGCAGCGTTCTTGCAATATCTGGTGCAATTGCAGCAAGTCTTGTTGCAAGTGGAATGAACATAGTGCTTGTGATACTCATCACCCTGCTCATTGGACTGATAATTGGTCTACTGAACGGACTCCTTATAAGCAAGGGAAGGCTTCAGCCTTTTATCGCCACACTGGGTACAATGACCCTCTTAAGAGGCCTAACACTGGTTTATACCCAGGGAAGGCCCATAAGCATCTTTGGTTCAGACACCTCTGCAGTGTTCTCAAAAATCGGTACGGGATATTTCCTGGGAATCCCAATACCAGTATATATAATGCTTGTGGTCTTCTTTATTTCCTGGTATACACTAAACCACCTGAAGATCGGCAGATACACCTATGCCCTGGGTTCAAACGAGGAGGCAACAATGTATTCAGGTATAAAGACCGACAGTATAAAGCTGTTTGTTTATGCTGTGGCAGGAGTACTGGCAGCACTTGCAGGAATCATCGTAACTGCAAGGCTTGGTTCAGCCCAGCCAACTGCCGGATCCGGCTATGAGCTTGACGCCATTGCCGCAGTTGTAATCGGTGGAACAAGTATGGCCGGTGGGATTGGAACAATATTTGGAACTGCCATTGGTGCCATGATAATTGGAATACTTAACAACGCCCTTAACATGCTTCAGGTTTCATCCTACTACCAGGATGTTGCCAAGGGTGTAGTAATACTGATAGCTGTACTTCTTGACAGGAAGCAGCGTAAGTCACGTTAACCTGGTTTTAACCCATGTGGGTTGAAATAGATAAAAAGCGATAAACAAAAAAGGGGGAGAAAAAATTGATGAACAAAAAAAGGTATTTTGCACTGGCGCTGGCCCTTGTGTTGGCAGTGGGGCTTGCAGGATGTACTACAGGAGGAACAGACAACGGCGGCGAAGGTGAGTACACTATAGGATTGGTGGTTTCAACCTTGAACAACCCATTCTTTGTAGACCTTAGAGACGGTGCTCAGGCAAAAGCTGATGAGCTTGGAGCCAGCCTTATAGTTCTTGACTCACAGGATGACGCAGCTACAGAGCTGTCAAACGTTGAAGACCTTGTGAATCAGGGTGTCGACCTAATAATGATTAACCCGACTGATTCAGATGCAGTAGGTAGCGCAGTTGCAGCAGCAAACGGAGCAGGCATTCCAGTGGTTACCCTGGACAGGTCAGCAAACTCAGGAGAAGTTGTAGCTCACATCGCTTCAGACAACGTAGCCGGTGGAGAAATGGCCGGTGAATTTATCGTTGAACAACTTGGTGGAGCAGGCAAGGTTGTTGAATTGGAGGGTATTCCTGGAGCATCAGCTGCAAGGGAAAGAGGCGAAGGCTTCAATGCAGCAATTGCAGGAACTGACATTGAGGTTGTTGCAAAACAAACAGCCAACTTTGACAGGGCAGAGGGACTTTCAGTAATGGAGAATATTCTTCAGTCACAATCTGAAATCGATGCTGTATTTGCTCACAATGACGAAATGGCACTTGGAGCTCTTGAAGCTATCAGAGCATCCGGTAGAGACATCCTGATTGTTGGATTTGACGCAACGGATGATGCAGTTGCAGCAGTTGAGGCAGGAGAATTGGCAGCAACAGTACAGCAGCTTCCAAAGGACATCGGTTCAATCGGTGTCGATACAGCAATGAAGGTTCTTGGCGGCGAAGCAGTGGATGAATACATCCCTGTAGCCCTTGAGCTTGTTACCCAATAGTTTAGCATTGACTTAAAAAAGCACGGCCTCGGCCGTGCTTTAATCATTTCATGGATTCCTTTATGACCCTTAAGGTATTTTTATACGCCAGCTTCTCTATCTGATTTTGACTCCACCCGTCCCTTTCAAGGGCATCAAATATCATTGGCATCTTCTCTATGCTGTCCACCTCAAGGTCTCCGCCTATGCCATCAAAGTCCGACCCCAGGGCCACAACATCCTCCCCTCCCACATTCTTCATATGGTTAAGGTGTCTTACCATCAACTGGACTGTACTCCTGTCGGTTGTGGTGTCAGGCTGGAGAAAATGAGGTGCAAAATTGATTCCTGCCACCCCTCCCTTTTCTCCCAGGACTCTTATCATCTGGTCTGTAAGGTTTCTCTTGTGGGGTGAGATATCCCTGGCATTTGAGTGGGATGCCACAAAGGGCTTTTTGCTTATTTTTGCCACGTCATAAAAACCCCCATCGGAAAGGTGGGACACATCCACAATCATACCCAGCTGGTTCATGTACTCAACAGCCTCCCTTCCAAATTCCTTCAGACCCTTTTCCATTATGTTCCTGTCATCTGAATTGGGGTATCCAAAGCAGTTCTCGAAATTCCATGTAAGGCTTATAAGCCTTATTCCCATGTCATAATATGACCTTAGCTTTTCAAGGCTTCCCTGGACGCTCCGTCCGTCCTCTATGGTAAGGATCGCAGACATCCTTCCCTCTTTTTCATTTTGAATAATTTCGTGGTGGTTGTGGGCCAGAGAGATCATGGTGCTGTTCTCACCTATTTCCCGTTTCAGGGTATCCACAAGGGTGTTTATGTACAGATCATCATCAATGACCTCTCCAACATTCTCCAGAAACATTTCTTCTGTTGGCAAAAATACAGCGAAAAACTGGGCAAGTGCCCCTCCCTCCTCCATACGCTCAAAATCGATGCTGGTCTGGTCGTTTCTAAGTAGACTTAAAGGCTCTTCCCTTCCAACAGTATGCATAAGTGTATCACAGTGCAGGTCAATGAATTTCATCCAAGTATCCTCCTCCATTATTCTTCAATTAAAAAATGTTCCGAAGGTTTAATACCCTTCGGAACATACTTTACCACATTGAAATCACATAATCAATTATGCTTTCGAAGGGACTGCCTTTGAGACTCTCTCACCAAGCCAGTTCTTGCCTTCGACGATTCTTGTAACCATCATGGATGCAACCGCATCTCCAGAGGCATTGATCATTGTTGCAGGTGGGTCCACCAGGAATCCTATTGTTGCAACTATTGGAAAAGCCTCAGGTGGGAATCCGTAGATTGTGACTATAAGCATCTCGCCGATAAGTCCTCCCCCTGGTACACCGGACATGACCACTCCCCCAAGAACTGCAATAAGCACTGCAGTTACGTAGGTTCCAATCCCTGAAAAGTCCTGGCCGAATATACCAAAGAGGAAGGCTATCTTGAGTATTGATGAAAGGGCTGTTCCGTCCATGTGCATCGTCGCACCTATTGGAAGTACAATCTCCCTAATGTCCTTGGGCACATTCATTTTTTCCGTAGCCGTCAGGTTAACAGGAAGGGTTGCAATAGAGCTGCAAGTTGCAAGGGATGTCACTGCAGGACTAAGGATGTTCTTGAAGAATATTCTTGTTCCCTCCTTTCCTCCTGCCCAGTATGAATATGCAAAGAATGCTATGAAGAAGTAGGCTATGCAAAGTGGATAGTAGATTGCCATTGATCTCAGGTAGGCCCCCAGCAGCTGAGGTCCGTACTCTGCTATCAGGGCTGCAAAATATGCTCCCAGACCTATTGGTGCATACAGCATTATGATTCCAATCATTTTCATCATAACCTTGTTAAGCATATCCAATGCCTGTGCCACCTTGTTGTCCTCTCCCCCAACCAGGCTTACACTGAAGCCAAATATAATCGAGAAAACAATTAGTGGAAGCATATTGGATCTTGACAGTAGAAGTGGAAAGTCACTTACTGTAAATGCATTTACCAAGGCATCCCCAACGCTTATCTCATCAAGGGTTGCAGCCTCCATAACCAGGTTGACACCCTGGGCAGGTGGAAATGCCTTAACAACAACTATGATAAGTACCGCTGCAATTGCTCCTGTCACTATGAACACTGCAAACATGCTTCCAAGGATTTTCCCAAGTCTTTTCATGTTCATCATGCTTCCCACTGCACTGCTGATGCTTAGGAATACAAGGGGTACAACTGCCGTGAACATCATATTGATGAACAGGTCACCCAGTGGTGCCAGCACCTTTGCCCTTTCGCCAAACACCAAGCCTATGATTGAACCGATTATAATTCCCGTAAGTAGTATGATAGGAAATCTGTAGCTTTTCCAAATTGAGTTTGTATTTGAATTTGTCATGTTAAAACCTCCGTCTATGTAATTTGTGTTTAAAATCTAAGGTCCTCATCCAGAACCCTTCCATCTGATACAAGGGTTGCAGGTCCGCTGAGGAAGATGTCCTCCACTCCGTCAGGATGAAGAACCACCTGGATTACAAGCTCTCCTCCAGGCATCTTGATGGTAACCTGATCTTCAGAAACCTGGTCTGTCTTCACAAGTACATATCCCACCGATCCTGCGCCTGTCCCGCATGCCAGGGTAAAATCCTCAACCCCTCTCTCAAAGGTCCTTGCAAGTGCACTACCATCCTGTCCCAGGTAGTAGAAGTTTACATTTGCACCCTTTGGGAGACTTTCATGCCATCTCAAGCCTTTTCCAATTCTATACAGGTCTTCTTCAGGAAGATTGTCAAAGTCTGGCATATTCAGAATAAGATGCGGTAGTCCAGGACTGCCAAGCTCAACATATGAGCATTTGAACCTTTCATCCTCCAGCTCAAGCCAAAGCTCCTCCCTGTAGTCACTGGGGCTGTTCAACCTTACCCTGTAGGTGCGTTCATCGACTCTCCAGCCTCTTACAAGACCAGAAACAGTCTCAACCTTCTGCTTCTCTCCAGAAAGGCCGTTCTCATAGGCATACCTGCAGATGCATCTTGCACCGTTGCCGCACATCTCTCCCTCACTGCCATCGGCATTGAAGAAGTGCATTCTGAAGTCGCCACAGCCTTCAGCCTCTTCGATGAACATTATTCCATCAGCCCCAATGGAAGTCCTTCTTGAACAGAGGGCCTTTGCTATATCTGAAAAGGATGCCTCCGGAATCTCCTCAACAATGTTGTTTATTACTATAAAATCATTTCCTGCTCCATGCATTTTAGTGAACTCCATCAGTATCCCCCTTATTCCAGCCAAGATGGCACAATATCGTTTCTCAGCATATCCTTGTAGGTCTGTCTCCTAACAACCAATGTATCCTTGCCATTCTCTACAAATACAACGGCAGGGATGGGATTCATATTATAGTTGCTTGCCATTGAATATCCATAGGCCCCAGTTGAGAATACGCAGAAGATGTCTCCTGACTCTGGGTTTGGAATGCCAATGTCCCGAATTAAAATGTCCCCTGACTCACAGCACTTGCCGCATATGGTCACCTTATCTTCCATCTCTTCCCCTACTTTGTTTGCAATGACCCCTGTATAATCCGCCTGGTAAAGAGCCGGCCTAATATTGTCTGTCATTCCCCCATCTACGGAGACGTACTTCCTGACACCCTCTATATCCTTGATATTTCCAACAGTGTAAAGTGTTATCCCAGCCTCTCCCACAAGGCTTCTGCCTGGCTCGATCACAACAGCTGGCCTCTCAAGACCCAAGGCCTGGTAATGGCCTTCAATCCTATCCATCAAGGGATCGGTGAAATATGAAAGTGGCTTTCTCAATTCGTCCGTATACCTGATTCCAAAACCTCCTCCAAGATTGATCTCCCTAATCTCGTAGTCAAACCTCCTTCTGATTTCATCAACATGGTCTAGCAGAACATCCAATGCATTCAGATGTGATTCATTGTCAAATAGTTGGGATCCAACATGGAAGTGGAGTCCCATAAATTCCACAAAAGGCGACCGGATTGCATCCTCCACTGCAGGATAAAACACATCCTGGTCCAGTGGTATCCCAAACTTTGAATCCTTCTTCCCCGTTGTGATGTATTCATGGGTTTCGTTTTTTACACCTGGAGTGATCCTGTACATTACATTTGCCTTGCTTTGTGTAGCCCTACAGATTTCCTCTATCATCTGTAGCTCCTCCATGCCGTCCACTATAATTCTTCCCACTCCGTATTCGATAGCAAGAAGAAGCTCCTCATAAAGCTTGTTGTTTCCGTTGAATTCAATCCTGTCAGCGGGGAAACCCACTGATATGGCTGTGTAAAGCTCCCCACCGGATACAACATCCACACTTAGACCTTCATTGTGTATAAGCTTAAGCATTGCAGATGTGCTGAAGGCCTTGGCTGCATAGGCAGCTCTTGTGTTTTCATACCTATTCAAGAAGCTTTCCCTTAGTTCCCCTATCCTATCTTTAATTTCCCCTAATGAGTATACATATAATGGCGTTCCATATTTTTTAGCCAGGTTGACAGTGTCACACCCGTCAAAATGAAGCCTTCCGTCTCTTTCTTCATAGATCAACTCGATAATCTCCCTTCAATCAGTTTTCAAAAAAAATAAAAACCTGACGGTAAGTCAGGTGATTTTCTACATGGCAATGCCATAGGTTACCCTCTCCCCTCTTGCTCTTATGTGAGATAGCACAACATCAAGGTACCGAGCTTAGTACCATGATGACAGTCCTGCACCTCTTGGATGCAGACCCAGCAACAGGCTTTGGTGCCTGAAGCTTCGGCGATCGCTCCTTTCCCAACACTTCACAGGATTCCGTCCTCTGTGGTGGTACTAATAGAAACCGCGCCTCTACCTCACCCGCAGGGATGAGGATTTTTATTTAGTTGCTATTGTTGAAGATATTAACACACATCAAATACATGTGTCAATAGCAAGTTTTCTTTTTTCATGATTCCAGGAGTCCCTCACCATGTCACCAAGACTCAACTCAGCTCTCCATCCCAGGTCATCAAGGGCCTTGGACGGGTCGGCACAGGAAACACCAACATCACCTTTTCGCCTAGCAACAATCTCATAGGAGACCCTTACACCGTTGACTTCCTGGAAGGTATTGACCATACCCAGGACTGAAGTGCCCTTGCCAGTCCCCAGGTTATATGTGTTTATCCCGCTTTTTTGCCTTTCCAGTGCCAGAATATGTCCCCTGGCAACATCCATAACATGTATGTAGTCCCTGATGGCAGTTCCATCCGGAGTGTCGTAGTCATCTCCGTATATGTACATCTTTCCGTCGCCAGCGGCCCTGATTATGTGCGACATCAGGTTTCCTCCATCAGGGCCTGCGTCCTCACCCAGGTTCCCTGTCGGATGGGCTCCAGCAACGTTGAAGTACCTGAGGATTGTCATATCCGGTCTCCCATGGACCCTGTGGGTTTCCTTTAGGAGTTCTTCACACAGAACCTTTGTGCTTCCATAAGGGTTAAGGGCCTCACCCATTTCTGCATCCTCCCTTACAGGAGCCTTTGCAGATCCATAGACCGCAGCTGAGGAGCTGAAGATAAACTTTCTTATATTGTGTTCAAGGCATTTTGATATTAGCCTCTCCGTTCCAACAACATTGTTGAGATGGTATCTTTCCGGGCTTTCAATGGACTCCTTCACTGACTTAAGGGCAGCAAAATGAACCACTCCTTCAATCCCGAAAGTGGATAGGGCTTTGTCTAGAATTTTATCATCCAAAACATCCCCTTGGATAAACCGAGTATTATTCTGGGTCATACTGTTTATCCTATCAAGTGTTTCAATCTTTGAGTTCGAAAGATTATCCAAGACAAGAACCTGGTGTCCCCCTTGGAGAAGCATATGAACTGTGTGGCTTCCTATAAAACCCAATCCCCCTGTAACAAGAACCTTCACTCCATGACCACCTCCGATATATACCATTATATCACTTGATATTGTTAAGCTGCATATAGATTCTAAGATGGTTCATAATATCGGTTCTTGAGACAATTCCCACCAGCCTACCCTCCTCCATAACCAAGACCCTACCGATATGGTTGTTGAATATCTTGCTTATGACATTGGATACGGTTTCATCGGGAGATACCACAATACCTTCACCAAGCTCAGTGACAATGGCTCCAAGACTTGTGACTCCCCACTCATCCTTGGGGATCCTTTTTACATTGTCAATTGTAATAAGTCCCAGGACGCCGTCCTCATCCTCAATTGGAAAAACGTTGTACTTGTACCTGAAGAAGTATTCATCCACAGCATCCCTTACTGATACTGTCCTGTCTATTGAGATCACATCCCTTGTCATAAACTCGCCAACCATGGTCCTGCTGAATATATCGGACACGATTGTGTTCTGGTAGCTTGATTGGGAGGCCTGGACCACAAAATATCCTATGAACAGGATCCATAATCCGTTGATGAGATTACCGTAAAACATGTTTGTAAGACCAATGAACATAAGGAAATAACCAAACCACTGGCCGATCGTAGAGGAAATTCTTGTGGCCCTGTGCAGATTCCCCGTGAAATGCCATATGGCAGCCCGAAGGACCCTCCCTCCATCCAGGGGAAAGGCTGGAAACATGTTAAAGAGTGCCAGAATAAGGTTGATGGATGACAGGTAATAAAAAACAACAGCAAAATACTCTGGAAGGCTTGCATATTGAGACATAAGCCCCAATGCTCTGAAAAGGACTACAAGAAAAAGGCTCATCATAGGCCCTGCTATTGCAACAAGAAACTCCTTTCTTGGGCTGTCCGGCTCTTTTTCAAGGTCTGCAATCCCACCAAAAATAAAGAGGGTGATCCTTTTTACCCCCACACCCAGCCTGTTTGCCACAAGTGAATGGGACAGCTCATGGGCAATTATTGAAAAGAGCATAAGTATGGCAACAGAGGCCCCAAGTATCCAGTAGATATCCTGACCCCAATCTGGATACCTTACTGGAAAGAATCCCGTGGCCAGTGTTGTGGATATAAGCAGGAAGGCAGCAAGCCAGCTGATGTTAATTTCAATCCTGATTCCTTTTATTGTACCGATTAGGAAAGACCCCTTCATAACAATCATCTCCCGGGTTCAAGGACAAATCTCCATCCATGGTATTTATACCCTTATATCATTTCCGGTATACCTATGTCCTCAACAATAACTTCTCCTGCATACTCTTTCCCCTCTGCCAAACCTTTTTTCATCCTATGAAAAGTCACAGTCTTATCTGCTCTCACAGCTGTTCCCATGGGCTGGCCGGTATCACCATTTAGTCCAGATGGTATGTCCACTGCCAAAATTGGCTTTTGACCACTGTTTATTATCTCAATGACCTTTCTGTAAAGCCCTGTAACATCCCTTGAAATTCCTATTCCAAATATTGCATCAACAATCAGGCCCGAGCCCTGGATGGTTTTTCTAAGGTCCTCCAACATATTGCCCTCAGTGATTCCTTTGATTTCTACTCCCAGGTTCTTAAGTATTCTGTAGTTGGTCCTAAAGTCCTCAGTTCCTCTTTCAGGGTCTCCTATCAGATATACCACCACATCCTTCCCACAGAGATGCAAATGTCTGGCTACGGCAAGGCCATCACCTCCGTTGTTGCCGACTCCACATACAATGACAATCTTTTCAGTATTTGGATCGATGTTCTTGACCACCTTAAGTGCGGCATTTTCCATTAAAATGATACCCGGTATCCCAATCTCCTGTATTGCATACCTGTCCATTTCCTTCATTTCCCTGCAGCTTATCATTTGATTCCCTCCCTTGTCACTACAATTCCTACTTGCTATTTACCCATTTTGTCCATTCATTTGTTGGGAATGTCTGTTTAAATTTCAATATAATCTATTTAACCAGTATTCCTTGGGTAAATAGTATGCATCAGATTATTGTTAGGAGGATATGCTATGGCTTCATTAAGACCCATCGAGGAAATTTACAGTATTGAAAAGGAGCATTGGGTAGGTAGTGGCTTTAGGGTTAGAAACTATTTCCCTGAGGGCAGAAACCTTCTGGAGAGGTTCTCTCCCTTTGCCCTACTAGACTACAATGCCACCTTTGAATTTCCACCATCAGCTAGTCCCAGAGGTATAGGCCCACATCCCCACAGGGGTATTGAAACCATCACACTTGCATTCGAAGGATCAGTTGAACACCATGATAACCAGGGCAACCACGGTATCATCCATCCCGGAGATGTACAGTGGATGACTGCAGGCAAGGGTATTATGCACAAGGAATACCACGAGAAAAACTTTCAGTTACAGGGAGGTAGCTTCCACATGGTCCAGCTATGGACCAGTCTGCCCATGAGGGATAAGTATACAGATCCCAGGTACCAGGAGATACTTAAGGATGACATGGGAAGGGTTGATCTTGCAGAAGGAGCTGGAAATGTCACAGTGATTTCAGGCAGCTTCAGGGATACCAGAGGACCTGCCAAGACCTTTTCACCCATCAACATGTATATTGTAAGCCTCAACCGGGGTGGCAGGCTTGCCTTAAATGAACCAGACACCTACAACACAGGGATTCTTATGATCTCAGGTAGTGCAACTGTAAATGATGAAAACTGCAGTCACAAGGATTTCGTACTTTTTGAAAATGCCAAGGGGTCCATTGAAATAGTCTCTGACAAGGAGTCCGCTAAGCTTCTTGTTCTATCCGGTGAACCACTTAATGAGCCAGCATTGGCAGCTGGTCCCTTTGTGATGAACACCAAGGAGGAGCTGCGACAAGCGGCACAGGACTATAGGGATGGTAAATTCGGCACAGA
>CALGAG010000206.1 GCA_937951995.1 uncultured Bacillota bacterium
ATTGAATCTTTGGTTTATTCAAAGTTCTCACTGCTGTTTAGTTATCTAGGTTCATCGTCTCCTCTGATTTGAGGTGACTAGATTATTGTAGCAAAACCAGTCTTGTTTGTCAATGGTGTTTTGAATGTTTTTCGTGACTTTTTACTTGACTGTCTTGACTCTTGTTTCGCTCAACAAATACTAACTATACAGGGTTTCTAATTAAAAGTCAATACGTTTTTAGAGATTTTTTTCCTTTCTGGCACAATTTAATTAAAGGTTGATATTTAAGGGTTTTTCAAATATTATACAATTAATATAGAAAGGAGCTGATCAGGGTGGATATAAGACAATTAAAGACATTTATCGAGGTTTCAAAGCTAGGCAGCTTTTCAAAGGCTGCTGAAAAACTATTCCTAACTCAGCCTACTGTAACCAATCATGTCCAATCCATTGAAAAGGAACTGGATACTGTCCTATTAAACAGAATGTCAAAGGGGGTCACCCCTACAAAGGCAGGTGATATTGTATACCAGCATGCCATTGATATCATAAACCTTTACGATTCAATGAAGTATAAAATCGATGAACACAAGGGTAAAATCGAAGGCCGGCTTGAGATAGCAAGTAGCTCTGTTCCGAGAAGACACCTCTTGCCTCAGTTGATATACGGGTTCCGTAAGGAACACCCACTGGTCACATTCTCAATAATAGATGTAGACTCCAGCAAGGTAGTTCAAAATATCCTGAATGGATATATTGATTTTGGCTTTGTTGGTGCAGTTTTTGAGGAAGCGAACCTTGAGTACATTGGAGTCATGGATGACTCCCTGGTATTTGTAACTCCCTCGAACATCTATGCAGACAGGAGAGAGATAAGTAGCATTTCCATAACTGACATCATAAGACAGCCCCTTATCCTGAGGGAGGAAGGGTCAGGAACCGGAAAGGTTCTAAATGATGCACTTGAACATAAGGGGGTAAAGCCCAACCAGCTCTTGGTTTCCGCAATAGTTGCAGATATCGAGACAATTAAGAGGATGATTTCTCTTGGTACCGGGTCTTCCTTCCTTTCATATAAGGATGCATTTGATCAGTCGGGAAATAAATTGGTCCAAGGTAATGTTTTTAAGGTCGACGAACTCTCTTTGGATAGGAAATTCTATCTGGTTTTCCACAAAAAAAGAAAGCTGTCTCCACTTGGAGAAGCCTTCAAAGAATTTGCCTTGACCTATGCTTCTATTTCATAGCTACCTAATGCCTGAACGGATTGCGAAAAGTGTTGCCTGAACCCGATCAGTAACCTCGAGCTTTTTAAAAATCTGAGTAAGATGATTCTTGACTGTTTTCTCACTTATGAACAGCTGGTCTGCAATAGCCTTGTTGCTAAGACCTGATGCGACCAGCTTAAGAATATCATATTCCCTCTGGGAAAGTGAGTCCACCCTCTCATTCTCAATCCTGGATATTTTTTGGCATTCGTCAGAATACTGGAGCTCCCTCTTAACATCTTCGTCTATATACTGCACTCCCCTGTTCACTTCCTTTATTGAGTAGAGTAGCTTTTCAGGGGAAGCTGTCTTGAGTACATATCCTTCTATGTTGATTTTAGTGGCCTCCATATATCTTTCATTGCATATGTTTTCAAGTAGCAATATGATTCTTGCCTTAAATCCTCTTTCCTTCAACAGCCTTATGGTTTCGAATCCATCATTGTCCTTTTGCTGAGGATCCATTATCAGTATGTCTGGATTGGTTGTCAATCCTCTATCAAGTATATCCATCTGATTGCTGGCGCTTGCAACAACTTTGATGTAGTCCTGGGCATCCAGAATATGCTTAAGTCCATGAAGGCACAATAATTGGGCATCTGCCAGCATAATTTTAATTGTCTTTCTTTTCATCTGCAGCCTCCCTTTGAAGTATGTTCATATATCTTTTACCCAGTGGATAATCAATATCCATAATTTCCCTTAAATACTCTTCCATTGTCGCTGTGTTTCTGATCCTTCTTCCAAAAATTAAAATATCCAAAGACTCCCTGACCCTGGTCATAATGAACCTTGGTTCATCAGTCCAGCCAAAGTCAACAAGCTCCTGAAGAATTAGAAGCAAGGCATCCTCAATCTTGTCTTTTTCATAGTCCCTTACCAGGAGACTCTCCAGCTTGGTATCAGCATCCAAATAATACTCCTTATTTCTTCTTGCATCGGAGAGTATAATCCTTATGTATCCAAGAAGGCATCCCGCTCCCGCACATGTCCCACAATTCTCCTGACCTAGACAAACACCGTCAAGCTCCTCATTTATCCTTTTGGTCATTTGGTAAAGCTGTTCAGCCGCTCTCTTGACCTTTAGCTTTTCTGGAGCTTCTTTAGCCACTATGATAGTCCTTCTAATGAGTATTATCTCAACCAAGGCAACAATTGCAAAAATTACAGCTACAGCTGCAAAACTCTCACTGTAATGGTTTATGGCATCAGCTACCTTTAAGAGTCCAAAACCTAAAAATACTAGTGAAGAAACTATCTTAAGACCTGTTTCAGGGATTTTTCCACCTATTCTTGAGCCTACTAGAATCCCCAATCCACTTGTGGCTACCATGCCAGTAGTTGTTCCCGCCAAAATGATTGCTGGAAATTCTGATTCCGCAGATAGTGCCATTGCTGTCAGCTGGGTCTTGTCTCCAAGCTCACCGATAAAGAATGCAAGGGCTACCGCCAACACTGGATGTAGCTTAAGCTTTTTCTCCACGTCCTCTGACTCATCCATTCTCAATGCATTCCATCCAAAGATTATGAATAGACCACCTGCAGCAAAGTTAACCGCCTCTCCACTGATCATGCTTCCTATTATAGCACCAAGTACGATCGCTATCCCATGATTTGCCAAAACCCCCAGGGCTACACCGGATAGAACGTGCTTTACCATATATTGTGTAGCAAAAGTCATGGCAATTATTTGAGTTTTGTCCCCCATTTCAGCCATAAATATCAGCGACGCCGCTTTTATGAATTCGTTTATCATCCAATACCCAACCTTTAAAAAGACTTTTAGCATATGCTAAAAGTCTTTTACATTCTACCTATATATTATACAGTATTCTTATTACTTAGACAATATCAGTGGAATATATCCTTTCCACCTGGGTCTATACCCATTTATCTAAGCTCTCCTACCTCTGCTTCCACCTTGGAGACTATCTCCCAGGACTGAACAATATCTTCTGCAATATTAATGTCAGTATACATTATCCTATCGTCTTCCAAAGTGACTATCCTGTCTCTGATAACCTTGTACGCCTGTTCAGTTCCCATTCCAAGGCCAGTCTTTCCTCTTATGTCAATTGCCTGGCAGGCTCCCATCAGTTCCATTGCTATTACCTTTGTTGCGTTATCAAGTATCTCTCTAGCCTTTCTAGCACCAATTGTTCCCATGGAAACATGATCCTCCTGGTTTGCTGATGAAGGTATGGAATCTACACTTGCTGGATGGGCTAAAACCTTGTTTTCCGATACCAATGCCGCTGCTGAGTATTGAACAATCATAAAGCCTGAATTCACTCCACCTTTTCTGGTCAGGAAAGCTGGCAGACCATTGCTTAGAGCTGGATTCACCAATCTTTCAAGTCTTCTTTCGGATATGTTTGCCAACTCTGCAATGGCAATACCCATAAAGTCGAAGGGTAGAGCCATTGGCTGTCCGTGGAAGTTTCCTCCTGATATTACCTCTTCCTCCTCTGTGAATATAAGAGGATTGTCCGTTGCAGCATTCATTTCAATCTCCACTTTTGACTTAATGAATTCCAATGCGTCCTTTGTTGCACCGTGTATTTGAGGAGTACATCTCAGTGAATAGGGGTCCTGAACCCTCATTTCACCCTGTCTGGTGGTCATCCTGCTTCCCTTCAGGATTTTTAGAAGGTTGTCGGCTGAATTTATCTGTCCCAGATGACCTCTAGCATTATGGACCTTGGGATCAAAGGCATCAGTGATTCCGTTCAGTGCCTCTATTGTTAGGGAAGCAGCTATGTCGGCTGTTTTTGATAGCATAATTGCATCATAAACCGCCAGTGCACCAATAGATGTCATAACCTGGGTTCCGTTGATCAGGGCAAGACCTTCCTTTGATGTCAGTTCAACTGTCTCTATGCCTGCCTTCTCCATGGCCTTTGCTCCAGGCATTCTTTCGCCATTGAAGAAAGCTTCGCCTTCACCAAGCATTACCAATACCATGTGGGCCAATGGTGCCAAATCACCACTTGCGCCTAGTGACCCCTTCTCAGGGATTACAGGATTTACACCCTTGTTTACCATCTGTACCAGTGTGTCCAGTGTAGATGGCCTAATTCCAGAAAAACCCTTGGCCAATGCATTGATTCTCAATACCATTATTCCTTTTGCCGCCTCTTCGTGCAAGGGATTTCCCACTCCACAGGAATGGCTGATTATAAGGTTTCTCTGTAATGTTTTTGCTTCCTCTGAGCTTATGACAAGGTCACTGAATTTACCAAATCCAGTGGTGATTCCATATACCACCTTCTCCTCTTCCACAAACCTATCCACTAGGTTTCTGGCCTTTTCAACCTTTGCCATAGCATCATTTGACAATTCAACCTTATAGCCACCTCTTACAATTCTTATGAAATCTTCCAATGTCAGACTATTGCCATCCAATATTACTTTGCTCATATAAATCCTCCTCCCACTGGGCTATACTATCTAGATAAAGTGGCTCAAAAAAAGCCACAGAATAATCTGTGGCTTGATTTTTTTGAAATTTGTGAAGCAATAATGTCTTACACATATTATCCCCACTTCTCTATTTGTTGAACTAATTATACCATATTCAATCGAAGTATCAAATATTTTTTGGTCTGGATGTGCTGTCTCTTTCAATCAGCTGTACTGGAAGGACCAATGTCTGTTCCTCAATCTTCTCTCCTTGTAGGACCTTCAGAATCCTCCTGATTGAAACTGCCCCTATATCATAGTATGGTTCCTTGATTGTTGTAAGCTTTGGTCTATAGTAGGATGCCAAGCTTATGTCCCCGTAACCGACAACTGAAATATCCTCCGGTACCCTAATGTTGTGATCGTAGAAATAGTTGATCAGTCCCAATGCTATTTCATCCTCACAGCAGTAAACAGCGGTTATATTCCCCTCCAGGAGCTTGTCCTTTATTCTGACACCTACCTCATATCCATCCGATATGTTATGACCATCCACCTCAAATACAATTGGGGTCTCACCAATTGAAGCCATCCACTCCCTGTAGGCTTCAATCTTCTGTTTCTCTATTGTAAGCTCCATGTCCTTTTCCTGTGTAACGTATGCTATCTTCCTGTGACCTTCGTCCATAAGATGTTTCATAACCTTGTCACTGGCTTCCCGGTTGTTGATTGCAACGGTTGGGCTTTCCAATACATTATAGTATTTGTTTAAGTAAATGAAGGGGATCTTTGACATGTCCAAATACGTCAACACTTCTGAATTCAGTATCTCTGAAACCATAATTATTCCAGCCACCTGTTTTTGCATGAGAAGCTGTACGAACCTCATTTCTGCTTCCTTGTCCCCATAACTGCTACAAAGCAGAATGTCATAGTTGTACATTCTTCCAACCTCTTCTACTCCACGGATAATCTGTGCCACATAGGAGCTGCCAATGTCATCCACAATAATCCCGATCAAATTTGATTTTTTTGTAACCAGGCTTCTTGCCACCTCATTTGGCTTGTAACCCAACTCCTCAATTGCCTTGAGCACCCTTCTCCTGGCTTCAGGGCTAACTGGCTTGGAGTCGTTTATTACCCTGGAAACAGTTGATATGGAAACCTTGGCAAGCTTCGCCACATCCTTGATTGTAGTTGCCATCCTATCCCTCCTTGAACGACCCTTTAATGAACTGCAGGTCGCAACATATATATTATACTAAATTTACAGAAAATACTCCACTTAAAACTTCTACAGCCATGACATCTGCCGATGAGAAATCCTTTCTCTGCAGGCTGGATTCGCAATAGATAATCGCCTTGATAGAGCTTCCTACCAGGACAGGTGTTAGTATTGTAGACTTAAGTGATGTAATGTCAACAGTCCCCATGTCATAAACAGCTTCACTCCAGTTTACGGACAAGGATGATTCCCTGGTATTTAGGACTTCACTTACCATATCTTTGGAAATGGACTTGTTCTCAATCCAATTTCCTGCAACACCATCTCTAGTGAACTGGTCTATAACCTCTCCATTTTCAATAATCAGAGCCGAACTCAGTTCAGCACCTATGCTCTCATTGATGGCCCCTAGGAATCTGAACAGCTTTGTCTCAAATCCTTCCTGGGACTTTGGCAGTATTGCAATATCCATTAGGGATACAATTCCTTTCTGGTTTCTTCCGAACACTTCCATGGAAAGCTTGTGGGTCTTTGACTTGATGTTCTCGATTTTCTCCTTATCACTATCCCACATGGCCACACTATTTCTGCCAAGTACTTCCTTTGCATAATAGAGGGATTGATCGGCTTTGTAAATCAGGTCTTCCTTGGTGGTTCCATGATTCGGGTAATGTGATATGCCAATGCTTATTGTCACCTTTCTATCGACTGCATACCTTCTGTCTGCTTGGACTGCCTTCCTTATCTCCTCCGCTACTGATTCTGCATCTTCCATGGAGATATTTTCCAGCAGAATCAAGAATTCCTCTCCTCCGTATCTTCCCACATGGTCGCTTGATCTGGTGTTCTCGTTTAATACTTCTCCAATTATCCTTAGTACATGGTCACCCTTCTGATGACCATAGGTATCATTTATATCCTTGAACTTATCAATATCCATCATTAAAACAGCGAACTCACCCTCAGTCCCACTGTACAGGTCCATTACTTCCTCCATCTCATTTTCAATGGATTCACGGCTGAGTACATTGGTTAACCTATCAAAATTAGCCCTTCTATTTAATTTCCGGTTTTCCAGGTTGAGATAGATCAGCTTTGCCATACCCATTGCCAGAGCAAGTCTCTTCTCATCAAACCTATTGATTGTACTGTCTGTCTCAAGGTAAACATAGCCCAGGACCCTGCTTTTTCTGATGCCCGACCTTCTATCTTCATGAAGGTCATCTCTTTTGGGCTCAGTTACAGGAACCCCCATCAAAGCGACTATGCTCTTATCAAAGTATTCCTTGCTTGCACCCACTGGTAGGATATCCTGGTCCCTATTGAAAACAACATTTTCTCCTGACCTTAAACGCTTGTCGACAAACTGGTCTATCTCAAGTCTTTTTTCTCCCAGGTAAATTAAACTTGAGTCACTGTCGCTCTCCTCAAACCTGTAGATATTGATCAATGAAGTCTTTGCTCCCATTTCCCGGCTAAGGTATTTGAGCATAAGCTCCAGGTTGAACTTATGGTCACTTGTCATTGCAGATAAGATTTTTTCAAAGGTACCAGGTATATCCTCGCCACTTACATTGAGAAGCAGCTCATTGTATTGTTCATATCCAAGCCTTGTCAGGTAGCCTCCCACAAGACTTGACTCATGGGCTTGGGGACCCGACTCCACAAGTTCCATACCATACTCCTTTTTGAAAATTTCACTTAGGATGCTTGTTATCTTTGGTATGTTGTAATTGTTGAGCATCTTTTCCCTGTATCCATCTATTCCTACCTGATTGATTCTGGTCTGGACCAAATCCATGGACATGATCAGATATCTGGCAGCCCCTTTACAATCTCCGACTTCATACAAAAGCTCTCCCACATAGGCATAGTATCTGCAAATGGACTGTGAGAATCCCTTGCTCTCGACTTCCAACAGGTCTATGGCTTTCCCCAAATATCTAGTCCCATTTCTCACAAGTATGTTCATCACTTTGAAGTCATTCCTGAACAGGTCCCAAGCACTTCTTGTCTTTAGCCCAAGGTAAAGCTTCTTAAGAAAAGCAAAGCCTTGCTTTTCTGGGATGTGAAGGCTGATGTGCATCATCTCTACCAGAAAGGCCGCTTTTTCGTAGTCATTGCCACCTGATTCCCATTCTTTGAATAAATCCCCAATTTCACCCTGATTAATTCTCTTATTCATGATTGCATCTATTGTCAGCATTCTTGACTTTGATCTGAAGTATAGCTTGGGATTGAAACCCTCTGACTTTTCCATTGTGTTCCTGGTGAACATCTTCCCCAGGTTGTAGTCTCCAAGCTCCATATAGAACCGACCCAAAAAATCCATATAATGAACTTTAACCTCTTTTTCCAAAATGGGGTCTTCCTTGTTCAGTTCTCTTACCTTGAGAAATATCTCGCTGGCTGCTTCTATGTTGTTCAGTGAAAGCTCAAGAACCCCTTTATATACATTACCATGGAACTCGATGATCCTGTCTCCATTAATGTGGGATAGTTCAATGGTCCTTTCAATGTAGGTTCTTGCATCTTCATATGACCTTAGAGTGAGATACACATCACAAATGTTACTCAATGTAATTGTCTGAAATGATGATAGTCCGTTTTCATCTGAAACCCTCAGACATTCAAAATAATACTTAAGGGCTTCCTGGGGGTCTCCAATTATTTCATTATAAAGATTTCCAATGTTGTTTAGTGGTTTAATCCTATCAAATTCCCTCTCAGAGAGAACGTATGTGTCAAGTGAGCGTTGATAGCTTTCCAATGCCTTTTTATGGTCTCCATTCAGATAATTACCTATTCCCTGAAGATTATAAAGGTCACCGTCATGTTGGTGAATTCCATGCTTATGGGATAATTCCAAAGCTCTGTCTATTGCACCCTGGGACTCCTCCAGTCTATCCAAGACCTGATGTATTATTGCCTCTAGCTTGTACAGGTTAATTCGATGCACCTGGTTTCCAGGCCTAGCTGCAATTTCTTCATATTCAGTTATCTTTTCAAGAGCCTCAGTGTAGTCTCCAGAACGGATAATGAACTCAAGCTCAAACAGGTCTGCGTGAATTTCATGTCCAGAGTCACCTAGTTTTCTTGCCAGATCACCGTATGACTTTGAAAACTCAATACCTTCAGTGTATCTTCTTTGAGCCAGCAGAGCCTCGGTCAGGTATTTCAGTATCATCAGGGTTAAGGGATGGTCCCTGCCCTTCAAATTCCCATAACAGGTGCTTAGAATGTTTACCGAGTTTTCATTATACCGGTTGCCTTCATTTTCTAGCCTCTGCAATCCTAGTTCAACCATTTTATCCAGTTGGCTTGACTCACTTAAATGATATATCAGGGAGTCAAAATTGATGGCATGGCTATCCTCTCTATTGTTTAGGATCGCATCAGCAATCCTGGTGTGAAGCTTGACCCTATCCTCATCCATCAGGTCGCTGTAGACCTGTCTCTTGAAATCACCATCCACAAAGGATACCACTGTCTCTGGATGTCTCTGGATTTTGATTATCCCCTCATGGGTAAGCTGACCGATAAGTTCCCCAATGTCCGTCCCATCAACTTCAAGTACATTGATTAAGGTCGTCAGGTTGGCAGGATGATTGAAGCAGGATAATATGCCAAGCACCTTCAACTCCATCTCATCCAGGGTTTTAATCTGCCTTAAAATGGTCCTTTTCAAGGCTGCAGAATTATAGAAAGCCCTGTAATCATCTGTTGTGGTAGTCCAAAATCCATTCCTGCCAATACATATGACACCATTATCAAAAAAATGTTTTACCAGAACCCTTATATAACGGGGGTTTCCCAAGGTTTCATTGTAGAGTTCATCCATCCATGCCTTTGGTGCCTTGGTGTTTCCAAGAATTTCATGAATGTAGTCCTCAGCTTCATCCTTGGAAAGGTTCTCAAGGCGAATCTTATCCAATAGGTTGTTCTTAAGCCATCGGTTTACTATGATAATCTTCCTTGTGTCAGACAATTGATTGTTTTGAAGGGAAAACAGGAAATGTATCCTCTTTCCTCTAGACTTTGTAATAATAAAATCCATCAGGTTGAAAATCTCAATATCAGCATCGTGTATGTTCAGCAAGCCGAAAAATACATGTTTCCTTTTGGAAAGTCCAACGAACTCTTCAGTTATGCCATTGAACAGCTTGAGCTTTGAATCCAACTGGTCCAGTCTGAAGACCTCAAAAGTATCCTTAAACCTAATTTTCATATTGTTGGATTCTGGATCAATCTTATATTGAATAAGAAGGGCTTCGCATAATTGAACAATGAATGCCTTGAAATGGTCTATGCTTGAAAAGTCACCCTGTCCAGCTTCAAGCAGATATGTCCTGCTGCCCTCAAGACTTCTTCTTCTGAAAAGCTCATGGATGTATTTCTTCTTGCCGATTCCTCCATTGCCTTCAACTATCAATCCTGAATAGCCCTTCTCGTATAGTTCATCAAATGAGCTACTGGGAAGAAATCTCCTGAAGCTCTGTGAATTTCTTTTTGGCAAAACAGATAATTGCAAAATTTCTCTTTCTCTTCTGAGGTCCCTTGGATAATCAATGTCAAATACACTAACCAAGGCATCCAAGTGGTCAGCCAAGGATTTTCTATTTGCATCCTTGCCTTTTGTCATCAGATCTTCGATAATCTCCCCTAATACACCCTGCTTCTCAAGAGACAAGTCTGATCTTATCCCTGAGAACAACTTTTCCGCAACAATCCCAAGGGACCAGAAATCCGCTTGTGGGGTTTTCCCATTGCTTTTCCACCTGCCATCATGCTCCATGTTGTCACTGGTTTTTTTCAGATTTTCCATTTGCAGCTTGTAATGTACAGTGGATGCAATATTTAGAAGCTTCACGTCCCCTTCCTGACTGACAAATATCTTGTCAGGACTTAACACATCATAGGTAATGCCCCTAAAATGTATGTAGTCCAGGGCTTCAATAATCTTCAGGAGGATTGAAATACGAGAATGGATGCTCAATCCATCCATGACAGCATCAAGGGTTCTCCAGGGTGTATATTCTGAAAGGATGTAGTACATATCTGGAGCAGACTCCTTGAAATCCAGTGTTTTAACCAGACCAAAATCAATTGTTGACAGGATACCCTTGTGGTTTATACTCTTATAGAAGTCGATATTTTTGATATAATCCTGAATCAGCTGTTTATGTTGATTCCCATCCAGGATTCGTACAAAGCTCTCTTGTCCAGGTTTGTCCAAAAGTTCACACACATAAGCCTTTCCCGTGTTTTTGGAGTCAAACTTTTCAATCAGTCTTATATTGTCATTTAAAAGCTTCATGTGGACCCTCCCTTGCTAGACTTCTTCCTTCATCTCCATATAAAGGTTTTTCAAGGCTGTACTCAATGTCTGTTTGTCCTCTTCTGTTACTCCCCTTAGCTTGTCATCGAGAAACTCTATCCTCTTTTCCAGTACCCTTGCAAGAATATCATGCCCTTCCTGGAGCACTTCCACCCTTACAACCCGTTTGTCCTGGTCGTCTTTTTTTCTTCTGACAAGGTTTGTCTTCTCCATCCTGTCAATCAGATCAGTTATGGTGCTACAGGCAAGGTCCATATTCTGACTGAGTTCACTTATGGTCATCTCTCCATTGTTTATCAGTATCTGCAAGGCAGTGAACTGGGGAACGGTTATATTGAAATCACTTAGTATTACCCTTCCCTTTCTTCTGATTATATAATCTACCTTTCTCAGGTACTCTTCTATGGAATCAACGTGTTCCGACTTTTTATGTGTCATTGGCAACCTCCTAAACCAGTATTTTCAATCCTTTTGGTATCACCTTAAAGTGGGCTGGCAGCTTTCCGCCATATTCTCCATCAACATCAACAACCAGGGCATCCTCGGCATCCATACTAACTTCCCGGGTTTTGTAGTAGACTACCTTGGGGTGCCTAATGTGTTCTCCTGTAAGTACGTTGAGGAAAATATTTGCCAACTCGGCAATATCGGCATTCTTTATTAGGACAACATCCAGCAGGCCATCAAGAACATCTGCTTCAGGGGCCAATCTTTTGAATCCACCGATGGATGAACTGTTTGAAACAACAAACATCAGTATCTCTTCCTCCCCAGTATGCTCTTCACTTGTGATCTTTACCTTTACAGGCTCAAGACCCTGGCTCACAAGCTCCCTCAGGCCTTCCAGGTAATAGGCCATCCTCCCCAATACAGCCTTCATATCTGAAGGCACCTGGTATCCTACTTTTGTTAAGAGTCCTCCTGCTGCAACGTTTACAAAGTAGTCATCATTAACCTTGCCAAGATCCACTTCAATGATGTTCTCCTTTTTAATCATGTTGAAGAATTCTTCTGAAGTTCTGGGGATCTGGAGATAGTTGGCAAAATCGTTAACTGTCCCACTGGCCAAAATCCCCAAGGGTACCTTGTTGTCGCTGGTCATTATTCCCTTGACCACCTCATTTACAGTTCCGTCTCCACCGCAGGCAACTATCAGGTCAAAACCCTCCTTACAGGCCTCCCTGGCTTCAAACATCGCGTCATACTTTTTCTTTGTGAAGGATTTGCCTACAATGTAGCCATCATCCAATAGCATCTTGCATAGGTTGTCAATTCTTTTCTCCATGGCTTGTCTGCCAGAGGAGGGATTTATAATGAACTTAATCTTTTTCATACTTATTCTCCATTCCGTGCTTTGTCATATGTTTATTTATGGGCATATCACTTTATTATATTATACCAGTTATCTGCCACTTGTCCTAGTTATTTAAACAAGAAAAAAAGAGCCCCTTCGGGCTCAATTAGTACTTTTTAATGCTATCTCGCACTATTTCAATTATCTCTTTGATAATCTCAATGTACGATGTAACTGATTTGGCATTGAACTGAAATGCCAATGCCGTCTCCGCCAATGTCTCTGATAGTACATCCACAGTGTCTCCAACCTTGTGGCCAGTATTATCGATTACATTAGCCATGTCATCAATCTTGGTGGTTATTCCATTTACATTCCTAACCACACCTGTCAAGTCAGGTGACATGTCTGAGATCATTTTATTTGCTTCATTGGTGATCTTGTTAACATTCTCGGTAATTTCAGGCAGTTGCTTAATTGTCGCATCAATTTCATTCATGTTAGCTTCCAAAACGGTTTCCGCTTGACCGAGAACCTTATTGACATTCCTTAAAATAAGAAGTAAGTATCCAAGAACCCCTATGCCCAATAGAAACAGAACCAACTTTAGCAAATCCGCCAGCGTCAAGGTTACATCCATTAAAATCCCCCCTTAGATTTGCTATTTCTTGATTTCCTTCTCTACATCTTCCTTAGTGTCTTTGGCTACTTCCTTAACTTCCTCTGCACCTTTTTTTATCTCGTCAACTACGTCTTCTGCCTTTTCAGCAGCTTCATCCATTGCTTCTTCAGCTTCATTCTTTTCCTTCTTAGCCTTTTCCTTCAACTCAACCCAGCCTTTTTCAACATCAGTCTTTACCTTTTCCAGGTGTTCTTTGGTAGTATCAAGTTGGTCCTCAACCTTAACCTTTACAGTTTCTGCCACTTCCTTACCCTTGGTTGAAATTTCTTCCCTAGTTTCCTTGCCTGACTTTGGAGCAAATAAAAGTCCTGCCGCTGCACCTAATGCGGTACCTATAGCTGTACCTACAGCTACATTCTTGGCAGTTTCCTTTTTCTTGGCCTTTTCCATTTGTTTTCTCTTTTCCTCAATGATCTTATTCAATTTCATCATTATATCTCCCCTTTGTAATTTTTCTATACACACACTTTACCCCCAAAATATCTGTAATAATCAAACTTAGACAAATTATTTGCTGAACAGGCTTATTTGGGTTCATTTTAACCTGCTTATGAAAATAACCATCTAATTTGGAAAAAGGAGGAAAGTTTATATAAAACTTGGTATAATGTTATTTGACACTCTGGTCAAACAAGGAGGATAATGATGAAATCATTTTTGACTATAAAGGAATATTTTCTTGAACACAAGAAATATTACATCATGGGAGTATTATGGCTAATAGTAATAGATGGAGTGCAACTGATTGTTCCCCAAATACTTAGAAGGCTTACAGATGACCTTCAGTTTGGAAACCTGGACCGTGGCAGGTTGATTTTTTATGCCTTTCTTATTGTTGCCACAGGTCTGTTCATAGGAATAGGCAGATACTTCTGGAGGATTTATCTGATTGGCACTTCCAGGGAGATTGAGTATAAGCTAAGGAACAAATTGTTTTCGCATTTGTTGAGCCTATCCCCCAATTATTTCAACACCCATAAGACAGGAGACCTTATGGCACATGCCACAAATGACATCAATGCCGTTAGAATGGCCCTTGGGCCTGGTACCATAATGATAGTGGATTCAGCATTCCTATTGATGTTCTCCCTTATCATGATGGTTAGAACCACAAATCTAAGTTTGACGGCAGCAGCCGTATTCACCCTTCCCTTGATTATGTTTTTGGTGACACGATTCGGGAAGATAATCTACAAAAAGTTTAAGGTGGTCCAGGAAGCCTTTTCAGACCTTTCGGACATTACACAGGAAAGCTTTTCAGGCATAAGGGTGATTAAATCATTCGTACAGGAAAAGCTGGTTTCTGAGAACTTTAAAAGGGTCAACCAGAACAACTTCAATAAAAACATGGATCTGGTGAAGGTGCACGGTGGCTTCCACCCCCTTCTCCAGCTCATAAGCTCAATAAGTTATCTGGTTATAATATTCTATGGAGGACGGCAGGTAATCAATGGCTCAATTTCATTGGGGGATTTTGTTGCCTTCAACTCCTACCTTGGAATCATAATCTGGCCAACAAGAGCCCTTGGGATGGTTATAAATGTCCTTCAGCGTGGTGCTGCTTCATTGGACAGGCTAAATGTCATATTTGATGAAAAGTCTGATATTGTCCAAAAGGAATCGCCTGTGAAGCTCTCCCCCCTAAAGGGTGAGATTGAATTTAGGGATGTAGCCTTTGCCTACCCAAACTCAAACCATGAGGCACTGACAAAAGTCAGCTTTAAAATTCCAGCCGGTAAAACTCTTGCCATAACCGGAAGAACCGGCAGTGGGAAAAGCACCATTGCAAATCTCATTCTGAGATTGTTCGATACAAGCACAGGAGAAATACTTGTGGATGGCCATAACATAAGGGATGTGTCACTTGATGACCTTAGGGGTAACATTGGATTTGTCCCCCAGGACAATTTCCTCTTTTCACAGACAATAGAGGATAACATAGCCTTGGCATATGACAGGAAACCAATGGAGTCAGAAATTATTGAAGCCAGTAGGATTGCCCAGCTTCACGATAATATCATTGAATTTCCGGATAAGTTCAAAACTGTCATTGGCGAACGTGGAGTAACCCTATCCGGTGGTCAAAAGCAGAGGCTCAGCATTGCAAGAGCAATTGTAAAGAAGCCATCTGTTTTGATCCTTGATGATAGCCTGTCTGCAGTTGATACTCAAACGGAGGAAAAGATACTCAGCGGTATCAGGAATTTTTCAAGAGATATAACAACTATCCTGATCAGTCACAGGATATCTACAGTCAAGGGTGCTGATGAAATCATATTCCTTGATGACGGTACTATCCTGGAAAAGGGCACTCACCTGGATCTCCTTGAAAAGAAAGGTGAATACTACGACTTGTACCAAAGACAATTATTGGAAGACCAGGTCAGAAGTGAGGAGGATGAAAATGGACAGACTTCATGAAGAAGAAGTGCTTGGAAAAGCCTATGACTGGAAATTGATGAAGAGACTCTTGAAGTATGCAAGACCCTACTGGGCTCTTCTTACTGTTTCCATCCTCCTGCTAATAGTAATAACAGGTCTGGAACTTTTGAATCCATACCTTGTGAAAATAGCCATAGACGACCATATCAGTGGATATAACAGGCCTCTGGTTCAGGTCCCATTGGAGGCAGGCCCCATTGAGGATGGTATTGTTGTAGACAATCACATCTATGTGTTGAAGGAAGAGTATGAAAACACAGGTAACTATCCTGTGAGAAGCATTGTACAGAGAGCCGAGGGCTACTACCTGGTGGATGCTGATGATCCAAGCTCTCCCGGGGAACTCCTGTCACAGGAGGATTATGGTGCCTTCAGAAGCAGGGACATCGAGGGACTGGACAGGGTAGCGAAGCTGTTTGCTGCAGTTATTCTTCTAACCTTCCTTCTAAGCTACCTGCAGATATACATCCTAAACTACACAAGTCAGAAGATCATCTTCAATATAAGGGAAGACCTGTTCAACCATCTGCAGAGCCTTGCAGTCAGATACTTTGACAACAATCCCATCGGAAGGCTGGTCACAAGGGTGACAAATGACACAGAGACACTAAATGAGATGTATACAAACGTATTGGTCAACCTTTTCAAGGACTTTTTCATGCTGGCTGGAATAATGATAGTAATGATTAGGTTGAACCTCCAGCTGGCACTGGTGTCCTTTGCCTTGATACCGGTGATACTTCTCATATCAATTGTATTTAGGAAGTATATCAGGGAGGTCTACAGAATCAGCAGGGTGCAGCTGGCCAAGATCAATTCAAGTCTGAATGAGAACATATCTGGAATGAGAACCATACAGATATTCAAGAAGGAAAGGAAATTCTTTGAAAACTTTGACAGTATAAACAGGGACTACCTAAATATCCAGAAAAAGGAAATCACCTATTTTGCTATATTCAGACCTTCCATTGAAGTGATAAGATCACTTGGAATCGCGCTTTTGGTCTACTATGGCGGTGGTAATGTAGTCTCAGGAAGTATCCAGTTTGGTGTCCTGTTCGTATTTATAAACTACCTACAAAAATTTTATGAACCCATTATGGACCTGACTGAAAAATACAACATACTCCAATCTGCCATGGCTTCCAGTGAGAGGATTTTCAAAATTCTAGACACAGATATGAGAATCGAGGACCCCCATACTCCAGCAAGTATTGAACATTTCAAAGGAGAAATCGAATTTAGGAATGTATGGTTTGCATATAATGATGAGGACTGGGTATTGAAAAACATAAGCTTCAAAATCAAAAGGGGTGAATCTGTTGCTATCGTAGGAGCCACAGGTGCCGGTAAAACATCAATAATTAACCTATTGACAAGGTTCTATGATATCCAGAAGGGTGAAATACTCCTGGATGGTGTTAACATAAGAAACCTGGACAAAAACACCCTCAGACAGAAAATTGGAGTTGTCCTCCAGGATGTATTTATATTTACGGGAAATATCAGGGACAATATCAGACTTAACAAGGAGATCAGTGATGACAAGGTGATTGAAATTGCAAAGCATGTCAATGCCCACAGATTCATATCCAGATTGCCACAAGGTTACGATGAGCCGGTTATGGAAAGAGGGTCTACCCTCTCATCAGGAGAGAGACAGCTTCTGGCATTTGCAAGAACCCTCGTTTATGATCCCCAGATTCTGGTTTTGGATGAGGCTACCTCAAGTATAGACACTGAAACCGAACTGTTGATACAGGATGCACTTCACAAGCTTGTGGAGGGCAGGACTTCCATAGCAATTGCACACAGACTATCAACCATTCAACATTCAGATAAGATTATCGTTCTTAAGCAGGGGGAAATCAAGGAAATGGGTTCCCATCAAGACCTGCTTAAAAATAAAGGTCTCTACTATAATCTGTATCAGCTTCAATACAAGGAGAACTTCCAGTAAAGCTGAAAATCCCTTGATACTTTCACTCTTGCAGAGGGATGGCATTAAGGGTATCATTGAATTAATAAGAATTAAAAGACAGGAGTTGTAATTAATGTACGATTTTCATATTCACAGTAATTTTTCCCTGGACTCCAAAGCCACCATGGAGTCCGTAGTCAAAACTGCCCTTGAAAAGAACCTTAAGACCATTTGCTTTACAGACCATGTGGATTTTGAGGCAACTGAAGATAAAATCGATCTTCTTTTCAGACCTCTTGACTATTTTAGGGATATTAATAGGGTCAAATACAAGTATAGGGACAGGATTGAGATTCTTGCAGGGGTTGAAATTGGAATGCAGCCTGGACTTGAAGCCCGTTATGACTCCTTTATTGAGGAGAATGGGTTTGATTTTGTCATAATGTCCCTGCATACCATAAATCGCAAGGATATTTTTCATGACTACAGCAGCACCGAATTGTCCTCCTCTGAAATCATATCAAGGTATTACGATGAATTGCTCTACTGTGTGAGATCCTATGACAACTACGATGTTTTGGGCCACATAGACTTTATTGACAGGTACATAGATGACCAGGACGTCATTAAGAGGTATGACCTTTATATGGACAAGATCGAAAGCATACTCAGGACAATCATAGACAAGGGAAAAGGTATTGAGATTAACACTGGTGGTATGAGGTACAGACTGAATGTACCCCACCCCAAGCCATCTATCCTAAAGCTGTATAAGGACCTGGGTGGAGACATCATTACCTTTGGATCGGATTCCCATGTGGCTGACCATGTTGGCCATGAATACCGTTCCAGCGAAAAGATGCTCAAGGAAATGGGATTTAAGTACATCTATTTATATAGGAACAGGAAAAAGTTCCCGATACAGATTCAATAAAAATAGTTAAATTCAAGGTGAAAATGGTAAAAAAAAACACCTGAAGGTGCATTGTAAAAAAAAAGTGAAAAAATTCTATACTCAATAAATAAAAACCCTTGTAAAAGGGTTTTTATTTTCAGATTAATTCCCGCAATGCCGTCCTCTCGTCTAATTCAGACCCGCGTAAGTGCAGGTGGGTGTCTAGCCAAAAATTTCTAACTTCCCCTCATAGAGGGCTTGTTATCCACTTTCGAACATCTGACTCCCGTATTTAATATGTCGGTTGAATTATATGAGAATAACGCACACCGCAGAAACATTCCTTGAGTACATTATACTACTTATTCCACTGTACTTCAATGCATTCAACTAAATTTTTGAAGATTTTAAGAAATTTAAGAGATTTTTCATATCTTCCGGCATTTCTGCATGCAAAGATATCATTTCATCTGTTCGCGGAGAAACAAATGACATTCCATAGGCATGAAGTGCCTGCCTGTCTATGTGACTCTCCCCATGTGAGTATAGATGGTCTCCCATAATTGGATAGCCCATGTGAGATAGATGTACTCGTATCTGGTGTGTCCTTCCAGTGAGGAGTTCCAGCTCCACCAAGGTCCCTTCCCCCACTCTCTCCAGCACCTTGAATCTCGTCACTGCCTCCGCTCCATCATCCCTCACAACTTGTCTGATGCCATCCTCACCCTTGCCCAGAGCTAGGTTTATTTCCCCCCAGTCCTTAGTGATATTTCCGTGGACAATGGCCAGATACTTCTTCACTACCTTACCATGTTCCATTTGGGCTGCAAGCTGTTGGTGGCCAAAGGAGTTTTTGGGAAATATTATTATACCTGAGGTGTCCCTGTCCAATCTATTCAGGATTCTGACCTTTCTTTTTAGTCCGCACTCCAGAAAATAGCTGGCCACCCCATTTGATAGGGTACCATCAGGATGGTTGGGAGTCGGGTGTACCAGGGTGAAGGGTTCCTTGTTTAAAACCAGAAGATCCATGTCCTCATATATTATCTCCAACTGCATCTTCTGGGGCTTCATGTCACTGTCCTCATCAGCTAGCCTAATGCATACTTGCCTATCCATGGGTACAATTTCTCCACCCTTACATGTGGAATCCCCCATGGAGATGTCCCCGTTAATCAGGGCTCTCCTTATCATCCTACCCGATAGCCCCTTTTCCCTTAGGAAGGAAGTCAGGTCTCTTGGGGCTTTTTTATTTGTAAATACCAGTGTATTAGGATCTTCTTTATGCATTAATCTTGTCCTCCATATCTTTTATTACTTCTTGTGATGTGTTAAAATCATTATATCAGGATTAAGGGTGAAGTTAAGTTTTGAATCAAAAATTGAACTCAAATAGTCTATAATACAAAGGGTGTGTAATATGAGTGATGAAAGAATAATCAACATTATTTCAAATAGAAACTATGAATCCAGAAAAACCAAGAAGGATTTAATGTATAAGCTTAGAAAGAACGGTTTTGAACCTTCTGAAACCTACAATGACAAGGCTGAATTGAACATCTGCATTGGAGGTGACGGAGCCTTCCTAAGGGCTATCCATAGGAATGCCTTCCCTGAAACTCCCTTTATAGGTATTAATACAGGTCACCTGGGATTCTTCCAGGAGCTGGTTCCGGGTGAGATAGATTCCTTTATCCGCAGGTACAAGGCCAAGGATTATCAGGTTGAAAAAATCTATATGGTGGACGCAACTGTATGTACAAAAAACAAGTGTTTCTATCTAACAGGCATAAATGAAATTGTAATAAAGGGTGTCCGTTCCAAGGTTGTTCACCTTGAGGTTTTCATTAATGACAACCATTTACAGAGGTTCAGTGGAGATGGCCTGATAGTATCAACCCCATCCGGTAGCACTGCATACAATTTCTCAGCTGGTGGAAGCATAGTATATCCCAGTCTGGAATCACTCCAGATAACACCCCTGGCACCAATCAACTCAAGTGCCTACAGAAGTCTTCCAAACAGTGCCATTATTCCAGGAGATGCCACAATACAGATTAAGCCGGAATTAAGGTACGAGAATTCCATCCTGGTATTAAATGATGGTATGGAATTCAAGTATGACAGCATTGTCTCAATAGACCTTACAATGTCGGACAAAAAAATCTATAAGCTTAACTTCAGTAAGGACATGTACTGGAAGAACCTTAAAAGCAAGTTCCTTTAGGAAGAATGCTCCCAAATGGGAGCATTTCTAATTTGTAATATTATTGAGGGCAAAGTTAATTATTTCTCTGGCTATTGGTGCGGCTGCCCTACCTCCTGAAGCCCCCTCCTCCTCAAGTAGTACAATTACCGCAACCTTGGGATCCTCAAGTGGAGCAAAGCCCACAAACCAGGCATGGTTGTTCCCGGATGCATTTTCAGCCGTCCCCGTCTTCCCTGCAACCTTGACACCATTGATGCCTGCATTGGTACCGGTTCCTGATTCTACAACCTCTCTCATCATTCTCTTAAGGGCCTGTGATTCTCCAATCTCCAGCACCTTCCTTGATTCACTCCTATGGGAGCTTATTGTCATCCCCCCAGGAGATTGTACTGTCTCTACCAAATATGGCATTGACATATATCCGTCATTGGCCACTGCTGAAACAACCATAAGCATGTTCAAGGGAGTCGTTAGAACCCTACCCTGACCTATTCCAGAAGCTCCAAGATCCGTTAATCCGATGGATTCCCTTGGAAAAACCGAGGCATTTGTTTCAGTGTCAAAGCCGATCTTCTGGTTGAAGAGCAACGTCTCAGCTATTCTCAGTAGATTGTCATGGCCAAGTGCAACAGCCTGGTCTGCGAAGTAGGTGTTGCATGAAACCGCAAATGCCTGCTCAAGGTTCAAGGGTCCGTGCCCGCTTTCATCAAAATCCCTTATTGTATAGCCATCAATTACGGTGCTTCCAGTGCATTGGTATATTGCTTCCGGTACACCTTCCTGGATAACTCCCACTGCAGTTAGAATCTTGAAGATTGAACCGGGTGTATAGAGGCCTTGAGTCCCTCTGTTCAACAATGGGCTGTCAGGATTCTCCGATACCGATGTCCAGTTCTCACTTAAGGTTTCTATTCTGAAGTCAGGTAGGCTTACCATGGAAAGTATTTCTCCCGTTTTTGGATTTATGGCAATTGCCGAGCCCTTCTTCCCATTCATCAGTTCCCTGGTCTTTTTCTGAAGGCCATGATCCAGGGTTAGTGACAGATTGTTCCCCACACCTGAAGGATTGATCAGATTTATTAATTCATTTATTGCGGTATTCTCATTTGCATTAACCAGGTATGAATTGTATCTTCTTTCAAGACCTGATTTTCCATAATCCTTTAGGCTGTACCCTATGACATGACTGTATAGATTGTCGTACCTGTAGATTCTTTGGGTTTCCCCATCCCTGCTTTCAGAGTAGACAAGAACCTCCCCACCCCTATCGACAATGCTTCCCCTGAGAATATTATCCTCATTGATCCACAGCCTCTTGTTATAGGCATTGTCCCTTACAGCCTGGGCCTTAAACATCTGAAAATAGCTTAGGTAGCCTATGAGAAGCACAAATCCCATGCAGAGTGCCACTAGAATTGTAATTATCCTTTTTCTTTCACTATCCATTGCCAATACCTGCCTTTCCCCTTTTTTCAGAGGTTCCCTGAAGTATACCCAAGGCAATAAAGCTGGTCACAACCGAGCTTCCACCGTATGACACAAATGGCAGCGTCAAACCAGTAAGGGGTATAACCTTCAATACTCCACCTATTATGATGAAGGACTGGATTCCAAACACCATACTGATTCCCAGGGCAAGAATCCTAAAGAATTGATTGTCCTGCCTCAATGCTATCTTAAATCCCCTGTAGACCAGAAGCATAAACAGCATGATTATACCTATTCCCGTGAAGATCCCCATCTCCTCACTGATTGCAGAAAAAATGAAATCATTGTATGACAAGGGTATGAATGCAGGATTACCCCTTCCCAAGCCTGTTCCAAAGAATCCTCCTTCAGAAATTGCAAAGAGGGACTGGGTTATTTGGTACCCCTTGTCATTTATATAGGGCCAGGGGTCAAGCCATGTGGTCACTCTGACCTTTACATGGTCAAAGAGAATGTATCCTGCAATTCCTCCTATTGCGGCCAAACCAAGATTTGCCCATATGAGGCGTCTATCCTGGGTATAGATGTATTGAAGTCCTGCAAATATGCCGAAAAATATTAAGGCAGCACCCAGATCCCTCTGCAGGAACAAGAGACCTATAAAGGAGTATATCACCAACATAAGTAGAATTTCTGCATTCTTGATCCTACGGTACTTTTCATCGCCGCCATAAAATGCAGCTAGAAGAAAGACCAGGACTATCTTTGTTATTTCAGCTGGTTGTACACTTACTCCACCGATTGATATCCAGTTTATTGCCCCATGGGTTCTCGTACCCATTATCAGGGTCAAAGCGAACAATCCATAGCTGACTACCAGGTATAATGGCGTAAGTCTGTCCCAGAAGCTGATGTATCTAATTGCAAAATATGCAGCAAAGAACATGGCAATGCCAAGGGCCAGCCACATTAGCTGCTTTAATCCCAAGTCGGGACTAATTCTGTATATCATGATTATTCCAATGGATACCAGCATGCACACTATGAGGAACACGTAATTGTCTCCCTTTGATATCCTACCAAGCATATAGTTTGAAAAGTATATAAGCAGAACAAGTCCCACTGCGATTGCATATGTTTCAGTTTGAATACCCTCCCAGCTGAACAGAAATATCAACGACAGTGAGAGAATTTCAAATAAAAACAAGAGCTTTCTGGGGGCCTTGCTGTTTAGCCTTTCCTTCATATGATCACCTTCCTAAGCTCCGTCAATAAATATAAACTCAAGCTCTCCAACCTTTATTATGTCTCCCTTCCCAATTCTCACAACATCAAGTACCCTTTCTCCGTTAAGGTAGGTTCCGTTGGAGCTTCCCAGGTCCTCAAGGAAGAACTCCTCCTCATCTTTGATTATCCTGAAATGTTTTTTTGAGATATAGGGATCTTTTATCTGGATTATATTTTCCTTTTGCCTTCCCAATGTCAGTTCACCTTCAACAGGATAACTGTCACTCAGGTTGTAGGGCAGGCTATCAATCCTATTTAAGAGCTTCAGGTATGCTCCCGACTCCAGGTTGCCATAATCCACACTCCTGATGTCCAAATATATCATTCTAATGATGGTGAAAATAAATAGATAAATTATAAATACAAACACATATTTCAGAACTATTGAAAGCAAATCAAACATTATATCACCCCCTATTTATGTTACCACAAACCACTATCCAAGGGAATTAAAACCCACGGTAATTTGATAATTTTCAGCTTCCTATTTCAATAACCCCGAAAATCTGATATTATCAAAATGAGAATTAATATGGGAGGTAGGATAATGAAAAAGTTGCGAAAATCAAGATCAGACAAATACATTTTCGGAGTATGCGGTGGTCTGGGAGAATACCTTAGCATCGATTCGACAATAATCAGGCTAATCTGGTTTATTTTGGCCCTCACTTCATTTGGAACATTTGCCCTGGCATATCTTATATGCGGATTGGTGATTCCAGAGGACGATGGCTACATCCATGAGGATGAGGTTAATGGGGTTGAGCGAAAGGACAATAGCAGGACCGTAATCGGAATCGGCTTAATCCTGGTTGGGGCTGTACTCCTGGGCAATATGGTCTTCCCCTGGTTTTCCTACACCATGCGTCAGGTTATGAGGCTATGGCCAGCACTGCTGATTGTCTTGGGATTGTATGTTCTACTTAAGCGAGACTAGATTGTTTGAAGGGAAGCATTATGATAATTACAAATATAACCTCACAAAGGGATCCTGAAAGGGTCAACATCTTTATCGACAATGAATTTGCCTTTGGTTTGTTCTATTCAACCAAGGAAGAACTTGGCTTGAAAAAGGGTATGGAGCTGGATGATGCACTTCTTGAAAGGATAAAGTCCAAGGATGAGCTTCAAAGCGCCAAGTCCAAGGCATACCAATACCTTAGCTTTCGACAGCGTTCCCAGAAGGAATTGGAGGATCATCTCCTTAAGAAAGAGTTCAGCCAAACCACTGTTGATTGTGTAATTAATATGCTAAGGGATGCTGGCTACATCAATGATCTGGACTTTGCAAAGGCCTACGTCAGGGACAAGACCACCTTCAAGAATTTTGGCCCCTACAGGATCAAGAACGAATTGTCCCAAAAGGGCATATCCAAGGACCTGATAGAGCAGGCGCTCCAGCAGGAGTACCAGGAGGAGCTTCAAGAACTTGTGGATCTTGTGAAATCCAAATATTCATCAATACTCCATGACAGGTCGGAGAAAAGATTCAGAAGAATCGGTGGGTTTTTACAGAGAAAAGGCCATTCCTATGATACAATCAAAAAGGTACTGGACATAATAGATGGAAAGGATGACTGATTTGTTTTATGTATATATCCTAAAATGCAGTGACAACAGCCTTTACACAGGCTACACGGACTGCCTTGAAAAGCGTTTGGAAAAACACAATGAAGGAAAGGCATCAAAATATACAAGGTCAAGGCTCCCAGTCAGTATGGTTTACTCCGAAGTCCATCCTGACAAGAGTTCAGCAATGAAGCGGGAAATTTGGATAAAATCAATAGGCCGTGAGGGTAAGATAAAATTGATTCAGGAGGCATCAGATGAACCACTTGTTTAACAGCTTAATGGAATATCCAGTGATTGCTGAGGTCAATACACTTGAAGAGTTCAACCATGCTCTGGAATCCACTTGCCAAAATATTTTCATGATGACTGGAAACATATTCAACCTGAGACAGATATCAAAAAAGGCCCACAACAAAGGGAAGAACATATACATATACATTGACGCAATCCAGGGCTTTTCCAAGGATTCCTGGGGCCTTGAATTCATATCCAAAAACATCGAAATTGACGGCATAATAACATCCAAACCCGAGCTTATGGAACAGAGCAAGGAGATGGGAATCTTCACCCTGGGGAGATTTTCAGTATACAACGAATACAAATTAGGCTACACCATAGAAAAAATCAAGGAAACCAGACCCCACTGCGCAATAGTCCTTCCTGGAGTTTTACCCAAGCTTATTGTGAAAATCATTGCTGAAACCAGGATCCCACTGATTTCAAGCGGTTTTTTGGATAATCGCGAAGCGGTAATAGAATGCCTGGAGTCTGGTGCAGCTGGAATATCGACAGTACATTTTACTGACCAGAACATATATTAACCCTGAATCTTATGATTCAGGGTTTCTTTTAGCTTTGAGGCTTTTCTTGGGTCTTTTCTTCAGGTTTCTTCGCTTCCTTGCTCTTGGCTTTTCTTCTCTTTCTCTTAACCGGCTTTACATATATGCCTATGATAAGGGCAAAGAGGATTCCCACAAGCCCAGCCACCGTTCCTATTATGAACAGCAAAAGGTTCACAAGGCTTGCATCGGCAGTTATGGTATCCTTTACACTGTAGAGGTTGAACAGCCCTATCCCGAGAACTATGAGCCCTGGAAGATATTTCATAATCCTGATCTTCTTGAAAATCAGATGTGTAAGCAGGGTTATTCCCATGACTGCCAATGTAACGTAAATTATCATCCTTGAGTCATCGTAGTAGCCACCCATTTCAGCCAATATTTCCTTAACCTTTGAAAACAGGCCAATCAACGTCTCCATATAATCATTCCCTTCAGTTATTATGTCTCACAAGGCTACCGTTCAACTTCAACAGCTCCATGTTTTATCATTTCGTTTTGCCATATTCCAGGGTATCTTCCCACTGCCCATTCTGACATTATGACACTTGAATCATTGGGCAGCCTTACCCTTGCAACAGGTGTAATATCTATATCATACTCCTCCAAGGAATATATTACAATATGGGAAGTGGTTATTACAACCATAAATTCGTTGTTGGGGGATGAAAATACATCCTGTACATCCGGGACTGTAAGCTTGACTGCATCCCATGGCATAGCCAGCTCATCATAGCTTACCATTTCCTTTGGTGGTATGGCCTTGATATTGAAGTCCCTGTAAAGCTCCTTTTCGTTTTCCTTGTAGTTTATCCTGCCCTTCAGAGTCCAATACCCGTTGTTTCTCACCAGGCCAACATTCTCCTCGTTTATCAATGTACTGTTATTGACTGCTGTGACACTTCTGACCCCTTCAAGAAACAGGTCCCTACCCGTTTCACCTACCAGGTCTGACAGCTTGATTGGCTTCTTGTCAGCAAGATTGTCCATTGCATACACGTGGAGGGACCTTCGGTCTCCCCTGTCAAGCTCGATATTCTCTATGGAAACATAATCATTGCCCACAAAAAGGATGTTTCTTAGGATTGATGGAACCGGCCTCTCTTGGAGCAAGCTCCTCTCCCTGGAGTCAAATACCATGGCCTCCATGATTTCCGAATTGTTATCCGGTGTGAATAGTGGCGTCGTCTTGATCTCATCTGCTATGATTCCATCCTCAACGGTCCGTTCCTGGTCAACAAACCAGAAACCATTTTTCCTTGGCAGGAGGATCCTATCCAGTTCATACAGGCCCTCAAGATTCCTGTTTTGCATATTTATCCAATAGGTTCTGTATTCCCAGGTTGGTATCTGGTAGGTATCGTCAAAGCCCTGGGTCCTGACACCAAGCAGCAGGCCCGTACTGAGACTCTCATCAATTGTATCACCAAGGTTCCTCTGGACATTCTTCTCTACGTTGATGTATCTTTCAACCTCTTCAAGGCTTACCTGGTCCAGCTGCCTTTCCAGTCTGTAGAAGCTTTCATCCAAATAGGCAATCAGGGTATCCTCATCAACCTCTATGAATTCAGTAAAATACCGGTCTTGGTTTATTATGGTGATTACCTTGATGTAATCCTCTTCTATTCCCAGCGAAGCTGGGTTAAGCTTGAATTTAGATATGAGATAGTCTCTGGTCCTGACCTTCTTGATCTTAAATGAAGGGGTTGATGTGTAGTCCTGACCAAGAACCACCCCATCATTATGGAATAGACCAGTCTCACCTACACGGTAGTCAGCTTCCTGGTGGTTTCCTGAACCTAGGCTGTATATTAACTCAACTACTTCCCATTTCCCGGTTATGGGCGAAAGTATGTTGTCTGGTGCAACTATTCTTTCCTTGGTCTCCCCCTCGATTACAGCGCAGGAGCTCATCAAGAATGACAAGGCTATCATGGCAATAATTAGAATCCTCTTCATTGCGATACCAGCCTTAGGAAGCCTACAGTCACTACTGTACCTACCTCAAGCTGCGATGCAATCCTAAAGGTTCCACCATGCAATCCAATTATTTCATCACAGATTGAAAGGCCTATTCCGCTGTGGGACTGGCTGTTCTTTCCCTTGTAGAACTTGTCCTTAATATATGGCAGCTCATCCTGGGGAATCCCTGGACCATTGTCCCTTATTTGGATGATAAGTTCTTCACCTTCCTCATAGGCACTTAGGCTTACTTCACCCTCGCCGGTAAACTTGAAGGCATTATCCAATAGATTTATCAGCACCTGCCTTATCCTGTTCTCATCCCCAAGTATAGGTGCAATTTCATCGTCTATATTTACATTGAAGTCAATATTGTTGTTTATTGCCCTGGGCATCATCTGGTAGACCACGGTCTTTAGGGTTTCCTTGATGTCTATCATATCCTTCACAAGTGATATCCTACCTGATGTGAATCTTGAAAAATCCAGAAGCTCCTCAACCATTCCAGTCAGCCTATCACTTTCCCCCTCTATTATATTCAATCCATCCAATAGGAGGTCAGTGTCAAGTTCTTCTGAATCCTTAAGGGTGATTGCCCACCCCTTTATTGATGTCAAGGGAGTTCTCAACTCGTGGGAAATCGATGATATGAAATCATTCTTCATGTTTTCCTTCCTGGTGATCTCCTCCGCCATATAGTTCAAAGTGTGGGAAAGCCTTCCGATTTCATCGTTGACCTTTACATGGCTTCGGACCTTGAATTGTCCGTCTGCCATTTTTTCGGCCACATCGGTCACTTCCTTCAGGGGCTTTATGATTGAGTTTGCCAAAAATAGGCTTAAAAACCCGGAAATGGCAACAACCACAAGGCCTATTAGAATAAGAACCTGAGAAATTTGCCTGATAATTATATTTGTCTCCTCCATGCTTGAAATAAACCTAATTATACCTATGCTTTCCCCTGCACTCTCAATGGGCATTGCAACAGCCATCACAGGCTCCACATCATATTCCACATTTCCAGTCCAAACCCCTCGTCCAAGGTTTATGGCCTGCTGAACATCAGGTGTTTCTATCTTGTCAGTGAAGTTTATCCCTAGGGAGTCCATAAGGATGTTCCCCTCAAGATCAAGGATCTGAACCTGTGCAGCAGTATGCTGCCAAAATATGTCCGTATCCTCAATCAGGATACCCTCCAGATTTCCAGACGAGAAATAACGGGCATAAAAAGTAGTAGAAAACTCGATCTGACTTGTCAGAATGTCTTCCACATTTTTATAGTAATGGGTTCTGATTCCCGTTATTAGTAGAATCTCCAGGAATATTACAGTAACTAATATTATAAGCATAAAGTTCTTGATTAACCTGGTTTTAATGCTTCTTCTCATTAGATGCTCCTAACTTTTGGCTCTCCATCTATATCCAACTCCCCATACGGTTTCAATGTAGTATGGTTGACTTGAGTCCTCCTCTATCTTGGACCTAAGTCTTCTGATGTTTACATCCACAATTTTTGAGTCTCCTACAAAATCCACACCCCAAACGTGGTTTAGGATTTCATCCCTTTTAAATGCCTTCCCAGGATTCTCTATAAACAGCTTTGCTATTGAAAATTCAGTGGGTGTCAGTTCAATTTCCTCGTTATTCCTGTAGAACAACCTTGAGTATACATCGATCTTGAAAGGGGTGAACTCAAGCATGGATGACTCTGAGCTTCCTTCTTTTTCCAACCTTCGTTCAAGCGATTTTATCCGTAGGACCAGTTCGGTGGGGTTGAATGGCTTTGTCATATAATCATCGGTTCCATACTCCAAACCCATGATCTTGTCAATATCCTGACTCTTGGCTGTAAGCATTATGATTCCCAGATGTGGGTGACTTGACCTTAGGGACCTGCATACCTCAAAACCGTCGATTCCAGGCAGCATAACGTCAAGAACAACTATATCAATTGTCTCCCTGCTGGCAATATCCAACCCATCCTCTCCGGTTGGCGCCTCCAACACAGTATAGCCGGCCCTGTCCAGATTGATTTTTATGAATTTTCTTATGGATTCTTCATCTTCAACTACAAGGACTTTTCTACTCATAATATCCCCCTTTATCTAATGGTCATACTCCTCCAGCGTTTTGAAGCTGTAGCCTTCCAGCAACAGGTGTTCAATTATTGAAGGCAAGGCCTCCACCGTCTTCTTTTTCTCATCTGTATCATGCATGAGCATCACAACCTTGTCCTGCTTTTTGTAGGTTTCCTTAAATCTACCGTATAGATAATCAACTGTGGGTTTATCCAACTCCGAGTCGCCGTTCAATGCATTCCAGTCAAAAACCCTAAAACCCTCATCTTCAAGGGCCACAACAGTGGGTTTCTTGTACTCCGCATGGGATCCACCAGGCAGCCTGACCAGACTGGTCAAATAGGAAGAATCCTCTGTGGCAATCTGAATAGCCTTTTCCGTCCTGTAAACTTCATCAAGAAAGTTGTCAGTCTTCCTGTATATGATTTCGTAGTTGTGAGAGTAGGTGTGGTTGCCAATACTGTGCCCATTTTCATATGTCTGCTTCAAAACATCAGGGTTCCTGTCCACCATCTTTCCCAATACAAAGAATGTGGCCTTTATTCCATACCGGTCCAATATCTCCAGTATTTGTGGAGTGACAACTTCTGAAGGGCCGTCATCAAAGGTAAGGTATGCAATTTTCCCTGTAGGTTTCACTTCTTCTATCAATTTACCAGCATCCATGATAACTGGGACCAAATCTTCCACAACTTCTTCCTCTTCATCCAAAAATACTGGGTCATCCTCTGGTGTAGGTTCTTCATGTTCTGTCTGGTCATTGCTGCTTGAGGTATTCTCTGTCTCATTTCCCAGAGCTTCCTCAGTTGAATTTCCCTCTTCAACCAGTACATTCCCCTTGTCACCAATGTCCTGGCCCCGGTCCTCCTGTGCCTTTGACAGGTCAATGATACCAGGAATCACCAGAAATCCAGTAAGTATTATTAATGATGCTATCAGTGCCATACCCAGCCTTGTTTTCATGTCCATATCTCCTGTAAAGTGTCTTTGTTTACATATTATTATACCCTCAAACCACAGTAGTTACAATTCAATTAACAAGCGGTTACAAATGCATTACACTATTACAAATCCCTGAACTGTGATTTGTACAGGTCGGCATAGATTCCCCCCTTATCCAGAAGTTCCTGGTGGCTTCCCTTCTCCTCAATTCCACTTCCCGTCATGACAAGAATCTCATCAGCATTCTTGATGGTGGATAGCCTATGGGCTATTACAAGGGTGGTCCTGTTTTTTGATAGCCGTTCCAGGGACTTCTGAATCATCTGTTCAGTTTCATTATCCAGTGCCGAGGTTGCCTCATCAAGAATGAGTACCGGTGGATTCTTCAGGAAGAGCCTGGATATTGATATTCTCTGTTTCTGGCCTCCTGAAAGCATGACTCCCTTCTCACCCACATAGGTATCATATCCATTTGGCAGGGACACTATGAAATCATGTATGCTGGCATTTTTGGCAGCCTCTATAATGTCCTCCTCTGTTGCAGAAGGGTTGCCGTATTGGATGTTTTCCCTTATTGTGCCAGTGAAGAGGAAGACATCCTGCTGGACCAAGCCGATGTTTTTCCTGAGTGATTTTAACTTGACATCCTTGATGTTTACCCCATCCAGAAGAATCTCTCCTGAGCTGGTCTCATAAAATCTTGGTATCAGGTGGCAGAGTGTGGACTTCCCAGCACCTGAAGGTCCAACCAGGGCCACGGTCTTTCCCTTGTCAATTGTCAGGTTAATACCTGACAATACCTTCTCATCATCGTTTCCATAGCTGAAGGTTACATTCTTGAACTCAATCCTTCCTTCTACATTCTGGAGCTCAACAGCATCTTCCCTGTCAACTATTGAGGGCTCGATGGACATGACCTCCTGAAATCTTGTGAAACCGGTCATACCGCTTTGCAGCTGCTGCATGAAGTCTGTGAGCTTCTTGATTGGCTGCATGAAAAAGTTTACATATAGTGTATATGCGAACAGGTCTCCCAGGTCTATTATGTTTCGGTAGACAAAATATCCACCCAGTGAGATCACAATAAGGTTCAGGGCGCTGGAGATAATCCCCACTCCTGAAACAAATTCAGCCATAACCTTGTAGGATTCCCCTCTGGCACTGGCGAACTTTGCATTCCTATCGTTGAATTTCATTATTTCATACTCTTCATTTGTAAATGATTTTGCTACTCTTGCACCGCTGATGCTGTTCTCTATTTGGGAGTTTACACTGGCTATCTTCCTTCTTGCCTTCATAAAGGCCTCTTCCATCCTCTTTCTCTTCTTGATGGCAAACCAAATCATCAATGGAATGAATGCAAAGATTATCAGGGTCAGTCTCCACTCAATAAACATAAGTATGGTGAAGGATCCAAAGAGCATTATGGTGGATATGAATACATCCTCCGGACCATGGTGGGCCAACTCGGTTATATCCATCAGGTCGTTGATGATCCTTGACATTATGTGGCCGGTTTTAGTGTTGTCATAGTAGCTGAAGGGCAGGGTCTGGAGATGGGTGAAAATATCCCTTCTCATGTCGTGCTCAATCCTGACACCAAGCAGGTGTCCGTAGTATGCGACAATATATTGGCTTATATATCTTAGGACAAATAGAAGTACCATTATTCCTGTCCATTTAATAAGCAGGTCCATGTTCCCATCTGGAATGATTACATTGATCATGTTCCTTGTGAACATTGGAAATACGAGATCGAAAACAGATATTAGAAAGGCAAAGAACATATCTGTTATAAACAGGGTTTTATGGGGTTTGTAATAGGATATAAATTTCTTGAACATAGGCAGCTCCTCTACTTCTTTTTAGTTTGAATTTGTGATATGATAAATGGGGTTAATACTTAGACACACGAATATTATAACATGCTTTAGAATGATTTTGTGCTTTAATTAATATATGACTATGGAGGCTTCTATGAACCTGACACTTATGTATGCAACTACTTTTATCATCCAATTTATCATAGCCATGGAAATGAATTTCATTGGCCCCTTGGCTCCCTACCTTTCAGAGTACTTTGGAATACGTGACAGTCAGGTGATACTCTTTAATCTGGGATACTCGGCAGTGGGAATACTTGTGCCACTTTTTGGCGTATGGGCGGATAGGTACGGCAACAAGAAAATGATCTCATACTCACTTCTCCTGTTCTTTACAGGAAGTATAATAAGCGGATTTGCCCCAACTGCACTGATATTTGCACTGGGTAGGATACTAATCGGTCTTGGTTACTTCTCCCTGAGTGGAAGTCTTATGTCCTACATTTCTGAGTTCATCGACTACAGAAACAGGGGCAAGGCCAGCGGCATCCTTAGAACAGCCTTTGGAATAGCACTTCTTGGAAGTCCAATCTACACAGCATTTATGACAAACCATTTTGGCAACCTCATAAGCATCTACCTGCCAGTCAGCGTACTTGCAGCAATTGCATTCATAATGCTCAGAAAGCTTCCTGAAACGGAGATCCTGGAGGAAAGTCAGTTGAATCTTGAGGAGTTCATAGCCCTACTGAAGCACCCAAGAACAGTTAAGGTGCTGGTTTCACTTTTTCTAGTGATTTCAGCACCCGTTAATATGTTCAATTTCCTTGGGATTTACCTTTCGTCTGAGTTTTCCCTTACTCAGGGTCAGATTGGACTCAGCTACTCACTCATAGCAGCTGGGACAGTCCTTGGAATCCTTGCAGCCACCTTGTTTTCAGACAAGATTGGCAAGCTGACCTTCTCTAGGATTGCCTTTACAATAATGTTGTTCGGATTGCTGCCCCTTCCATACGTGAAAAGTGTGGTCCTGATCATAGGCCTTGCCTTTGCATTCGCATTTGGTCTTGATGGTGGCTGGACATCATATCAGGCATTCTCATCTGAAATACAGCCTGGAAAAAGAGGGACCTTCCTTAGTCTTTTCTATACCATAAATGCTGCAACCGTAACCTTCTATTCCTTGGTTGGCCCGCTTCTCTACGACCTGGGAGGACTTAGGCTGACAACTGCTGTTGGAGTAGGCTCGTCCATGATTGCATTGGTCATCCTATTTAGACTCAGTCGAATTCCAGCCTAGAGCTTGTTTAGCCAGTCTGTTATATCCTTAAGAATATAATCCCTTTTGTCCTCATTGAGTATTTCATGGTAAAGGCCATCATACTCAATGAGGTCTTTTTTCTGCGAGGGGATTTCACCGTAAAACCATCTGCTGATTCCAATCGGTACAATGGGATCCTCCTTGCCATGAACAATAAGGCAGGGACAGGTGTATTTGTCTGCCACTTCCCCAATCAAGCCAACCCCTCTGAAAAGAAACTGATAATAAAGGCCGATGGAGGCCTTGTGGAGTACCAGGGGATCGCTGATGTAGTCAAGATATACCTGTCTGTTTCCACAAATACCCTCACCTACAGGATTCTTAAGCATTACTCCACCTGCTATCCTGGATAGTACCTTCATGATTCCCGGCTGCAGCTTCTCAGCCGAGGGAAGCCTTCCCAGGGCAGGCCCTGACAAGATTTGTGCGGAACACTTGCTGGGATGCAGGCTTCCAAAAATGGCTGTGATCAGTCCCCCCATACTGTGACCGAAGGTTATCAGGGGAACCTGTGGATTTGCCCCCCTTACCCCTTCCAATATGTCCTCAAGATCCTCAATATAGGACTCGAACCTGTCCAGATTACCCCTTCCCCTGTTTCTGCCGTGTCCCCTCAGATCATACCTGACCACTGAGTAGTCAGCCCTGTTGAGATAATCTGTCACATGGTCATACCTATCAAGGTGCTCCGCAAATCCATGGGTTATTATAATAATCCCCTTGGCTTTCTCTACGGGATCCTCCCTGTAGAATATTTCATATCCGTCTCTCATTTCCATATACTTCATATCAATCTTCCTCCCTATTGCAGAAAGCATTAAACTTGCAACTACCGCTGCAGGCTCTGGAAAGGGGGTAGTCATCTGGCTGGTGATGGCTTTCCACATAGTCAAAGACTCTCTCCATATCCTGGAGCAGGAGATTTTCCTCCGCCTGGGAAGCTTCAACATCCACAAGTGAGCCATCCTCCAGGAAGAGGATTGCTGAGGATATTTTGTCAGTTTGCAGAATCTTTCCTGTGGCCCACCTGTAGAATATCAACTGGGGTCTGTACAGTTGGACCAGTCCCTCCCTGTTAAGGAGCCTGTTTGTCTTGATGTCTATGATTTTCTTTCCATCCCCATGGTGTTCAAGCCTGTCAATAAACCCAGTGACCACGTGGTTGCCAAGTTTCACATAGAATTCCTTTTCCATTTCCACTTCATAATCCGGTTTCCCACCTAAATATGCTAAAAAATTGTCCATTAGGGGGTCAAGCTCACTGATTATTTCATCCTTTAGCTCCACTCCCAGGTCGGCAGCAGCCTGGTCAAGTATCCCTGCCTTGTCCTCACCCTTTCTGTATTGTCTGCAGAACTCATGTATAAGAAGTCCCTTTGTTGCACCATCTATGAGGCCTTCCCCAGATTCGTCCCTGGGCCGGTCACCACCAACAGACAGCCTCATCTTGTAGGTGAGAAAATACTCCCTTGGGCATGAGACATATTTTAGATACTGACTTATGCTGTAGGTCTCCCTTCCTGCAATGGGAGGCTGATAGAATTCCAACAATGGAAATGTTTTCTTGAGAACAATACCTTCAGGCTCAAGAATCGGCTTGACCATAAGGGCCTCCTGCGGCTGGACTGGAAAATCCGATACCAGCTTGAGGGTGGCACCATCAAGATACTGGTGGATCAAGGCTTTGAATCCTGATATTTTGCCTTGGTAACCCAGGATTAATCTCTCCTCTGCCCTAGTCATTGCAACGTATATCAGTCTTTTTACCTCTTCCTCCAGGTTCTCCTTGGTGTTCCTGTATATAAGGTCGTAGTAGCTGGAGTCACCATTCTTTATTCCCAGGCCCATGTCCTTGTCAAACTGGAATATTGCCCTGTCATAAGCCCCTCTTCTTCCCATTTCCGGGATTATAACAACAGGAAACTGAAGCCCCTTGGATTTATGGATGGACATAAGACTCACAGAATCACCGCCTTGATCTGCCACTCCATCTCCCTCTGACTCTTTTCTCCTCTTTTCAATAAAGTCGATTAGCTCCTCCAAGCTCCCCCCTTCAGTGGTCTCATAGTCCCTGACAAGCTTTACAAATGCATCCACATTTCTAGACCTCATCATACCTTGATACATCAGGAGCTGACTTTCCTGAAATCCTGTTGACTCCAAAAGAACTTCCAGAAGATCTCCCAGTCCCAAGTGGTCCTTGAGGATGGCAAGCCTATCCAAAAGCCTTGCAGTTTCCTCCATGATACTGTAATCAAGGCTATCAAGGTCTGTTTTCCTTTCCTCCAAAAGACTTTTCAACCCCTGGATTACCTGGAGACCATCTTCCCTCTCACAATATTCCAGGAGATGGAATATAGCCTGGTCTGACAAGCCCGTCAAACCTCCCCTGAGGAATCCAACCATGGATATCATGTCCCTTGGATTGCTGATCACCTTAATGGCATTCATAAGGTCCAGTATTTCATCCCTTTCATAGAAGCCCACTCCACCGGTGCTGGTATAGGGAATATTGTATTTTCTCAAGGCTTCCTCATAGATTGAGCTTCTGGTCATGGCCCTAAAAAGCAAGGCTATGTCCTTGTAGCGGACTTTCCTGTTGCCATGGAGGTCTTCCTTGTCCACCATGTATCTGATTCTCTTGGCTATCTGATCAGCTTCGTATTCCTGTGTTTCCTTGGAGGTACCTGAAAATTCCTCATTGTACAAAACCTCCACCTCCACAGGCTGGTCCACCTGCTTGTTTGGATTTAGGGGAGTGTACCTTTCACCCAAAAGTCCCATGAAGATCTTGTCCACCAAGTCAAGGACTGTTGCCACTGTTCTGTAGTTTTCTGTGAGTGTTATGACCTTGCCCCTGTGTGAGGATTCAATATCCTCTACCACGTCGTAGAAAACCTGGATATCCGCACCCCTGAAAGCATAGATTGACTGCTTCGGATCACCAACCACAAAGAGGTTTCCCCTATCCAGCTTTTCCTCTCCTGAGGCCAGCCTGTAAAAGATGTTCTTCTGTAGCTGGTTGGTGTCTTGAAATTCATCAATCATGATGTACTTAAATTTTTCCTGATACTTTTGAAGGATTTCATCCTGCAGGAGGAGCTTGTATGCCTGAATCTGAAGGTCCTCGTAATCAAGAGCCCCCTGTTCCCTCTTCCTTGCAGAATAGTCAATGTCCATCTCCTTGACTATTTCAAGGATAAGTATATAAAGGTCCAGCTTGTCTTTTTCAAATGTTGACAATGCAAGCTTGAGAAGGTCTTTAAGTCGGTCCTGTGCCTCAGGTGCCTTTTTGCTCGTGCCCATGTTGTCTCCAAGAAGCTGCAGGGCCAACCTAAGCTGATTGTCTTCCTCACCATTTAAGAAGTCTTGAACTACTGGCTCCTTAAGAATATTTACAAACTTGCCCCTTCCCATTTCACCGCCCAGGTACAGGGCAGTTTCTCGTATTTCACGAAGCATATTCGGGTCAATCTCCATACTTGAAATATGGGTGACAGTCTTGTCCATTGCCTCTTCCATACTCATTCCCAGCGTCCTGATTTTCTTGTAGATATCAATAAGTTCATCCGTTAGTGGTCCAATATCCTTCTTTCCAAGGACGCTTACCTCTTGCAGGTTCTTTTCTTCCCTCAAAACTCTGTCAAGCACCCTAGCTGCTGCCTCCCTTAAAAGCCTGTCTGCAACATATTCCTCCAGGACTGCAAAGCCCGGGTCTATATCTGCCTGGACGGGATTTTCCCTTAGGAGTTTCCCGCAAAAGCTATGTATTGTCATAATATATGCCTTTGAAAAGTCCCTGTACAGCCTCCTCCATTTTTCACCATGGTCCAGTCTTGATGAAATTTCCTGCTCTATTCGCTCCTTCATTTCAGTGCTTGCCTTCTTGGTGAAGGTTATGGCCACCAGGGACTCTATCTCCCTGCCCTGGTCCAGGTCTCCGTTTTCAAGAATATGGACATACCTTTCAGTGAGGACTTTAGTTTTTCCCGTCCCCGCACCTGCTGAAACTGCAAGGTTCATGTTGATGGTCTGAATTGCCTGCTGCTGTCTGTCCATCAATTCATCTCCTCCTTGTCACCGTACCTGCATATGTCCCTGAATATGCAGTAAGCTGAACATTCCCTGGGGGCTACAGGAAAGTATCCGTCCCTTATTCCCTCAACCGCTTTAAATACAGCCTCTCTGGCTATTTGAAGCAGCCTCCTGAATTCATTCTCATCCACTGCCCCTGTGTTCCTGCCACCTACAAAGGGCGCCTTGTCCTTGATTGCCAAAGCCGGGTAGAGGTCACCTGAAGAAATTATCCCATAGTAGCCGCCTGTTATGGTGTCTTCATCCTGGGAAATTATATACATGGGAAGCTGTATGCTCAATCCATTTTCAATATCCTCCCTGGTCCTCTTGCCATAGGAGGAGGACTTATAGTCAATCAGGATTTGGCTTCCATCCTCTACCTTGTCAATCCGGTCAATTATACCCTTGAAATGGATTTCAGTACCATCCTTACCAATCTTAAAACTCCTATTCTCACCAAATTCCTTCTCCATAAGGTATGGATACACCTTAACCTTGGAACTTCTCATCCTCTCAATATCTGCTGAAATATATCCCACCAGGGTCTCCTCCATTGACAGGATAAACAATCTGTCCCCACCAGATACATTGCCCAATCCATACTCCCTTGCCTCACTTATTACAAGGGACCTTAGATGTTCCCTGGTTGAGTCGATTGAGAAGGCCAAAGGATCCTTCTCAAGGTCCTTCCTGTAGGCCCTGTAGTATGTGCATAGCACCTTGTGGAATATCTGTCCCCTGTCCATTGGCTTGGTCTCCTGCCATTCCCTTGGGGTTTCCTGAAGGTTGAAAATCCTGGCCAGGAGGAATGCGTAGGGGCACTTGATATAATCCTCTATGTAGGAGACTGAATAGACCCTGTCCCTGGTTTTCCCTTCAACAATGGTCTTTACATCCATGGAATCCAGCACTCCGCTGTACTTGTCCAGGTCTCCTCCTGAACGTTTATACTGGGAATGCAGCCTTTTACTGATATGGTCCTTGAGCTCCCTGCTGTTTTGGAGAAAGTATTCCAGGTCAGCCTCCTCCAGCTTGTCCTGGTAGTATCTCCAAAGTGCCAGCCTGTTGAAGTCATCCCTACTGGATACCTGATCAAGACTTGTGCCTATAAAGCACTCATGGCTGATTTCCTCCTGAACAAGATTGGATTTCCCGTCCCTTTTGCCAGCGGTTCTTGAAATTCTTGCGAGAAAAATGGATGGAAGGTCATCCTCCCCTCCAAGGGATGATGAGGTCCCCAGATACAGGGCTTCTCTTGTTGACCCAATTATACTTGATATTTTCAACAGCTCATTCTCAAATTTCTCCCTGTAGTCCAAATGCCTGATTCCACCCCTTTTAAGCCTTTCAAGACTTTTTTGTGCAAAGAGGAAATTGTTCTCATCAAGACTTGGATACTGGCTCTTATTTAGTCCAATGATAAACTTATGGTCCCCAATCAGTCCCCTTCCATTTGTGGGACTTAAAAGTTCAATACCGTTTGTTGCAGGGTTTTGGATTATGATCTCCTTTTGGACAACATAATCCCTTAGGATATCCATGAAATCCTTGAAGGAAAGCTCCCAGTCAATATAGGCCATCTGGGTAATATCCTCCAGTATTTCCCTGAAGGCATTCAGGGCATTAAGCTCCCTTATTGTCCATTGCCAATCATCCACAAGCCTGGACCTGTCCATTACATACCTATCCAGCTTCATGGAATCCAATAGGTCCAGGGCAAACCGTCCATGACCTGCTATTGATTCCCCATTATCTGAATCCAGGCTTATTGCTTCCACATCCTTTATCAGCTGCTGAATCTTTTCAAGAGTATCCATGTCCATATGTAGCTTGTCTGTGGATAGGAGCATCTTCTTCAAATCCCACAGCCCATCAAATCTGAGACTTCTTATCTTAAACTCAAAATCATTATCAACCTGATTCCTGTTCATTATGGGAGACTTGATCAGATTGATAATGTCCTCTCTGCTTCCACCTGACTCCCTTAGCCTTAGAATATCAATAAAGCCCCTGATAAGTCTGCTATCCCAAAGAGACTCTTTGATAGGGGCATTTATATTGAGGTCTTCGCTAGCTGCCAGTTGAAGAAACAAGTCCCTGTAAAAGGGAGTGGTCGCTATGACATGTATGGAATTTGAATCTACTCCCTCCATTAAAAGCTTCTTTATCCTGGTTATGGATCTCTTGATCTCAAGGTTCGGACTTTCACCCTTTATTATTGTAATTCTACCCTCTGGGTCCATTGTCGCCCTTCCATCAACAAAATGCTTGGCAAATATCTCCATGGGATTCATTCCTGGATTATAGTCCTCGATAATCTCAAACCCAAGGTCCTCAAGTGTTCTTAAGGTATCCCCCACCAACAGGGTATCCTCACCCCCTCCAAATGGAAGGTTTAGAATTATTTCAAGATCCATGCGGTGGACCTGCTTGAGTATCTCAATCTCAATGGGTCTGAAATCATAGAACTGGTCAACCATAACCCTTTCAAGCCCTTCAAAATTAGTCCTTCCAGACCTTAAAACCTCAAGGGCGACCATGTAGCTACCTTCCCTGTCCACAAGTTCATTCTCCTCTAGAAAGCCCTGATATAAATCATAGATTAAGGATACCTCCTGGAGATAGGTGTCTCCCCTTGAAATCTCAGTGAATCTCTCAGGGGAGATCAGTGCTCTCTTAGCCTCCATAATGACTTCCTGCACGCAGTCCACAAAACCCTCGTAATCCGCCATTGTATGGAAGACCTCCAGCCTTCCCAAATCAGCTAGTTCCCTTATGGCCATTTTAACAATATTAAGCTGAATTGGCCGCTGAATGACATTGAGCCTTTCCCCTGAAACGACCCTGTCGACAATATCGTCAAAGGTCATTATACCAATGTGGAAGGCTCCACCTGTCTTGTGGACCACCCTCCTTCTCAAGGACCTGAGAAGTTCACCGTTGGGAAGAATATAGAAGGTAGTCTTACCCTTCCCTCCAGACAGTATCCCCATGTATTCATCTATCAGACGCTCACTTCTCTTGTTTCCGTAATCTCCGGAGTAGACCCTTCCCTTTCCCAAGACTACACCTCCCATACAAATCTATCCATGGCCGCCCTGGCCGCCCCTATGGTTCCTGATGCATCCAGATGCCTGGCAGGTATGATTTCCATACCAGGATTGTTGTTCACCTGGCTGTTGAAGTTGCCGATCATCTCATCCCACCAGGTGTCCCTGGATAAAATCACTCCCCCGCCGATTATCACTGCCTCCGGATCAAAAATGTTCTTGATTGTTATGAGGAAGTTGGAAAAATCCCAGGCAAATTTCCTTACCACTTTTTCAGAAATGGGGTCATCATGGTAGGATCCGAAGATCTCCCTTCCGGTTTTTCTTATACCAGAAAGCCTTTCATATTCATCCTCAACTGCTGTTCCGGAAACATACTGTTCAGTGCACCCCCTCTGGCCACAGTTACACTGGTGGCCTCCTGGGTAAAGTATTGCGTGTCCAACCTCCCCACCTTGGAAGTGGCTGCCTCGCCAAAGGCCTTCTTTTTTTGTATACAGGCCACCTCCCAGTCCAGTTCCCACCGTCAGCATGACAAAGCTCTCCAAATCCCTGCCTGCACCAATCCATCCTTCGCATAGGCCTGCAACATTGGCGTCATTCTCAACCTGAACCGGAATCCCAAACTCCCTTTCAATGGGTCCCCTTATGTCCGTTCCGGCCCAGCCCTGGATGTTTCCACCAACCGCCAGCACCTTTCCATTGGAGGAATCTATAAAGCCTGGTGACCCTATGCCAATGGCTGATATTTCCTCCCCCTCCTTTAGGATCTTGACCAATCCCTTTATTCCAGCAATTACCTCCTGGGGAGAGCCTGACTTGCTTGTGGACATGGTCTTCAATCTTAATATCTCACCGGATTCATCCACTACAGCACCATTTATCTTTGTTCCACCAAGATCAATTCCAATTACCTTTTTCATACAAGGCATCACTCCCTAATCAAATAGTCCTTCTATCCTGCTGTCAATGCCTTCCTGGCTATTGTCATTGACAGGTTCATCCCCTAATTTGAAGTCTTCCTTTAATCTTATTATCCTCACCAGCTTCTGGTCAATATACTCCTCTGAAATGATTCCATCCCTGACTGCTGCCTCTATTGCCTTAAAGGCCTCCATTACTTCCGTCTCACCATGGCAGATCAGGGCAACATCTCCCCCTGCCCCTATAAAGTCAACTGCTGCCTCACTTACTGACATCCTGTCTGTTATGGCTCCCATGGTCAGATCATCAGAGAAAAGGACTCCCCTAAAGCCCATCTCATCCCTAAGAAGGTCCTCCATTATCCCCTCCGATAAGGATGCAGGCTCCTGGTCAAGGGCAGGAATCAAAAGGTGCCCAACCATCAAGGCTGGTATTCCCTGATCAACCGAGGCCTGGAAAGGGACCAGCTCAGTTTCATCCAATTCCTCCCTTGATTTTTCTATCACTGGAAGAAGGGTGTGGGAATCCACATCCGTATCACCATGGCCTGGGAAGTGCTTTCCAACTGGGACCACCCCCTGGTCACCTATGCCCTTCCAAACCTGAATTCCCAACTGGGCAACAAGGCTTGGATCATTGGAAATTGCCCTGTTTCCAATCACTGGATTATTGGGGTTTGAATCCACATCAAGAACCGGACTGAAGTTTACATTAAAGCCCAGCCGTCTGAGCTTTTCACCCTGGATTGATCCGTACTCATATGCAATTTCCGGATCTCCACTCTCACCTAGGCTTGACTGTGGAGGAAGGTTTCTATAGATTCCTGAAAGCCTGCTTACAGGTCCACCCTCCTCATCTACGCCAATAAACAGTTGAACTGGACTGTCTGACTTGATTGTCTTAAGTTCATGGATAAGATTCCTGGTCTCCTCCTCATTTGTAATATTTCTTCCAAAAAATATGAAACCACCAATATGATAATCCTCAATCAGGGAAACCTCCCGTTCAGATACCTGTGTACCTTCAAATCCAGCCATAAGCATCTGACCGATTTTCTCCTGAAGGGTCATATCCTCCACAAACTGGGCCAAGACCTCATCCCTTGATGGTGGGTCTGGTTCCTGGGGGGATGGATTCTCAGCAGGAATTTCTCCAGGAGGGTCATTCTGGACTATAACTCCACAGCCTGAAAGTAGAATTGTCAGTAACAAAATACATATTATCTTCTTCATATGCCCTCCAATCAGCTTCCTATGAATTCCCTGAGTATTGAATTGGGCGGGATGCAGCTTTCATCCTCTATTGGGTTGAAATACTTGAGAAACTTAAGGAGTTTTTTTGCCTCTGAGTAATAGACGCTTTCCGGTGTAACTTCCTGCAAAAGAGGCATGATATATTTTTTCAGTACAGACATTTCATAAACCAGTGAGGAATTGAACATGGCATCTGCCTCCTCCTGGAATGGGAAAATGAATTTCTCCTCACCAGACCTTACTCCCTGCCACATTTCAAAGGTCCTTGAAGGCTCATTGCCCCTGAACTTCACATCCCTGACCATCCTTCGGATAAGTCTTGTGTCGGTTGTTGAAATTCTGTTGTGATTGTCTATATTCAACTGGGTCAAGGCGGATATGTACACCTTGAACTTGTTCTTTTCAGGTATGTCAATTGTCAGCTTGGGATTAAGGCCGTGAATCCCCTCTATGATTATGGGGTGGTCCCTGTCCACACTTATCCATTTTCCTGAGGCTTCCCTTTTACCGGTTATGAAGTTGAACTTTGGAAGCTGTACGGATTCCCCTTCCAAGAGCTTGACCAGGTCACTGTTAAAGAGGTCCAGATCAATGGCATCAATTGATTCAAAGTCGGGCTCCCCATCCTTCCTTAGGGGTGTATCCTCCCTGTTTACAAAATAGTCGTCCATGGATATTGAAATTGGCCTTTTCCCATTAACCTTAAGCTGGACTGAAAGTCTGTGTGCAAAGGTTGTCTTCCCGGAGGATGACGGACCTGCAATGAGAATCATGTTTATGTCCGGGTCAGTACATATTTTGTCTGCAATCTGTGCTATCCGCTTTTCGTGAAGTGCCTCGGATATTAGAATAAGGTCCCGGAGATGTCCATTGTTTATTCTTTCATTCAGTGAACCGATGTTGGCCAGGTCAAGTATTTCAAGCCAGTTGTTTGACTCGTTGAAAATTTTTGCAAGCTTCTTCTGGTCCTTGAAATTATCCATGTTGTAATGGTTCTTTCTGCTTGGGAATAGTATGATCACTCCAGGGTAGTAATATTTCAGCTTGAACTCGTCCACAAAACCCGTTGAGGGTGCAAGATAACCATGGAAGGAATCTGTGTGGTCCCCAATCCTGTATATGCTCACCGTATCCTTGTCCATGGATGAAATAAGCCTTACCTTGTCTGAATAATCATGTTCCCTGAATATTTCAAGTGCCTCTTCCCTGGAATAGTCCGACCTCTTGATGGGAATATCCCTCTTGATTATCTCTTCCATCTTTTCCTGGAGAATCTCTGTCTCCCTAAAGGAAATCCCATGCCTGTCATCTAGCTCCGCATAGAGTCCAGGCCCCAGGAAATGATGGATTATGGCATCCTTGTCCGGATACAGTTCTTTGCAGGCCATTATGAAGACCGCTGAAATGGTCTTTGTATATATCCTGTATCCATCCACATCCCTGTTATCTAAAAACTGAATCTGGAAACCATCCTCAGCATCCTTGTATAGGGGGTAGATCTCATTATTGACCCTTGCACCCAGATACCTCATGTGGTCAGACCCATGCACCTTTTTTGAAACATCCAAAAGGGTTGTCCCCTCCGGCATCTGTAGTTCTCCATAACCCTCAACTGCCAAACTTATCTGCTTTCCCAAATCAATCACCTCGCTGACCAAACAAATCCTTTTCTATACGTGCGAACAATCCACCTGCAGGGGCTGTAAACTCCCTGGTGTTAAGGTAATCAAGAGGCTCTTCCATACCCTGAAGTACCAGCCTGTAGCCGTGAAGCCACTGGTCTGTCAGACCGTATTTGCTTTTGAAATCCTCATTTATCCTTCTGTTGCCATATTTTCTGTCACCTATTACGGGATATCCCAGGGATGCCAGATGACTCCTGATCTGGTGGGTCCTTCCTGTTATAAGCTCCACCTCTAGGAGTGTGTAGTCACCCTCCCTTTTGAGAACCTTGAACCTGGTCCAGATTTCCTTGCCACCTTCTGAATCATCGTCACTTATCTCAACCCTGTTCCTTTCCTCATCCTTTGTGAGAAATGCCTTGTGCTCAAAATCCTTGTCCACCCTACCCTTGACGATTGTCATGTAGTACTTGCCCACATGTCCCTCCTTGATGGCCTGGTTGACAAGCTGAAGACTCTGGTAATTCTTTGCACCAATGATTATCCCGGAGGTGTTCCTGTCCAGCCTGTTGCAGATTGAAGGCGTAAAGGTCTTCTCCAGCCTTGGAACATAGTCTCCATTGTCTATAAGATAGCCAACCAGGGCATCCACTACATTATCCTGGAATTCCTCGCCGGTTCCATGGGAAAGAAGCCCCACAGGCTTGTTCATAAGCACAATGTTTTCATCCTCATATACTATGTCCAGGTCGATTCGGGACCTTTTGTGCTGCCTTTCACCCTTGAATTTCTCTATGGTTTCCTCTGCCAGGTACAGCTGTACAAGGTCTCCCTCCTCCAGCATCATGTCCGGCTTGGCCCTTTCGTCGTTGACCTTTATGTTCTTCTTTCTGATCATTTTGTAGATGAAGCCCTGTGTCGCATCTGCCAGGTATTTCTTCAAAAATCTGTCAAGCCTTTGCTGACTCTCATTTTTCTCTATCCTTAGTTCTCTCAAAGTTTATCTCACCTTTTCCTCTCTTTTATGTTATAATTATACTACAATATGAGTGAAAAAGGAAAGAAACAGGCGTTTTAGAGGACATAGAGGTGAACTTGGATGAAGTTTGTGGATAAGGCAAGGGATGTATTGTACGACTCGGTTGACTATATATTTATGATCGTCATAGTTCTTCTTGTAGTGGGAGTGATTGGCTGGAGACTTGACGTTCTTTTTGCGAAGGATGCATTGGAATCTCACCCTTCCGGACAGGTGATCGTCGACAACACTGGGAGGGGAGAAGATGAACCAAACCAGCCACCGGATGAGCTTGAGGTCATAGTGGAAGGTGAGGAAGAGGCTGGAGACCAGGAGGAACCCGCACAGGAGCCACAGAATCAGCCTGAGCAACCTGCACAGCCATCAGCCACAATTGTACAGGTTGAAATCCCCGTGGGGAGCATGCCCGGTAAAATTGGGCTTATACTGGAAGAGCAGGGGCTTGTGACCAGCAGCAGGGAATTCATTGCCAAGGCTGTTGAACTGGGTCTGGATACCAAGCTTAAGTCCGGTACCTATAATATCCAGCTTGGACTACCAACTGAAGATGTAGTAAGACTTCTTACAAATTAAAAGACTGGCTATTCAGCCAGTCTTTTCTTTATTAGTACGTCTCGTTTATATACTCGTCTATTACCGACACCCTTCTCTTCTCGGAAAAGACACCTTCAGCCTTTAGAATATCAAGTAGCCAGATGGCCTTTGAGTGGAAGATGGCCTCCTTGTAATCAAGGAGTAGTATCTCGTAAAGCTTGTCCTTTAAACCCTTGGATTCACACTTGATAAAGTATGCCTCCACCCCTTCAAATTCAATGAGCCTAAGCAAGGCAAGGGCAGACTTGTCCTTTTCATGGTAATAGTTGTTTCCCTTGTTCAGGTACTGTACGTAGTATTTTTGGTGCTTGCCGGAAGCCTTGACCTCCTTGGCCAGCATCCTGAAGTACTTGGCCAGGACATTGTAGTACTGGTAGTTATACATACCCTTTTCAAAGCTGTCCACCTTAAGGAAGGGCTTTACGTTCATCCTTCTTACGAAATCGTAGTTGTACTCCAGAAACTCCCTCTTGGTTATGTCTCCATTTTCATACTGTGTAATCAGCGAAGACCTGTGTTCAAAGAAGGTTGCAAACAATCCTTTTTTTCTGTGATAAATCAAATTATACACCCATTCTAATATTATACTTTGTTCCTAGTGGCTATTATACCATAAATCACCTGTCCAGCAACAATCTAATTTCCTCTTCAGTCAATTCCCTGTATTGTCCTGGCTCAAGAGACTCGTCCAAATAGAGGGGACCCATTCTGATCCTCTTAAGGTATGAAACCCTCATTCCAAGGGCTGCCACCATCCTTTTAACCTGGTGGTACTTGCCCTCCTGAATTGTTATTTCGGCTGCGGAAACAGGCCCGGAAGAAATTATATTAAGCTGGGCTGGAAGTGTATGGTAACCATCATCCAGGAGAATTCCCCTGCTAAATTCCTCCACATGTTCATCAGTAAGCCTTCCCTCTATTGTTGCATGGTAGGTCTTGTCCACCTTTTTCTTAGGGGATAGGAGGTCGTGAGCAAGCTTTCCGTCGTTGGTTATGAGCAGGAGGCCTTCAGTATCCTTGTCCAGTCTTCCAACTGGAAATGGCCTGAAATTTCTATGGAAATCATCCAGAAGCTCAATAACAGTCGAGTCTCTGGGATCGTCAGTTGAGGAGACCAAATCCTTGGGCTTGTTCATCTGAAGATATATGAACTCCCTGTATCTGATTGTTTTGCCACCGCAAACTATCTCATCCCCCTCAACATCCACCTTGAAGTCAGATGCCTTCATAACCTTTCCATTTACTGTGACCATTCCGGCCTTTACCATCTCCTTGACTTCCTTCCTGGATCCCACCCCCATGTTGGATAGAACCTTGTCAAGTCTCTCCTTTCTCACAGCTTCACCCCCCTTTTCTAAAAAACTAAAGGAGCCCGAAGGCTCCCTCCCTAAACTTCTATTTCCAGGCAGTATGGTCTAAGATTTTCAGGTACCTCAGCCATTGTGTAATCGATATTGATATAGAACTCAACCTCATACTTTTCAGATATCCTCTTCAGAGAGTCAATTAAGTAAACCATGTCATTGAACTCAACCTTCATGACCTTGTAGATTCCGTCCACATAGATTTTTTCCAGATCGTAATCCATTGCCATTATCCCACATAAAAAGCCATAGAAGGACCGCACATTAAGCACGTTGAACTCCATGGCATTAATTAATCTAACATTATAATTCAAGCTGAATATGTGATTATCGTCCACATCAACAAAAGCAATATTGCCATTGCCCTCTGCCATATCCTTGTTGGCGTTGTCGATTAACCACTTTGTCTTCCCTGACCCCTTCTCACCTAAAATGAATTTAACCATGATAAACCACCTTACCTTTCTTGTCTTAATATTATCCTACTTCAGATGATTAATTAAAGATTCCTAAGGCTTTACCTCCAAGGTAATTGAATTTGCTGCCTTGGAAAGTATTTTCATGTTTCATGCGGTGAACTATTTCATCCCTGATCTTCCACCATGACTCCTGCCAGTTGACAAAAATCGCGCCTTCCTCTGGAGCCCTCCCGATGATTCTTTGGACTACGATCTCGGGATCTAGATACTCCAAAAATGTTATTGCTCTTCTGATGTACTCTTCTCTGGAATGAAGCTTGAATTCACCTTTTTCATACTGGTCTGCCAGTATGGTGTTCTCCATCAAGTAGAGACTGTGAAGCTTTATCTCATTAACACCGAGAGCTGATATCACCCTCGCTGTCTCAATGACATCCGCCATGTCGTCCCAAGGCAGATTCAGGATCACGTGAGCACATGACCTGAGGCCATGGGTCCTGATGTTGATCACTGCATCTATAAACTCAGCCAGTCCGTGGCCCCTGTTTACCTTCCTGAGACTATGATAATTGACGGTCTGTAGTCCCAACTCGATTGTTATATCTATACCCTTATTATACTGGATATCACTTAAAAATTGCAAATATTTCGAATTGATACAGTCAGGCCTTGTAGATATTGAAATTCCAACTATATCTTCCTGAAGCGCCTGATTAACATAGGATTTAAAATCCTCCAGGGCCATATATGTGTTGGAAAAATTCTGAAAATATGCTATGAATTTTTTTGCCTTGTACTTTTTACCTATATGGTCCATGTTAATGGACAGCTGGTCCCCTACGGACATGCATGAAGAAAGGTTTTCAAAAGACCCTCCCTCTTCACCGCAGAAGGTACATCCTCCCTTGCTCAGGTTGCCGTCACGGTTGGGACAGGTTAGGGGGAGTTTTACGGGGAGCTTGTAAACCTTCTCGCCATATTTGTCCTTTAGATAGGTTGAATATACGTTGTAAACTTCCTTTTCCACATTACACCTCTGCTTCTAAAAATTTAAAACCTTCCCAAGAACACGGGCAAGGCCTGAATGGTCATTGTCCCATTCAGTTACAATATCTGCAGCTGCCTTGGCCAGTCCGCTTCCATTCTTCATTGCAATTCCAAGTCCAGCATTTAGGATCATGTCCACATCGTTGTTGTCATCTCCAATTGCAATTATTTCATCCCGGTTCACACCAATGGATTCAGCATACTCATGGAGGGTCTTCCACTTGCTTCCCCCTGGGTTCATGGCCTCATACATGGCCTCTGCAATGTAGATGTTCTCAAGAACATGTGAGCTATACCTGTCCGGGTACTTCTGACCGATCATGTCACTGAAGGTTTTCACGGCCTTGTAGTCACCTGGAAACACCACTGCCAGGATCCTGTCAAGCTGATAGAAATCTCTTTCAGGCAGGACGAGATACCTCTTGTCCTGCTCGGTGAGATACTTCATGTGTTCCCCTTCCTGGTCATCCTTCTCCACCACCATGTCAATCCCCTCAAGGTACCTGTCAATGTGGACTATTCCCCGAAGCTTGTGGTCCTTGGCCTCCTTGAGAATGTCCAGGTAAGATCCCCTGTCAAGGAACTTTGATATGAGCACAACATCATCCAGGGAGCTCCTAACGATATTCCCGTTGTTTGCCATTATCACAAGGTGGCTGTCCAGGTCCTTGACCAGCATTTTGGCGGAGTAGTACCTTCTTCCCGTTGCAATCACAACCTGGTATCCCAACCCAATAAGCCGATTGACAGCATCCCTGTTCTCCTCAGAAATCCGCTTGCTGCTGTTAAGCAATGTCCCATCAAGGTCTATGGCAATAAGTCTATACAAAAATCTCACCTCATATTTGAAAAGAAAGTACCTTGCAGCTGCAAGGTACTTCCAGATTGGATTATTCTTCGTCTTCCTCGTCTTCATCCTCGTCAGTGTAAAGGGCATAGAATGCTTCTGACACAAGATCAAACTCCTCTTCATCCTCAATCAATGCAAGTTCGAATTCCTCTTCACCAAGCTCCTTGTATTCGTACAGAAGAACCTCGTCCTCCTCTTCCTCTTCTTCATCACCAAGTGGTAGAAGGGCGATGTACTCCTTGTCCTCCACTTCGAATATTCCTATTACTGCACATTCCAGCTCAGAATCATCATCTAGTGTAAGGGTTATAATCTCCATTTCCTCATGGTCATGATCGTGGTCATGGTTGCAATTTTCGTCGTGCACGTGTTTGTTATCGCTCATCATCATTCTCCTTTTCTTATATTCTACTGTAATAGTACCTTATTTGGGGTACCTTATACAAGTGAAAACTTAATTTATTTTTTTCAGGGCTTCAAGAAGCAGCTTGTAGGTCCTCTCAGTGGATGAAATGCTGAGTCTTTCCCCAGGTGCATGAACCCCAGCCATGTTGGGCCCAAGGGAAATCATGTCCACATCCTCCATGACCTCGTCAAAAAGACCGCACTCAAGGCCTGCATGTATTGCCTCAACCTTGGGATCCTTGCCTGTAATCTCCTTGTGGGCCTGGATGAAGACATCCCTGATGTAGGAGTCCTTCCTGTACTCCCATGCAGGATAGTCTCCAGATGTTTCCCATTGAAGTCCCAAACCGTCAGCCATGCTTCCAATCTGGGCTGCTATATACTCCTTCAGGGTCTTCACTGAGCTTCTTATTGCATTCTCAATGGTGACCCTATCCTCATGGGTGGTTACAACACCCATGTTGTTTGAGCTCTCCACAAGTCCTTCAATATCCTGGCTCATGGACTGGACACCTGTTGGTATTAGCATCATGGCCCCTATTATCCTGTCCCTGGTCTCCCTGGTCATTGCCTTGCCGTCATGATCTATTTCAGCCAGGGATACCTGGACTCCCTCATCGGTGGTTGCAAGCTCCTTCCTGAAGGCCTCCTGGTATCTCTCGACTATCCCTTTGGCTTTGTGAAGATTATCATCATCCATGGAAAGCCTTGCGATGGAAAGCCTTGGAATGGCATTTGACTTGGATCCTCCCTCAATATGGAGAAGATCATAGTCAAGGCCTTTCATTCCTGTCAGAACCCTGGCAAGTAGTCTGTTGGAATTGCCTCTTCCCTTGTCTATCTCCATTCCTGAGTGTCCGCCCTTAAGTCCGCTGATTCTCAACTCGTATGCCTTGTTCCTGCCTTCTGTCCACTTGACAGGGGCTGTTACCATAAGTCTTGTTCCGCCTGCACAGCTTACAAGAAGGGTTCCCTCCTCTTCGGAGTCTATGTTCACAAGGATTTTCCCCTTGAGCTTTTTCACATCCAGCTCCTTGGCTCCTGTCATTCCAGATTCCTCGTTTGTTGTAATCAATAGCTCTATTGGTGGGTGTGGAATGTCCTCTGACTCAATAATGGCAAGTCCCATCGCAACAGCTATTCCATTGTCTGCTCCCAGGGTGGTTTTTGGAGCAACAATAAAGTCTCCATCAACCTCAAAGGGGATTGGGTCCTTTGAAAAGTCGATATCACAATCGTCTGCCTTTTCACAGACCATATCCATGTGCCCCTGGATGATCACAACAGGCTTATCCTCGTATCCCTTTGTTCCAGGCTTTCTGATTATTATGTTCAGGGCCTGGTCCTGGACCACCTCAAGTCCAAGTCCCTCTCCAACCTCCTTTAGATAATCACTTACCCTTTTTTCATCGTAGGAGCATCTGGGAATTTTCGTCAGTTCCTCAAAATAGTGAAAAACTCTGTCCGGTTTAAGTCCCTCGGTTTTCCTCATACTATACCTCCAATTCTCTCTCGGCAATATTTCCAAAAATATCTATCATTCTGATCATGATCCTGTCAAAGTCCTTTGGAAAATCCTCCAAATAGACTCTGGACTCAACCTCCTGACCATACCATTCACCAATTGATTCCCAATGTTTATCTACCCCGTAAAGGCCGAGATAGTCGATGTAGATGGATGGTTTATCCTTCACCATTTTCAAGGCCAGGTCCGGGTCTGACGCATCTTTTTTTATGGCCTCAATGTCCAAACCCATGTCCCGGATGAAAACCTCCAAGTCCTTTTCCCGTCTTGAGGCTGTAGCCGTAAAAGACAGGTTGGAATCAGTATCCTCCTCCATATGGTGGAGCCTTAGGCCTGGGTCAGGTCCAAGTCTCCTTTTACAGGTTACAATGCTATGGATGCTGGTGTCCCCACCGATCCATTTCCTTCCCAACTCCTGGGCCACCTTTATTGTGGTTCCGCTACCCATGAATAAGTCAGCCACTATGGAGTCCTCATTTGAGGAAGCCATTATTATCCTCCTAAGGAGTGTCTCTGGCTTCTGGGTCTCATAACCCACCCTTTCTGAGGAAGTCCTACCAACCATGTCCAGACTCCATACATCCTTCATATTCACTAGGGTGTACCATCCCAATTCGTCCTGGTACTCGGTCACATTTTTGAACCTGTAGGGCTTCATCCCCCGATTGTAGGATTTCTCCCTGATGGGGTTGAAAATATAATTCTTGGTCTTGGTGTAGACCAGGATGTTATCATGCTTTTTGGAAAAACTCCTCCTTCCTGCTCCGCCTGATTTGTAGGACCATATTATCTCGTTGAGGAACCTTTCCTCCCCGAAAACCTGGTCCAGGATCAGTCTCAGGTAATGGGACGTCCTTCCGTCCACATGAACATATATTGTACCCTTGTCAGAGAGCAGGTCCCTTATGAGAAAAAGTCGGGTAGCTATCATTTGGAGATAGTCAATGATCCCATCCTCCCAGATATCTCCGTAGGCATGGTTATAGAAAACCAGCTTCTCCTCCCCCTGGCCAAGGGTGATCCTCCTTTTGTAGTTGGAACCTGAAAAAAAAGGAGGGTCGATATAGACAAGGTCAATCCTTCCCCTCATTCCATCCCCCAGCAGGTGAAGGATGGAATCCAGGTTATCCCCAAGGTAGAGCCTGTTGCCCCGGCCAGCATCTCCGTGGTCCTCTACTCTGACAGGCTCCCTTTTGTCTTCCATAAGTTTCTGTGCAAGAGACTTGGAATTTTCAATGATATGGTTCAGCTCAAGTATTATGTTCACGTCTACAACTCCGATCTGTAAAAACCTATTCTGTTACCCTGTCCCAGTCAGTATGCTGGTTTAAAATATCAACAAGCCTTTCAAAGTATACCCTGTGAAGTTCCTTGAACCTGTCCTTTGATGGACTGTCCAAATCCAGAACCCCATAGGCCTTGCCCTTCTTTATGATTGGAACCACAAGCTCCGAATTTGAAGCAGAATCGCAGGCAATGTGGCCTGGAAAAAGGTGGACATCGGGAACAAGCTGGGTCTTTCCCTCCTCTATGGCCCTTCCGCAAACGCCCTTGCCAACCTGGATCCTGTTACATGCAGGCAGCCCCTGGAATGGTCCAAGGACCAACTCACCCCTTTTCATCAGATAAAAGCCCGCCCAGTTAAGGTCATCCACACATGCCTTGATTATAGCGGTCACATTGGATATGTTGGCAAGCACGTCCTTCTCTGAGCCCACCTGACCCTTCAAGAGAAGGAGCATGTACTTAAGCCTCTCCTCCTCATTCATTTTATCAACTGCATCTACTTTGATCATCTTATCCCTCCTACAGGCTCATGTCCACGTGACAATAGCCGCCTGGATTCTTCTTCAGATAGTCCTGGTG
>CALGAG010000207.1 GCA_937951995.1 uncultured Bacillota bacterium
GGTGGGATGGGAAGGGATACCCAAAGGGTCTAAATGGTATAGAGATTCCAGTGCTTTCAAGGATAATTTCTGTCTCGGAGGTCTATGATTTCCTCACAAGGGACAAGGATGGAAGCAAGCTTACAAGGGAAGAGGCCCTAAGACGGATTGAGTCTGAAGCTGGAAGTAGGTTTGACCCAATGGTAACAGGGGCATTGGCTAGGATAATGGATGAGATATAGGACTGAGAGGGTTAACAGCTCTCTTTTTCTTTGTCCAAAACTGTATATATGAAGAAAAACAGGGTATCTCTATTAAAGGAGGTGTGAGATGCTGGAAAAGTGTATAGCAAGAGCCAGAAATGCCGAAATATATTCCTGGGAGGACAACCTGGTCCTGAAGCTTTTTTATTCCTTTATTCCTAGGGAATCCGTGGAAAGTGAATATTTTAAGACCCGTCTTATTAGAGATAAAACTCCCATATGTCCCGATGTCTATGACAGGATCTCACTGGAGGAGGGAGAAGGAATTGTTTTTGAAAACATTGAAGGTAAATCCATTACATACAACCTATTGAACAACCCTTTACGGCTAAGGGAGTATGCAACCATAATGGCTCAAACCCATAAAAGCATACATAGAATTACCGTTGATGGACTACCCGAGCTTAATATTGAAATTGGCTCTATAATAGATAAGTCATCCAGGCTTGATGATTATCAGAAGATTAAGCTTAAAAAACTCTTAAGTAATCTACCGAATGATAACAAGCTATGCCATATGAATTTTCATCCCGATAGTATTTTCATCGGAAAGAAGGGGCCAAAGGTAATTGACTGGATGAATGCCAGTTTGGGTAACCCTTTATTGGATGTTGCCAGAACTGTAGTTTTGCTTAGGTTCTCATCCCTGCCATTTCAGAACATTTTATTTAGGGGGGTCCTTAAGCTGAGCCGTGAAATTCTAATCAAGGAATATCTTGATTCATATTTTCAGGAGAAAAAATATGAAGAAAATGATTTCAATTCCTGTGTGCTGCTGGCTGCTGCGGCGAGAACCTGTGAAAAGCTCCCACAATCTGAAATTGAGAAGTTACAGACATTTCTTCAGGAGGAACTTTAGAGGACTGGTAAGTGTAGGATGGGGTTATGGTTAAGCTCAAATGAAAGTAATGAATTGCAAATCAATTGGACTTGACTAATAGAAAGGATGTCTAGCATGGATATTAAAAAGGCAGTATACTATCTCGCAACAGAAGGAAATATAGATCATGTTGCCAGCAGGGTGTATGAAGAGCTTGAAAAGAATCTTCAAATGAAAGAGCTGGATCTTGTAGTGGATAAGAAGCCTGTTATGAGATATGTGGACGAGGGCAACAATATATTTGATTTTGTAAGGACAGACAGGGTTGTTTGCCATGACTATAGAAGCTACCTGCCAATCATGAAGGAAAGCTTCAGTGACTACAATGTGGCTGGCTTGATAACTTGGCATGAGGGAGAAAATGCACCTGATGGTATTTTGTCGGTACATACAACCGGGGATGTGGAAACTGGAAATTTTGGAAGGGCCAATCCGTTATTCATGCATAATATATTGGTTGCACTGGAAAAGAACAGGAAAGAGGAAGGGTTGAAAGATTTTTTCGTAACAACGGAGGCAACCCATTGGTCCGGGATTGTATATGGTGACATGGGCCCTGAAGCTATTTTGGAATATGAGGTTCCCATTATGGATATAGAGATTGGTAGTAGTGAAAAGAGCTGGAGCAATAAGCTTGCAGTAAAGGTTCTGGCAATGTCCCTGTTGGAGATTTTTAGGAATGACAATTTGGAACTGAAGAGTATTCTATGCACAGGGGGAAAGCATTTTGAGAGAGGTTTTTCAGCCGAACTACTCAATCGATGGGAAGACAAAGGACTTGGCATTTCTCATATTATACCGAACCAGTGGATGGTATCAGGTGAATATGAAAAGGAATCTGGTATGGGAAAGCTGCGGGCATGTGTTGACTCAATTGAAGGCGGAGTTCAAGGCATCGCCATGCACGATGGATTAAAGGGAGCATATAAACAGCAGTTGAGAAATCTAGGAGAGGAGTTGGGAATTCCTGTTTTCAAGCACCAGTTTCTCAGAAAACCTGAGGAAATAAAGTGGAGCCGGTAGGGAGGTGTATCATCGGTAGCTAAGGTTAAAGATCACCTGTGACAAGATATTAACAGTATTTGACAATATAACAACTTGCAAAAAATATCCCATATATAGATAGAAATGAATATTAACTGGGTATATACTTCACAAGTAAGATGAAAAGACTTTAAAAATGGTTAGGGAGAGTGATGTGATGAGTATATACAAGGAAATCAGGACGGATTTATGGGAATTGGCAAGTAACCTGGACAGGCACACCAGAAAGAAGATGGAGCTGCAGGTTTATACTAATATAGTGAATAGAATGGAACATTTATGCAATGATTACAACGAATGTAGTATCTTCCTGGAAGACATGTCCTCCACGATTAAGGAGATTAAAGAGAAAGAGGGTGACCTTAAGAGGGAAGATATCCGTGCCATGAAAAAAGTACGGAAGGATGTTGAGTCCTACTTGGAAGATGAGCATGACCTGATTAGAAAGGGAAAATTCATGTTCAAGTACATGACAGTAGGAGCAGCTGCAGGAGCACTTGTGGGATACCTCTTTATGAGCTTCATGCCTGTTGGGGTGCTCTTGGGGGCTTTGGTTGGAATTGGAATAGGTACCAAGCTTGATAGAGATGCAAAAAATGAAGGAGTTCAGATTTAATGAATTTACATGGCCGGATTTATTTCCGGCTTTATTTTTTTGACAAACCACCAGCTTGTTCTGTTATAATTGGAGTACAGTAACTGACTACATAAGGGAGTGTTCAATATGGTAAGACTTGCTGGAATAAAAAGCTTGAGCATGATTTTATCCATGATGATAATTTTCAACACGGGTATTTACACAACAGAAGCAACCGGAGACCTTTACCAGGTGAAAGGGTATTCTGAGGATGTGGCAGACTTTAAGGTTTCAAATGTAGTGGAAACCTTTGACGCGACTACTATTGACAAGGCCTTCGATGCCGGTTTGATTGCAGAACTTCCTGTTGAGATAGTGGTGGAGAATAATGGTGGATCAAGCTTTGGCGCCTACAGACTTGAAAGGTCTGAAAGTGGATTGTATGGTTATAATCCTGATGCACAGCTGACGGTCATTGGAGAGGTCTCCACAATGATTCCAGTTGAAGGAGCCAAGAAGAATATTTTTGGATTGTATAATGAAGACCAGTTGGAGCAAGTAACACTAAAGATAGATGATCTTGAAGATCATGAATATCAAGACATGGAGTATCTTCCTGGTGCAAAAATAATCATTGACCAGCCAGGTGACTACTATATAATGTTCAGGATAAAAGCAACAATGGGAGCAACAGAGGCCTTCCTGCGAGTGGTTGATTCGGTGGAAGATGGACAAGCTGTTGAAAAACAGGAGGAAGTTGCGGAAGTCGTGGAAGCAATACCCTCAAACGTTTCGATTTTAGTGGATGGTACAGATATTTCCTTTGAAGCCTATAATATAGGTGGCAATAATTTCTTTAAGCTTAGGGACCTTGCTTTTTCCCTTAACCAGTCCAATAAAAGCTTTGATGTCGGCTGGAGTGAGGAAGATAGAACCATTGAAATAATGGAGAAAAGACCTTACACCACCGTAGGGGGTGAAATGGGAACAAGAGTTTCTACGGATAACAAGGGAACTATTAACAAAGACCCAGTTTTATTAAACGGTGAGGAAGTTGATCTTCTGGCATATAATATCGGTGGAAACAACTATTTTAAACTGAGAGATCTAGCGGAGAAGATTGATTTTGGTGTGACCTGGGATGGTCAATCAAGAACAATAGAAATAAATACAGAAAACTCATATGTAGAAGAAATACCACAAAAGCAGATTTTTTAAGATCTGCTTTTGTGGTATAAATCTTTAGGGTTCAAAGGTAGTGTAGTCTTCAGGAATTTCAAAAAGGCTCATGTCTACAGAGTCTAAAAATTCTTCAATATACCAAACAGACTCATGGTCAGTCCCCTTCATTTCCATCCCAACCAGATTTTCACTGTCAAAATAGTATCTAATTGTTCCATCTTCCACCCTGTACTCCTCAAATTTTCTGATTTCACCCATAAATTCCGCTGTTCCACTTTGTGAGTATTCCATACCATCGGTTTCCAAAACCTCATTTTCATTTGCTTCGAACTCGGCAGCCTGGTCTGTATCGGCAGGAAATATCATTACCATTTTTTGCTCATGCATAACCATATATAACTTGCCATCCATCTGGATTGTTTTGCTCTTAGCCAGCTCTGAGTCAAATACGGTTGCAAAATTATCTCCGTCCACTGCAGTAGTTATTGTTGCCTCGAATTCTTGACCATCTATACTGGTAACAGTACGGTACTTCATTGTGTAGCTGTTACTCATCATTACTTCTGCGTAGGCAGATGACAACAGATTTACCTCTTGCTCTCCCTGTTGCTCTTCCTCAGTAGGCCGCTCGGTTACAGGAGTTTCAGCATTTTCTTCTTCCACTGCTGCCGGCTCAGGATCAGCGGGAGTTTCCTGGCTACATCCGACAAACAACATCGAAAGTACAAGTATGAATCCAACAATAACCATATATTTTTTCACTTCTTATCCCTCCTTCCCAAATGATATCGACTTTCAAAAACTATATACCCCATGGGATATAACATAAGCAAAGCAGTCAAGTCCAGACGTGATTTGTCCCAAGTCATGTGGTATAATTAAGGTAAAGAAGGCTTTGAAAGAAGGTGAGAACTTGTCTGATGCCAACAATCAAAAGGAAATAACTAAACTCCTTGATGAATACAATCAATTGAGAAAAAAGACAGCAAAAGCAATAGTGAAAAGGGATCGCATGAGCTACCATACCTATGTTGATTACAAAACCATGTATGTCACTGAAATAGGGGAGCTGGAATATGAATTTCTCAAGGTGGAGAATGACCTGCTAAAAATGCGTAGAAAGGTTGAAATGATCCACAGTCTCATGGATAATGATGAGAAAATTGATATATCCCTTATTGAACACATGTTGATGAAGGAGTTCCAAGATAAGGATATAAAGCTGAAAAGGATGGAGCAAGACATTGAAATCGCAAGTATTCTAAGAGATGACGAGAGGTTGTCCAGGAAGGATGAGAATCTCATGGATAAATTGTATGAGGAAATGATTCTGGAACTTCATCCGGATATCAATGCTGAAGTCACACCAGACCAGGACTTGGACTGGGAAAAGATAGTTTGGACGTATGAGACATCAGATCTTGAAGCCATGGTAACCCTCAGGGAGTTGTTGGATGAGGGCAGACCATCTTACGGTTTGATGGAAGTTGACTCATACAAGTTGGAGGATAGGGTGGAGGCACTAAAGGAAACCTTAAGGAGGGTTAAATCTGAAATCGAGGAAATGAAAACAATTTTCCCCTTTGACGTGGTTGACCTGCTTAAGGATGAGAAATGGTTAGATGAAAAAAAGAAAGAGTTAAAGGAAAACACAGAGATTTATAGGGATGTGGAGGAGGAGTTAGGCAATTACTTGCTTAAGATACTCCCTCAAAATGTAATTTTTAAAAATTGATACTTTTAACCTAATTTATGGAGGTAGAGTCGATGAAAGCTTCGAAAAACTTACAGAACAATATTACCAAGTTATCTAAATCCTTAAAGGAGAAGGACAAGGTAGTTCTAGACCTGGACTTGTTCGAAACCATGATTATTAGACTGGAAACCCTTGCAGGAAAATGTCAGGAGTGCAGGAGCCTTTTGGATGAAGCCCAGCCACACTTCAAGGACCTGGCAGACAACAATGGTATTGCAGACAGGGACATGAGGAAAAGGCAAGATAACCTTAGGGAAAGAATGGTAAAGCATTTAAGAAAGAGGCACGGCCTTTACAGAGCAGGTCATTTCATGAGCATCTACCTTCCATTGGGAATTTCCATAGGTGTGACTTTGGGACTTGTTTACAGCAGACTCCTATACTATTCTGTTGCCGGGGCGGCCTTTGGGTATTTAATTGGTCTTCTGGTTGATAGCTTTGTCATGAAGAAAAAGAGCAGGATTTAGATTTAAATAGATTTGAACAATTATCAAAGAGAAAAGAGGCAAGTAAATGTCAGCACTTGAAAGAATTAATGAATCAATTAATATTATAGAGAAGGACCACACGGACCAGACCCTAAGAAAGCTTGACACAAAGCTTCTTAGAAGAATAGCCCTAAGGTTTGATGAGTTCTCGGATGATTGCAATGAGTGCAAAACCATGTCAAAGGACCTGGACCAATACCTGAAAAGGCTGAAGGACATGAAAGGCGAGATAGCCAAGGATGATCTAAAGGACCATTTTAAAAGGAAAAGCAAGTATGTTGCCCATTTAAACAAAAATCATGGGTTGATACAAATGGGCCAGAACACTGGTCTTTGGATGTCCCTGGGAGTGAGCATCGGTATTGTACTTGGCCTAACCACTTTTGACAACTTTGCTATGGGGCTGCCCATAGGAATATCCATGGGTCTATTAATCGGATCGTCCAAGGATGCACTGGCTAAAAAGCAGGATAAGGTTATTTAATCATTTATTGACTTGGACCAAGGAAGCAGCTGTTCAAGTAGAAAATAGAACAAAGATTACAATGCGGTTAAAATTTGTTCAAATGCGAATATTAGGTGTGATAATGGAGTATAATGGGAATAGATGATGAAGTCCCAAGTACTCCTTTTTTTTGGATGGAATCGTTCCGCTGTGGATATACACCATTGGGGATAAAATTATGAAGAGGTGCTTAAATGAAAAAGTTAATATTTGTTTTATTGATACTTACAATTGTCATTAGTTCTACACAAGCCATTGCAGCTCCTAGTCAATGGGCTGTAGCAGAGGTCCAGAAGGCAAGGGAAAATAATCTCGTACCTGCAAATCTACTGGGCGACTACCAGAAAAACATTACCCGGGAGGAATTCTCTGAAATGGCTGTAAGATTACATGAGGCCCTATCAGGTGAAATCTCACGTAATAGTTCAGAAAATCCTTTTACGGATACTTCAAACCCGGAAGTCTTAAAGGCTTATGAACTTGGTATTGTTAAGGGCTTTGGGGATGGGACATTCAGGCCAGGAAAAACTATTACAAGGGAAGAAATAGCAGCATTGTTATTTAGAACCCTTGAAAAGACAAACCCGGAAGTAACACAAGGAACCTACACCATAGGTTTTGCAGACAGGGGTCAAATAAGCATATGGTTTAGAAATGAAGTAGGCTTTATGAGTAAAAATGGAATAATCAACGGAATCGGGTCAAATACATTTGCCCCAAAGCTTGAAACCACAAGGGAGCAGGCTATTGCTCTTGTTGTTAGATTGTTTAGTCAGTACGGTGGGAAGGGGAAACTTACAGCTGAACAGATAGGAAACCTATCCGCGGGTGCTGTACAGGTCTTTACCCAGTATGACAATGGTGACTTCGGTTACGGTAGCGGTTTTTTCCTTGCTCCAGGGAAAATAGCAACTAATTACCACGTAATAGAGGGTGCTGATGAGATTACAATAGAATACGAGGATGGAACAGTTTATAGGGGTGACATTAGAGTTGCTGGTTTTGACAGCGGCCTTGACCTGGCTGTTTTGTCACTGGAGGATACAAGTGTTAAGCCCATTCAACTTGGGGATTCATCAGGTCTGGTTAAGGGACAGAAGGTTTACTCAATAAGCAGCCCCATCGGCTATAAGAATATATTAACTGAGGGTATAGTCAGTGGAGCAACCATGGATGAGATTCAAGTAACCATCCCTCTTAGCCAGGGGAGCAGTGGAGGTCCGTTGATTGACGAGTACGGCAGAGTTGTTGGTGTAGTATTTGCAAGGATGTATGGAGTGGAAAGCCTGGGCTTTGCAAAGCCCATAAATAGTCTTAAATCAATGGACATAGGTAAAAGCCTCACAATTGAAGAATTTAACAGGGCTGAAGAGATACTGAATCCACCTATTAATATTACCGCTAGGCAAAAAAGTGCCCAAGAGGTCTCCCTAAGCTGGGATTGGATGGAGGCAGACTACTTCTTGATATTCAAATCAATTGATGGCGGGGAAAGTTTCCAGAGGGTTCTCAATAAAAGTGGAAATGACAGGTGGGAGTACAGCAATGAGCTCACTATTCCTCTCGATGATTATGAAGAAGGTACATACACCGCAACATTGGGATGCAGCGTGTCTGGC
>CALGAG010000208.1 GCA_937951995.1 uncultured Bacillota bacterium
AGCACATAGGTTTTTTTCATGGGCCGACCTCCGTTTTATTTAGTTACCGTATTAAACTTCCTGATTACATTATACTATATCTCACATAAGTTTTAAATCAATAAATTGTATGTTTAAGTTAATTTATTGTAAAAAACAACTATATCTTGTATGTCACAAAAATATAAAAGAACCAGTCCCCTGGGCTGTAACACATTGGGACCGGTTCTTTTTGTGTTTTTTGTGTTATTTATTTTTTCTAGTGTTCAAAGAAGCTCTTTATGCTCTTATAACTCTCCTCTTTTATATTTGATCTCATTCCGTCAAGACCTGCCTGGTAGAATATTTCGCCCTGGTCCATATAGATATAGTTTTCCTTTGTCTCTCCCTCTTCAGCAAGGGTCTGTCTCAGGATATAGAATTCATCCAACTCCCTAACATCAATACCTTCCCAGGCAGCTGACCTTACCATATGGTCCATCACCACCTTTGTCACTATATCAACCGAGCAACTGTCGGCAATCTGGACGGTTCTTTCCACATGGCCCTTGATAATCTTTTGCAGGGTGTATTGAATTGTCTGCTGAAATTCTCCTTCCTCCTCAACTACAACGATCTCTGTGGGATCCTCCGCACCGCCGATTATTGCACTGTCATAGGATTCTGAGAGGATTATATTCTCTCTTGTTTCATCCCACATTATATAAAGTTCGAAATTTCTCCCAGAGGAGAAGTTTGTTTCAAACCCATACTCAACCAGTGCATTATCTTCAGTATCAAACAGCTTCACATTAAATAGGAGATTTTTCTCACTGGGCATTCTAAAGGAAAAGGTTTCGCCAAGGCCCATTGCAGTTTCATCTGCGTTTATAGCTCCACCTGAGCCACCTTCCCAATATACCTCCACGTAACCGATCTTGTCCTCAACATCCCAGTTGGTGACCCTAAGGTTGGGTACTCCGTAGGTTATAAGTTCCTGCAAGCCCTCTGCCTTGGGTCTGAACACATCAACCTTCCATTCCTCCTGGACTTTCTCCATTACAAGCTCTCCTGTGACTGGTATGACTACCGTCTCCCCATCCTCAAGCTGGATCTTGACATCCACTCCATAGGTGTAATACATCCGCCCATCCTGATACTCCTCTTCATCGGTAAGGGCAACAGATTGCGCGGTAATCATCTTGTAGTTTCTCTCTACATACATTTCAACTCCAGGAACAAACCTGTTCGCCAAGGACTCCTGGTAGCCTCTTTCGGTCATCCAGGGACCATACTTGTTCTCCACCATCTTCCCAAACTCCTCAAAGGCTTCCATAGCTTCCATTTTAGGATCGTAGGGTATGGCAACCTCCTCATAAAAGAAGTCAGCCAATTCAGATTCCTGGACGGTGTAATATTCATTTAGGAATGCTTCCGCCTTTTCCATAGGTCCCTCTTGTTCCTTACTGCAGCCGGCCAATGCTATTATTAGTACTACAGACAAAACTAATACCAGAAGTTTACTGTTTAACCTCGATCTCATTTTGAGCCCTCCTATATTTAACTAGGTACCATGCTAGAATTAATCCAACAAGTCCGCTATTCCCCTGAATGATTCACCTGATATCTCAGTAGCAGTTCCATCATCCCTTTGCAGGATATATTGGTCATTCTCTGTAAAAACACTGTAATATCTCGACTCTCCCCCAAGTGCATTATGCTCTTCTATAAGATAATACTCTCCCAGATCATTCAAATGGACCTTTTCAGTAGTGGTGTACCTTAAGGCATGGTCAGCCAAGGCTCTGATTACTGCACTTCTGTCCTTATTGTCACTGGCATCAGTCTTTAGGATTGGTCCACCGCCCAAAAGCTTGCTGACCTCATATTCCACGAGCTGCTTGTCCAGTAAGCCATCCATTTCCTTAAGCTCCTCGGTAATACCCGTAACAAGAGAGGCGAGGCCTATTTCCAACTGGTCCTTTTCTCCCTCTTGAACTACAAGGTCAACATTCTTCCCATCAGAAAAATCCCCAACAAACTGGTTGGTGACTGTAGACCCATCCTCAAAAATAACTTCCACGGAAAAATTCAGCTCTCCTTTTGATGGCATCTGCAATTGAATAACCCTTTCGTCCTCTACCAGGTGAAGGTTCTGGTCAATTCCATCAAAGGATACCCTAAGCTCTGCCATGGACTTATTGAATCTGTTGGCAATCCTCAAGTAGGATCTTCCGTAGGTAGTCATAACCTCTATATTATCAAAATCTGGATTAAAGCCTGTTACAAGCCAGACTACCTCCTGGTCTACAACAGTGATCTCACCGCTGAACCTGACAGTATGGATGGTGTCCCCGTCTTGCTTTAACCTTGTATTGGTCTGGTACTTGAAGGTCTTACCCTGGCCTGTATCATATGCATTAGATAAGGTGACCTGGTTTGTATCTACTTCCTCCAGGTATCCATTTCCTGCAATTCCTTTCTCTGATATTAGGCCTTGTTCAGCTGCATCTCTAAAGGTATCTTTATCCATAAGGCTGCTTAGTTTATCCAGCTTGGCAGATCCATCAACCCTTCCTCTTATGCTGCCGGTGTAGTATTCAAATATAAAATTTGAGGCCGCATTGGAAGCAGTTGGTTCCTCTCTTAATCTAAATCCCATTAGGTAAACTCCCA
>CALGAG010000209.1 GCA_937951995.1 uncultured Bacillota bacterium
TCAATAGGTCTGTTTGATGTGATTGTCTGCCATCCTTCATATAGTACTCCCAGTGGAACAAGGCCGTTTCTTCTGAAAGCCTCTTCCAGAACGCCCATGAATTCACCGTTCTTTACTACCCACTCAAGGGTCTCAGGCATTCTTTCCTCTGGCCAAATGTAGTGAAGTGCAAGTACCTGTGCCTCAGGAACAAATGAACTTATCCAGGCATAGTCTGAGAATACGTACTCAACCACGCCAAGCTGTGCCAGCTCGTTGATATCCCTTGTGTCACCAAGAGTACCATATGGATAAACATCCAGGTCGTATTTTCCATCAGTTACTTCTCTCATGTGCTCCCCATAGTTTTCAGCCCATACGGTCATGAAGTCACCTTCGATCTCCTCTGATGCAAGTCTTGGCTGCATTGGTGAAGTGATCAGATCAGCTAGGGTAGCTTCTGTTGGTTCACCGTTTGCTGCAGGCTCTTCGGCAGGTGCCGGTTCCTCTGCTGGCGCTGGTGTATCTCCGCCACCACATCCTGCGAGTAATACCATCCCCATTAACATTAGACCTAACAACAACAGTAACTTCTTGTTACTTTTTTTCATCCTACTTTCCTCCTTTGAATTTTGGATTACAACATACTTTGTCTTTTTTATGTTTTGGGTATATTGCGACTATTGGTAATGTTCTGTTAATTCTTGCTACAATCTTCCAAATATTTCAGACTCCCTCTGACAAACAACTCCACACCCAGATGCAAGACTGATTCATCAACATCGAATCTTGGATTGTGGTGGGGGAAATGAGTTCCCAAGTCCTCATTTCCCGTACCAAGGAAGAGAAAAACACCAGGTATTCTGGCAGTAAACTCGGAAAAATCCTCGCTTGCCATGGACCAATATGGAATTACGTTGTCTTCTCCAACAACTTCAATTGCAGTTCTTTTCATATATTCAGTCATGGTCTCGTCATTGATTAGTGGGATGTTCTCCCTGACCCATGAAATTTCACACTCACAGCCGTGAGTTTTTGCTACATCGTTTGCAAGTCGCTCCAATCGATAGATGGGAGGGTCCCCGGAATCATCGTACAGGGTTCTGATGGATCCCTCCAGAATAACCTCATCAGGTATTATATTTGCCTTGGTTCCACCATTTATCTGGCCAAAGGTCAAGGTGATTGGTCGCATAGCGCTTATCTCTCTTGTCAGTATCCTTTGGGAGGACAATACAATATCTGATGCTGCTATTATTGGGTCTATTGCAGTTTCAGGATAGCCTGAGTGGCCTCCGTAACCCTTTACCCTTATCCTGAAAATGTACAAGCCGGACATTACTCCTCCAGCTGATATCCCGACAACTCCCGATGGCAATGGGGTCCATATATGTACTCCCACTGCTGCATCCACCTTGGGATTGTCCAGAACTCCTTCCTCAATCATGGGTAAAGCTCCTGCATTTTCTTCATTGGGTTGAAAAACCAATTTTATTTTTCCCTTTATCAGCTCTTTGTTTTCCGATAATATTTTTGCCGCTCCCATGAGCATAGCCATGTGAGCGTCATGTCCGCATGCATGCATGACTCCAGGATTGGTTGAAGCATATGCTACTGTGTTTTCCTCCTGAATTGGAAGGGCATCCATGTCAGCCCTTAGCATTAGCACAGGTCCATCTTCGTGGCCTTCTATCATGGCAACCACTCCGGTCCCTGCAACCCTTTCAGTTTTCAAACCCAGGTTCTGAAGGTATTCCTCAACCTTTCTACTGGTTTGATGTTCCTCAAATCCAAGTTCCGGGTATGCATGGAAATCTCTTCTAAGCTCAACCAGTTCTTCTTGCAGTTCCTCACTCTGTTCCTTGATCCAGTCCATTTCTTAAAGCCAACTCCCTTAATGTGACTTTATTTAGTATCCGAGGTTTCAGGAATCTTCCCTTCCCAGCCCAGGAAATATGACAGTTTTTCTGTCGCTTCCTTTAGTCCAACCTTTATGTCGTCAATTTTGCTGTATGTCTGTCGGATACTTGCACCACTTACGCTGACAGCCGCCACAATCTCATTGTCGAAATTTCTAACCGGCATCGCTATGCATGTAAGTCCTGGTGCAAACTCTTCATCATCTATGCTGAATCCCTGCTTCCGGATCTTCCTTAGCTCCTCCATGAGAGTATCAATTTCTGTGAAGGTGAAGCTGGTGTATTTTGTGTATGGTCCTTCCCCAAGAATATCAATTACTTCTTCCCTTGTCATATCCGACATCAAGGCCTTACCCATAGCTGTGGCATGCAGTGATTCTCTTGAACCCACCTGCAGGTTTGCAATAAGACTTGACTTGGCGCTTACCTTTGAAACGGTTACGACACTGTCCTCAACACGTACTCCAAGATTTACTGTTTCCTGATACTGGTTACATAACTTCTGCAGGATACCCATGTCAAAATTATTTAGGTTTCTCTGTCGAGGTATCACATTCCCAATTTCAAATAATCGCCATCCCAAACGATATTTCTTGGTTTCGTGATCCTGTTCCAAATAGTTTCTCGCTGCAAGTGTATCCAATATCCGGTGTACTGTGCTTTTTCCAATATCCAGTCTTGTGCTGAGTTCGCTTACGCCCATTCCTTCCTGGTAGCCTTCCTCGGCCAATATCTCCATTAGCTCCAAAGCCTTATCTATGGTCAACACGGGATACTTTGGTGTATGCTGGGATTTGCTTGTAGCCATAATAGTCACCCTTTCCAATATTCTTTGTACATTTTCTATTAATATAGGTCTATTGTACCAAAGAACCAGGGTTGGAGAAAGGCCTCCATGAAGAAAGCCTCCTTCCCTTATTTTTTAAACCCAGCCTCGGGCTTTCATTGATTTTTCAAGTTTTCTAAGTGCATTTATCCATGCTGCGTTACGCATTGATGTATTTTCACTTGCCGCTGTTTCAACCGTGTTCTTATAGGCTTTTGTAATCTGTTCCTTAAGCTTTTCATTTACCTTGTCAAGCTCCCAGTAGTCATCTGTAAGACCTTGGGTTCTCTCAAAGGAGCAAACTATTGCGCTCCCGCAATTTGTAAGAACATCTGGAACTATCAGCGTACCCTTCTTCTCCAGAATCTTTTCCGCTTCCGGTGTTACAGGACCGTTTGCGCATTCCATGATTACCTTGGCTTTAACATTGTCTGCATTTCCCTCATGTACAACACTTTGAACCGCTGCCGGCATAAGTATGTCAACATCCAGCTCCAGTACGCTGTTCAGATCTAGGGTCTTCTCACATGGGAATCCCTCAATCTGCTTGGTTTCAGCGACATACGCCTCAAGCTTTGGTATGTCCAGTCCATTGGAGTCATAAACCCCGCCTGTAAGGTCGGCTACTCCAACAACCTTGTAGCCTTCGTCATGCAAGAGTCTTGCTGCAATCCTTCCAACATTTCCAAATCCCTGCATTGCTATTGTCGCGCCTTTAGGAATATTGTTGTCCTTCATAACCTCCATGGTCACAAAGTAGGCACCCGTTCCTGTCGCTTCCATGCTTCCCAGGGTTCCACCTGTTTCTGCAGGCTTGTCGTTGATTGCTGCGGGGCTGTGGAAACCATTTATCTCCTCATACTCGTCAAGCATCCAGGCCATTGTCTTGGCACTTGTTCCAATGTCTGCACCTGGAACATCAACCCATGCTCCCTTTACAGGAAGCTTTCTTATGAAGGCTCTGGATATTCTTTCAAGCTCACCTTCGGAAAGCTTGCGAGCATCTACCTTTACTCCGCCCTTGCCGCCTCCTGCAGGTATCCCTGCAACAGCGTGCTTGATTGTCATCCAAAAACCCAGTGCCTTTACTATGTCAAGATCAAGGTCGGGTACAAATCTCATACCGTTCTTCACCTGACCCAGCGCATCATTGTAATGGACCCTGTATGCGTCAAATATTTCATAGTCACCATTGTCCATTCTCATTGGAATGGTGAATTGGAAGATTCTTTTTGGTTTTGATAGGTACTTAACCACATTGGGGTCAAGATTTGCTAATTCACTTGCCTCCTTCAAGGTGGTCAAAGCCGTTTCAAAAGGATTATTACTCATTATTAACACCCACCTTTATGGTCTTGGAATTGCAAGGTCTTCTTTATAGTCGTTGAATACCAGTTCAGTATCGCTCTCATCACACCATTCCTTGGCGATCTTTGCCATACGTATCTTAACTGGTATCAGCTTGTCCAATGGCTCATCATCATGCCAAGCATTGTAGATGTCCATCTCGTTCTTTCCAGGCTCAAACTTGAAGTAGACTGGAGCACATATTCTTGCTATCTCATCTGAATCAACATGTCTTTGAATGTTACCCATTGAATCAACAAGACTCATGTATACGTCCATTGGTATATTTGTTGTGCTTCTTATTGAGGCAAACATTGGAAGTGTAAGGTCAGCCAATGGGTTGAAGCTGTCTGCTCCCATATCTTCAAGCATCTTGGCAGCTACTGCATTTCCGTGGCCGGCAAATACAGAAACCTTGAACTTGGTTTCAGCAGGTATTAGGCCTGCAGCTCTCATTTTTACAACCATATGGAGTACACTTTCATCAGTGATCAAGAATCCTCTTATCCCTGCATTCAGGCAACGGTCAAATTCCTTCAGCCACAGGTACATGTTGTCCTGGCCTCTAAGCCTCATTCCTGAAACATATCCTTCTGGAGTCTTGTATTGATTGGCTCCATCCCATGCCCTTGAAGCCATTGGGTTTACAAGTGCTTCTATCTTTGCATCTGCGGATATCTGTGCATATTCTTTCAACTGGGCCTTGTCTATAAGGGCCGATCCCCCTACCATACCGATTACCCTATGGATTACAACCTTTTGCTTGTCAATCTCCTTGACAAGGTTTTCAAAGTTCTTGGCACTTTCAATACCTGTGATTTCCATTCTATAGTGAGCTCCACCTTCAAAAGTCTTGGTTGATGTAGGTAGGTCATTCAGATCCTTGGTAGGAAATTTCATTTCATTCTTCATATAGTCCATCATTTCTTTAAAAGCCATATTTGTTGCCTCCTCTTATTAGGTTATTTTAACTGTAGTAAGCTTCCTGTTATCTATCCTGATTATTTGTACTCCTTGAACAGTTCATCAAAATCCTCTATTGGGTCTGTTACATGATAAACGTATTCATCTGATGGGAATACACCTTCCTTAACGTCCTTGACATACTCCTTGTATGCGTTTGTTTCAATTTCTGCAACGTTTGCATACTTCTTAACGAATTTTGGTGTGAATGCCTGGAATTTTCCAACCATGTCACTACTTATCAGCAGCTGGCCATCACAGTCTCCAGCTCCAATTGAATAAACCGGAATCTCCAGTAGGTCTGCAATGAACTTTGTAACCTCTGGTGGTACAGCCTCAACAAGCAGCATCATTGCGCCGGCCTCCTGAACTGCAAGTGCATCCTCGATAACGCCTTTGGCGCTCTCAACTGTTCTTCCCTGAGCCTTGAATCCTCCCAGCTGTCCTGAGCTTTGAGGAGTCAGTCCGATATGACCAAAGACAGCTATTCCTGCGTCAGTGATTGCACGGATTCTACTTTGTACTCTTATGCCACCTTCCAGCTTTATGGCATCAACATCAGCTTCCTTTAGGAATCTAACTGCATTGTCAACTGCCTGCTCATCTGAGCTTTGGTATGCACCAAATGGCATGTCACCAATGATAAAGGTGTTGGGAGCTCCTCTTCTTACAGCCTGACAATGTGAAATGCAGTCTTCCATTGTAACAGGTATGGTTCCGCTGTATCCAAGAGTAACCATTCCCAATGAGTCTCCAACAAGAAGCATATCCATCCCGGCCGCTTCTGCAAACATGGCTGTCGGATAGTCATACGCTGTGATCCAAGCCACCTTCTCACCGGATTTCTTCATTTTGTACAGATCCAATACACTCTTCTTTCTTGGCATCCTAAATCTCCTCCTCTTCTTATGTAACCATCTACTATCAACGGTCCGTTCAGAATTTCCCTTTGCAATCTCGGTTACATGATTACAAGTTTAAATCACCTGATCCAAAAGTCTTTCTGTTTTATTAGAACGTTGTTCTACTTTTGATACTATAGTACATTAATTTGACTGTCAAGAAAATTTTTCAGAAATTTGAGAATTGACTTTCTTAATTATGGCCTAATTTTTTCCACTATGGGCATATTGCTTGTATCCAACTGATAGCAAGGATTTTATGAATTTTTTTTCATATAATGTGACCAAAACCCATGGCATGATGATCGTCATCTGTGTTTTTGTAGAATACAATTAAAATTGGAATGCTATTCCATTCGTTCCCTTTTCCCAAAAAAACCAGAGGATACTTCTTCCTCTGGTTTTAGTTTGACCACTTATTCAATTCACGTGCATCCTGTTTTCCCTAGCTTTCCCCCAAATACCTTAATGCAGTGCCGACTAGGACCTCCACCCCCAAGGGCAGTACCTCCTCATCAATATTGAACTTGGGGTGATGGTGGGGGTAGTCTGTTCCCTTGTGGCTGTTGGCTGTTCCAAGAAACACAAAGGTTGATGGAACCCTTTTGGAAAACTCAGCAAAGTCCTCGCCCAGCATTACGCTGATATCTGATGTAATCATGTTTTCTCCACCTAGAGCCTCCTCTGCCACCTCTTGGGCCAGGCTTGTCATTTCATCATTATTGTACAGGAGGTCATTCCCACATTTGAATTCCAAGGTATAGCTTGTACGATGCACTTTTGATATGCCCTGGACTATTTCCCTCATCCTTTCCTGTATCTCACGGGTGTCCGGGTGCAGGCATCTCAAGGACCCTTCGATTTCCATCTTCTCCGGTATGATTATTGGATAGGTGCCTGCATGTACCCTTCCGAATGAGATGATTGTAGGTTTAAGAGCATCAACTTCCTTCATGACCATTTCCTGCAGTCCCTTTATCATGTCTATCCCTGCAAGGATTGGACTGATTGTGGTGTGGGGAGCTCCACCGTGTCCTCCCTTTCCGTTTACAATTATCTTAAAGTAGTAGCTTGATGCCATAAGGGGTCCCTTTGCAACCCCAATCTTACCAGATTGGATAGGTGACCAGAGATGCATTCCAACTGCAGCGTCCACTTTTGGATTCTCAAGGATACCTTCCCCGATCATAATTTCAGCTCCGGCATCCTCTTCATTGGGTTGGAATATGAATTTAATGTTCCCCTCCATCTCGTCCCTCATCCTTGAAAGCACCTTGGCAGCTACAAGCATCATTGCAAGATGACCGTCATGGCCACATGCATGCATGATTCCCTGGTTTTTGGAGGCAAAATCAACGCCAGTCTCCTCTGTAAGTGGAAGTGCATCCATGTCGGTCCTTAAAGCTATTGTCTTCCCTGGCCCTTTGCCCCGTAGAAGACCTACAATTCCGGTCTTAGCTACATTTCTTTGAACCTCAAGCCCGAGACTTTCAAGGTAGTCAGCAACAATCCTTCCTGTTCTAAACTCCTGAAACCCAAGCTCTGGATTTTCGTGGAAGTCCCTTCTTAATCCTATCAGTTCTTCCCTCAGACTTTCAATTTCCCTTCTGATATCCATCCCTTTAATCACTCCCTTAAAGACAGGGGGATATTTCATTGGCCCTAAAACCAACGAAACATCCCCCTGTCTTTTTTGTTATGCTTCCTTGTTTATTATTTCCTTTACCTTCATGATTCTTGTAATGGTACTTCTTTCATTTTCATCCAGCTTCATACGGATAAATCTGATGGTTTCCTCAAGCTCAGGGATTGTCCTGTACTCAAGTGCATTTACCCTACGTCTGGTCTTCTCGATCTCATCAGCCATGAGCTGACAGGATTTTTCAACCTGGGCCAACTCAAGGAGCTCCGGCATTATTGTGTAGAGCTTTGAGATCGCATCATCAAGCTCTCCCGATGTCTGTGAGAAGCCGTAGGGATATATGCTTCCCTCATCTCCCTCAAGCTTCCTCTTGAAGTTCATGACCGGAACGTGAACGCTCATTACGTTCTTTTTCTTGATGTCAACGCTTATGGTTTCCTTTGGAAGGGCAACCGCCTCCTGAAGTATCTCAGGTGACATTACGGCGCTTGCAAGAAGAAATTCATCAAATGCATCCTTCAGATCCTGTTCAACCTGGGTACGAAGCTTCTTGTTTTGTTTTATAAGCTCAATAAACCTTCTCATAAGCTCATCCTGCTTATCCTTCAAAAGCTTGTGGCCTCTTGTGGCAGTCTTTAGACGGGCCTTCAGTCGGGTGAGCTCCATACGAGTAGGATTAACGTTTAAAACAGCCATCTACTCATCCCCTTCGTCTTCCAGTGGAAGGTATTTGTCAAGATACTCCTGACGAATTCTCTTAAGCTCCCCTCTTGGAATAATCTTCAGCAGTTCCCACCCAAGGTCAAGGGTGTCTTCAATACTTCTATTGTTGTCATAGCCTTGGTTTACATATTGGTTGTCAAAGGCTTCAGCAAACTTTGCAAAGGCCTTGTCGGCATCTGATAGGGCTGACTCACCAAGTATGGTTGCAAGCTCCCTGGCCTCAATACCGGAGGTGTATGCGGCATAGATCTGGTTCATGGTATCCGCATGGTCCTCCCTTGTCTTGTTATCTCCTATACCCTTGTCCTTAAGACGGGACAGTGATGGTACGACGTTTATTGGAGGCTCGATGCCTTTTTTATAGAGGGCACGGGATAGTATTATCTGTCCCTCTGTGATGTATCCTGTAAGGTCTGGTATTGGGTGAGTTATGTCATCCTCTGGCATTGTCAGGATTGGAATCTGGGTTATTGAACCCTTTCTTCCCCTTATCCTGCCGGCTCTTTCATATATTGTGGAAAGGTCGGTGTAAAGATATCCCGGATATCCCCTACGACCTGGCACTTCCTTTCTAGCAGCTGATGTCTCACGAAGAGCCTCAGCGTAGTTTGTCAAGTCTGTCAGGATAACAAGTACGTGCATGTCCTTCTCAAAAGCAAGATACTCTGCACAGGTAAGTGCCATCCTTGGAGTTGCGATTCTCTCGATTGCAGGGTCATCTGCAAGGTTTACGAATAGTACCGCCCTGTCTATGGCCCCTGTCCTTGTAAAGTCCTCTATAAAGAACTGGGCTTCCTCAAAGGTTATACCCATTGCTGCAAACACAACGGCAAAGTTTTCACCGGTACCCAGTACCTGTGCCTGTCTTGCAATCTGTGCGGCAACCTCTCCGTGAGGTAGACCCGATCCGGAGAAAATCGGAAGCTTCTGTCCCCTTACCAGGGTGTTCAGACCGTCTATACATGAAATCCCAGTCTGGATAAACTCTTCTGGATAGTCCCTTGATACGGGATTTATTGGCACACCGTTAATATCAACCTTTTTCTCTGGTATGATCTTTGGCCCATCATCCTTTGGCCTTCCAAGGCCATCGAATATACGTCCGATCATGTCCTCGCTTACTCCAAGCTCAAGGGGCTTTCCAAGAAACTTAACCCTGGTCTGTCCAAGGTTGATTCCGGAGGATCCTTCAAAAAGCTGAACCATGGCCTTGTCGCCGTTTACCTCAAGGACTCTACCACGTCTTTTCTCGCCTGTACCCAGCTCAATGTCCACAAGCTCCTCGTACTTGACGCCTTCAACTCCGTCAACAACCATCAATGGTCCAACTACTTCCCTTACGGTATTATATTCCTTACGCATCCAGGATACCTCCTTCCTCTATGAGTCTATTTATTTCCTGGTTAAGCTCCACGCCTATCTCGTCTATCTTGTGGAGTTCTTCCTCATCTATATACTTGCTTCTTGCTATGTTTTCCCTTATTGGCATATGCTCGATGTCCTTAAGGTAAACTCCCTTTTCCAGAGCCTTCATACCAAGGTCATAGAACTGAAGTACAAGCTTTAGCATCTTGTTCTGCTTCTCCAATGAACAGAAGGTGTCAATGTCATGGAATGCATTCTGCTGCAGGTAGTCCTCCCTCAGTGACTTTGTGGCCTCAAGCTTAAGCTGGTCTTCCTCGGAAAGTGAATCCCTACCCACAAGTCTAACAATTTCCTGAAGTGATGACTCCTCCTGTAGAAGGTTCATGGCCTTGGCCCTGTTTTTTGCAAACTCAGGGTCTATGTTTCCTGCCATCCACTGGTCCATCTTGGTCTGATATAGTGTGTAGGAGTTTAGCCAGTTGATTGCCGGGAAGTGCCTCTTGTATGAGAGAGCATGGTCAAGACCCCAGAATACCTTTACTATCCTAAGCGTAGCCTGGGATACCGGCTCGGAAATATCTCCTCCTGGAGGCGATACTGCACCGATTACGGTGATGGCTCCTTCTCTCTTGTCCCCACCTTCACATATGACCTTTCCGGCTCTCTCGTAGAAGGCTGCTGCCCTTGATGCCAGGTATGCCGGATATCCCTCATCACCAGGCATCTCCTCAAGACGTCCTGACATCTCTCTAAGTGCCTCCGCCCATCTGGATGTGGAGTCAGCCATTATGGCAACTGAATACCCCATGTCCCTGAAGTATTCTGCAATTGTTATTCCTGTATATATTGATGCCTCCCTTGCGGCTACGGGCATGTTTGAGGTGTTGGCGATAAGAACTGTTCTCTTCATCAGTGACTCCCCGGTTTTTGGGTCGATGATTTCAGGGAACTCCATAAGAACATCCGTCATCTCGTTTCCACGCTCACCACAGCCTACATATACAACTATCTCAGTATCCGCCCACTTGGCCAACTGGTGCTGGACAACTGTCTTTCCTGAACCGAAGGGTCCTGGAATAGCTGCTGTTCCACCCTTTGCAACAGGGAAGAAGGTGTCTATTACCCTCTGTCCTGTCAACAGTGGCACATCCGGGTTCAGCTTCTTGGCAAAGGGTCTTCCCTTTCTTACCGGCCACTTCTGCATCATCTGAAGCCTTTTCTCTCCATCAAGCACGCAGATGTCTTCAACAACAGTGAATCGGCCTTCCTTTATTTCAGTTACCTCACCTGACATTCCAGGAGGAACCATTATCTTGTGTAGAATAAGTGTGGTCTCCTGGACCGTACCTATTACATCTCCAGATTCAACCTTGTCTCCAACCTTGACGGCCGGAACAAAGTCCCATTTTTTCTCCCTGTCCAGGTTGTCGACCTTTGTTCCCCTGGTCATGAAGTCTCCGGATATTTCCCTGAACTTGTTCAGAGGTCTCTGGATACCATCGAACATGGCCTCCATCATACCAGGTCCAAGCTCAACTGACAAAGGCTCGCCAGTGGTGTACACAGGGTCCCCGGGACCAATTCCCGTAGTCTCCTCGTAAACCTGGATCGATGCCCTGTCGCCTCTCATCTCTATTATCTCACCGACAAGCTTGAAGTCGGATACTTGTACTACGTCATATACATTCGCTTCATCCATCCCCTCAGCAACTACCAAGGGTCCAGATACTTTTACTATTTTCCCTACTTTCAAGATAAGCCCTCGCTTTCTATAAAATATTTGATCCTACGGCCTTTTCAACATTCTCGTTTATCCTGTCCATCCCTATATTCAGGGTTCCCTGGTTGCTAGGGATAAGAATAACCGCAGGGATTATCTCTTTGTCATATCTATCAACAGTATCTGGTATCAAACTGGCAACCTGCTCAGTGATAAAGATAACGCCATAATTACTTCTGGCCATTGTATCCACGGTTTTTCTGGCTTCCTCTTCATCCACCACGGTAAAGACATCTACACCCAATGCCTTGAAGGCCAGAACGGAATCCTTGTCTCCAACTACTCCAACTTTAAACATATAGATCACGCAACCTTTCTCTTATGGCCTCCGGTGAAAGATTGTTCGTCTTAGAAACCATTATGATCCTTAGTATCTTAATTTCCATTTCCTTGGCCACCAGATATGAAAAGAGGGGCTCAGGTCCGAATGTTATGGATTTGGAATCCTTGTTAAGGTTTATCATGTAGTTGTCCATGTACTTCTCAAATGCGGACAGCCTACCGGTCTCCTGATATGCCTGAAGACCCTTGAGAAGGTCTTTGCTTACTCTGGCATGCCTGAACTTGTTCATCATCACATCAATTGAATCGTTCATGGTAAGGAGTATGTCATCCCTTTCAATGTTTCCATTGAAGAGGATCACCTCCCTGAAGAACCTGAGGTCCTTGCCTTGCTTCTTTAGCCTGATTGCAGCGGATACATTGAGAAAATCTATGTAGTCCTTCACATAGGCCTTGAACAGTTCTATTCCCGTTTTATCTGCAATTCTGTACAGATGCTTGAAATAGTGTCTGTCCGCAAGGATGTCAATCCTCTGGGGATCCTCAAGCTGGTCATAATCATCCAGGATTTCTTCAATTGCAGCCTTTAATTCAGGCTGTATGTCCCTCATCTGCTCGGCCTTGAACATGGCCTTGAGTTTATTGAAATCAACCGTACCCACTTGAACGTACAAATCGGATAGGTCCTTGTTCATTACGTGTTCCTTAAGCATCACCTTAAGGTTGTGGTAGTCATACTTCAGGGCCATCAGGTCCACCACCTCGTCACGGGGTGAAATCTCCCTCATGAGGTCGTATGACCTTTTCAGCTCATGGCTAAGGATGCTTTCGTAGTCCTCTCCTTTTTCCACAGCTGACACCGCACCTGCATAATCCGTATCTCCAAGGGTTCTCAGTACCTCCTCAAGATCCTTCGCATCAACCATCTTGTCGATGGTCAATTGGTCAAGGAGCTTGGTTTCAAGGACTCTGGTACGGGTTACCCCCTGGGTAAATTCCATTCTATCCATGAACTCACTCCTATTCTTCAAAGAGTTTCTGTGCAATCTCCCCTTCGAGGTCTTCCCTGATTTCATCCACCAGGGCTTCAAATGTATAGTTATAAACTATTTCCCCATCCTTAAGTATATAGCCTGATTGGACTGAAGGGTCCTCCACAAGCTCCACTGCCGTGGAAAGTTCTTCCAGCTGGTCCTTTTTTCCCTTTGGAACCAGAAGTGTGGGCTTGCCTTCTGTCTTTGTATTTTCAAGAGAAGCCTTTACAAATTCCAGGTAATCATCATTATCAAGGTTTGACAACTTGTCCTTTGCCATCTGAAAAACCTTGTCCATAACCTCCTGCTTTGCAGTAAGCTTTTCGTCCCTGACCTTCAATTCAGCACTTGAGATCACTCTGCTCTTTAGCATTTGTGCCTCGGCGGCAGCCTTTTCGACGATCTTATCCCTTCTCTCATTTGCTTCCTTTACCCTATGGCTGACAAGACTCCTGTTCCTTTTTTCAGCCTCTTCCATGATCTCACTTGCCTTGTTCTGGGCATCCTCAAGAATCTTTTGGGTAAGGTTATCTAAATTTGACATAGCTTCACATCCTTACTTTTTCTAGAAACTTACGGCGTTTACAAGAATTAGTGAGATTACAAATGCCAGCAGGGCATATGTCTCAACCATTACTGAGTAGATGATACCCTTTGTTGAATGCTCTTCGTTCTTTGCAAGAATTGAAATACCGGCAGCAGCAACCTTTCCCTGGGCTATGGCTGACTGCCATCCAACAAAACCGATTGGCAAACACGCTGCAAGGAGATACATGCCATGAGCCAGAGTCATGCCCGCATCCAACTGTCCAAGAACCAAAAGTCCTATTACAAAGCCGTAAAGACCCTGTGTTCCTGGTAGCAGCTGAAGTACAAGTGAACGACCGAACTTCTCAGGCTCCTCGATAATCAAACCGCTGGCTGCCTGTCCTACAATACCTATACCTTTTGCTGAGCCTATTCCTGAGAGAAATACAGCCACCGCTATACCTAGTCCTGCGAAAAATACCCCACCATATGAAACAATAAATTCAGTAAATGTCATTTACATTTCCTCCTAACCTATTTTATATTGATATATTTTGGTTTGCTTCTAAACTCGTTGAATCTCTTTCCTCCACCTTCGTAGAACTTGCCGAAGAACTCAACGAAGATCAGCCTTATGGCATGTACATATGCTCCCAGAAGGGTAAGTCCAAGATTGAAGGTCTGGCCGAAGATGAAGATTATTATGGCACCAATAAATCCAATAACTCCACTTCCCGCAACCATTCCAGCCATCATGTTTACCGCACCTGCTATAAATCCTCCAGCAAGTCCCAGGGCCATAAGCCTTGAATAGGATACAAAGTCACCTACATAGCCTGATATTCCATACAGGGAGTAGATTCCTCCTCCAATTTTCCCTACCATGCCTTCTGCATCCCTTCCACCTGTCAGTACAATTCCCACCATTCCAGCTATCATGACAATGAAGCTTATGGTCTTTACAATCTCGGGAAGTGTCATAACTATGTTAAGAAGGTATACTATGGCTCCCGTCAGGGCCAGATACCAAAGGCCCACATCATACAGGGCATCCTTGGCTTTTCCATTCTGCACAAGGACATATGCCTTAATTCCCAGTGCAAAGTATATATGGATCAAGCCGAATATGATCGACAGTATTAGTAGGGAGTTGTAATCCTCTGCAGGCTCGAACAATCCCGGTAAAGGTATTATCCCTCCAAACAGGGACCCGTAAAGGAATCCCCATATTATGACCGAAAAGCTCAGATAGTAGAAAAACCTTACGAAAAGCTTGGTGTTTTCCTTTAGGTTGAACTTTTTAAGGACATACATGGTTCCAATCAGCATTATCAGTCCGTAACCAACATCAGCAGCCATCATGCCAAAGAAGGCAAGGTAGAATGGTGCCAAGAGAGGTGTAGGGTCCACTTCGCTGTATTTAGGCATTGCATACATCCCGGTTAGAGATTCAAATGCCTTTGCAAATTTTGAATTCTTCAAAAGGATCGGGGTATCATCGCTTTCCTTCTCCGCTTCCTTCATTTCCATATAGTAGATGTTATCCAGTCTTTCCCTGATCTTTGTTTCAAACTCCTCTGCCCTGTCTGTAGGTATGTAACCCTTTATGACGTCGACATTGTCGGTTGAAACAAAATTTTCAGCTGCAGCTGTCCTTAGCTTCAAGTTGCTAAGGTAGTCGTATACAAGCTCCAGACTTTCCATGTGGGAGGTCATTGCTCCCAGTTCCTCCTCGACCTCCTCCATCTGTGAATCCAATTCAACGATTCTTTCATTGATCTTTTCCATTTCCATGGCTGGCTTTTCATCACCTTGGATGAAAATTTTGGAAAAGCTCGTATTCCTAAGGCCGTCCAGTGCCTTCTTCACTTCGTCTCCATAGGACATGGCCACAATGTACAGGTTGTCCTTGTCCTCTTCCACCACTTCGTGATATGTCATTTCGAAGCCTGTCATTTCCTCTTCAAGTCTTTCTCTGAGCTTTTTAGGTACTGTGCCTGTGAAAATCTCAGCCCTCTCTATCCCGTTGATGTCACCAATGGGGATGTCGATTGATTTCCATGGTCTTAGTTCAACCATTCTGGCCCTTGCCTTTTCCTTCTCATGCTTAAGGGCTTCCCTTCTTCCCCAAAGCTCTTCCACCCCATCAAGTGTTTCCTTGTAATCAATGGATAGTGCCTTTTCTTCCAGCTCATCGAATGTGTAGGCACCTACGCCCTCCTGCATGGCCTTGATTCCGGATGGTTTTTCGTGGAATTTTGACAGTATCTTGATGCCGTTTCCTACCCTGTTTATTTGGTCGTCAATTTCCATTATCCTTTCCGGCACCTTGACATTTTTCAACCCCAGTTCTGATAGGGTTTCGTCTACACCAAGGTTTGTAAAGTGGACATACTCGAATTTCTGAAGCTCGTGGAGAAGGTCTTCCTTGGATGAATCGAAGGCAAATAAGCTGAACTCGTTCATCTTAACTATTGCCATTA
>CALGAG010000210.1 GCA_937951995.1 uncultured Bacillota bacterium
TACCTTACAATATGGGTTGCCCTTTGCATGGCAATCGGGGTTGCAATTGGAGTTTACCTGCCAGGAGTACCGGAATTTTTAAGTCAATTTGAATACTATAGCGTATCTATACCAGTTGCCATACTTATCTGGCTGATGATATATCCAATGATGCTCAAGGTTGATTTCAAGAGCGTCAAAAAGGTTGGGGAAAACCCCAAGGGACTGATTGTAACCTGGGTTACAAACTGGCTCATAAAGCCCTTTTCCATGTTTGCAATAGCCTATCTTTTCTTCAATGTCATATACAGCAATACTATAGACCCTGAAATGGCCAAGCAATATCTGGCTGGAGCTGTCCTCCTTGGAGCTGCTCCATGTACGGCAATGGTGTTTGTATGGAGTCATCTGACAAAGGGAAACCCGGCCTACACACTTGTACAGGTTGCCACAAATGACCTGATAATCCTTGTTGCCTTTGTTCCAATAGTTGCACTTCTCCTTGGAGTCAGCGACATCCTCGTGCCTTGGGGAACACTTTTTCTTTCAGTGGTCCTCTTTGTTGTGATTCCACTTGCGGCTGGTGTAATCTCAAGGACGGTAATAACAAAGAACAAGGGTCTTGAGTACTTTGAGAAGGTATATATTCCAAAATTCAACAACGTTACAATTGGGGGATTGCTTCTTACCCTGATAATCATATTCTCATTCCAGGGTCAGATCATAATCGAGAATCCCATAAACATACTACTAATAGCAATACCCCTGATAATCCAGACCTTCCTGATCTTCTTCATAGCCTACATGTGGGCTAAGGCCTGGAAGCTGCCCCACAATGTCGCAGCACCTGCGGGAATGATCGGGGCGTCAAACTTCTTTGAATTGGCAGTGGCTGTTGCAATCTCTGTATTCGGCCTGACATCCGGAGCTGCTGTAGCTACGGTTGTTGGTGTCCTTGTGGAGGTTCCTGTAATGCTCATACTTGTAAAGATTGCCAACAACACAAGAGGCTGGTTTAGGACAGCCTAATGGATGGCCCTCCTTCGGGAGGGTTAAATTTTATCCTTGACAAGTGAATATCAAAGCCATATAATCTATAACAACAAACCGATGAAGTGGAAATCAAACCGAATCAAGCGCCAAAAGAGAGCAGGTGATGGTGGAAATCCTGCGGAGATGCTGTTCGGCAAATGGCCCACTGAGGGCGAGGTGAAAGAAAGTTTCGAGTATCCAAGCTGTAGGCCGGCATTAACGGCAAGGGATGTGTTGGCATTCCAGGATGAAAATCGCTCCGTGAACTATGGGAGCGGTCCATTACAATACTTAAGGTGGCATAGCAGATCTGATCTGTCCTTATTTTTGAGGACAGTTTTTTGTTTTTTGCAGGAGCCTGCCTGAGTGCCAATACAAAAAATCTAACAAAACAAAAGGAGAGGTGCAAGATGAAAAGGATGTTGGCATTACTTATGGCAGGAGCATTAATCGTAGGACTGATGGGTGGGTGCGCAAGGGAATCGGCCGCAAGAGGAGGAAACTACAAAATTGCAATTGTTCAGCCTGTTGACCATCCATCCCTGAACCAGATCAGGGACTCGATAAGGGATGAGTTGGTAGTCCTTGGACTTGAGGATAACTTTGAAATCTCATTCCACAACGCAAATGGAGACATGAATATGCTTCAGTCCATCATGCAAAACCTTGTTGGGGATGAGGTTGACATGATCGTCCCCATAGCGACACCCACAGCCCAGGCAGCCCTGGCTTCGACAAAGGACATTCCCATAGTCTTCTCAGCGGTGAGCAACCCTGTGGAGGCAGGGCTTGTGGAAGACCTGTCTGAAACCTCTGGAAACATAACTGGCGTATCCGATTCAATTCCAGTGGAGGATATAATGAAACTATCACATGTCCTGACTCCAGAAGTAAAAACCTATGGCCTGATCTATAACAGCAGCGAAATAAACTCGGTTACAGGAATTGAAAAGGCAAAGGCCTACTGTGAGGAAAATGGCCTGGATTACAGGGAGGGAACCATAACATCCACATCCGAGCTGCATCAAGTAGTATCTTCACTTGTTGGAGAAGTGGATGCATTCTTCACACCGGATGACAATATGGTGGCATCTGCAATGCCAACCTATGTGAAATTGGCAATAGAGGCTGGACTGCCAATCTATGTTGGAGCGGACTCCATGGTAAAGGACGGGGGATTTGCCACTGTGGGAATCGACTACACCCTTCTTGGGAAGCAGACTGGGAGGATGATTGCGAGAATTATGGATGGAGAGTCCATAGGGGAGAATCCTGTGGAACAGATGGCAGAGTACTCCAACATGATTAATATGGACACAGCAAAAGACCTTGAAATAGACATTCCAAAGGAACTTTTGGATGAATTTATTTTAATTTACAAATAATTCTTGACATTGATAATTTCAGCCCATATAATCTAATACAACAAACCGATGAAGTGGAAGTCAAATCGAATCAAGCGCCAATAGAGAGCAGGTGATGGTGGAAATCCTGCGGAGATGCTGTTCGGTAAATTCCCCACTGAGGGCGAGGCGAAAGACCTGTTTAGAAAGGTGCGAGTATCCAAGATGTAAGCCGGCATTAACGGCAAGG
>CALGAG010000211.1 GCA_937951995.1 uncultured Bacillota bacterium
AATTCTTGTTAAAAGATTAGCAGTATGGATTTAAGAAAAATACCTGTGCTAGGGCACAGGCATTTTTCTTAGATGTTTTCTATCAGCTTTTCCGTTGATATTATTGAGTGGGGAATCTCCGAGCGAATAGTCTTTCTAGGGTCGACAACCTGGGAAATCCTCATATGAACCCCTATGCTTGTAAGAAGATAGGCTTCCTCAAAACCCATATGAAGAGCCCTTGAAAGCAGGTCTACGGTTTCATCCGTTGCATTGTAGATAGCCCTGTCAACATCATCTCCCGAAGCAACCACCATGGTTGAGTCCTTTGTCCCTATCAGGGGCCAGTTGACCTTCCTGTCCTTTATAACATCAACCCTAAGCCTGACCCTTGCTGGAACCTCAAGGCCTGTAAAGCAGATCTCACCATCCCCCATGATCGCATGGCAGTCTCCAAGGGCCAGAAGGGCTCCCTTCTGGTTGACGGGAAAGTATACTGTGTTACCCTGGGCTATGTCTGTTGTATCCATGTTTCCCCCATGCTTCCATGGTGTTTCAGTTGGGCAGTCCCCATCATCCTTTGAAGGTGCAACTCCGATGACACCTATCATTGGCTTTATGGGAAGCTTCAATCCCTTGAAGTGGGCATGGCCATCCTGGATTGGTATTATCCTAACTATTGGCTTTTTGGTTTTGTCCCCAAGGATTCCCTCTCCAGGTACAACTCCAGAGACACCCTTGTCTGCAACCTTTATCTCCAGAATCTCCACCTTCAGAAGGTCTCCTGGCTCTGCCCCCTCCACATAGATGGGGCCTGTTGCCGGATTGATCTGGTCAAAGTCAATTTCCATCATTACCTGGTCCTCACTTTGAATCTGCTGATAGAAGCAGTCGTTTGTCTCAACCTGGACCTCCTCTCCAGGCTTCATTGTAAGTACAGGCTCCATTTCCGTCCTAAAGGTGTAGATCACCTTGTCTCCTGACAGTTTATGCATTTTACCCCTCCTCTTTTAAATCTAGAATCACATATGATAATCCGACTTGCCGCTTCTCTTGACCCTATACAGGGCTTGGTCTGCCTTGGACATCAACTGGAATATGTCATCCCCATCCTTTGGATAGAATGCAACCCCTATGCTTAAGCTGACTTCCAGGATTTGCGGGTCCTCATTGAAGTCGTCCTTTAGCCTGTAGCTTCCCGTTATTTTCTTGTATATTCTA
>CALGAG010000212.1 GCA_937951995.1 uncultured Bacillota bacterium
ATAAAAATTGGGACTGAAACAGTCCCATTAATAAAATCTTTTTTCTTTAACTTTAGCAGATTTACCTTGTCTTTCTCTTAGGTAGAACAGCTTAGCTCTTCTTACTTTACCTTTTCTAGTAACAACTAGTTTTTCAATTCTTGGTGAGTGAATTGGGAAGGTTCTCTCTACTCCTACTCCATATGAAAGTCTTCTTACTGTAAAGGTTTCCCTTGCTCCTCCACCTTGAACCTTTAAAACAGTACCTTCGAAAATCTGAACTCTTTCTCTTGTACCTTCTATGACTCTGTAGTGAACCTGTACTGTGTCTCCAACGTTGAACTCAGGGAGATCATTTCTCAATTGTTCATCTTCAAGCATTTTGATAATATCCATTTTGTATCCTCCCTTCTACCTAGACGTTCTTGCCCTTTAAGCAGAGGACCGTCCTTACTTATACCTTAGGTATTATAGCATACCGGAACATTCAATTCAACTATCTTTTCCCAATCATCTTCAGCAATGAATCCATTAGGTCAAGCTGGTCCTTGGGATTTTCTATTTCCTCCAACATATCCGGTCTTTTCATAAATGTAGTGCGTAGTGCACTTACCCTTCTCCAAATGTCAATTTTCGAGTGGTCCCCACTTAGGAGCACATCCGGTACTTTGAAACCCTTAAATACTCTTGGCCTGGTGTACTGTGGGTATTCCAATAGTCCTTCGTAGTGAGACTCAATCTCGTAGGATTCTTCAGATGATAAAACCCCAGGCATTAACCTGCTTATTGAATCAATCAATACCATGGCAGGCAACTCTCCACCAGTTAAAACATAATCCCCTATTGAGATTTCATCATCAACATAGTTTTCGATTATCCTGTTGTCAACACCTTCGTAATGGCCAGCTAAAAGTATGAGATGGTCTTCATTAGCCAACTCCTTGACCAAAGATTGGTTCAGGATTTTTCCTTGGGGTGAAAGATATATCACCCTTGAACCAACCCTTCTACAAGACTCTATGGCTGAATGAATGGGTTCAGGTTTCATAACCATTCCCCTTCCACCTCCATAGGGGTAATCATCCACCCTCTTATGCTTGTCTGTGGAATAATCCCTGATATTGATGGCATTAACATCTATGGCTTCAGAAGCAATTGCTCTTCCTACAATGCTATAGTCTTTTAGCATGTCAAATATTTCAGGGAAAAGGGTCAACACATCGATTTTCATTCAATCATTCCTTCAATAGGATCTACAATTATTATTTTTTCAACAACATCCACAGAAGCTATAAAGGCTTCAACAGCTGGAATTAGATATTCTTTGCCGGTGTCTGAAGTTACTACATAAACATCATTAGCTGAGTTTTGGATTACATCTGTTAACTCCCCAATAAAGGTTTCTGATTTATCATAGACTCTACAGCCAACAAGGTCTGAAATAAAGTAGTGGTTTTCAGGCAACCTGACCTTGTCCTCTTCATCTACGTAAAGGTACTCATCCTTAAAATCCAAAACCTTGTTTATGTCCTCAAGACCTTTAAACCTCAATAGGACCATGCCCTTGTGAAGCTTCACACCACTAACGTGGACCTTGATCTTATTCTCGCCAACATAGGCTTTCTCAAGTTCAAAAAACCTTTCAGTAGAGTCTGTCAGAGGAAACACCTTCAGGTCTCCCTTTATTCCGTGTGTTCCCGTTAACTTGCCAATTACTGTATATTCCATGCTTACACCCGCCAATGCGTCAATTATTGAATGATTTCAACAACCACTCTCTTGTTGTCCTTGATAGCAGCTGCCTTGACCACAGTTCTAATGGCCTTTGCAATTCTTCCCTGCTTACCAATGATTTTCCCCATATCATCAGGTGCGACTTTCAATTCTATGATAATTGATTGGGATCCTTCCACTTCGTTTACACTGACCTGGTCAGGATTATCTACAAGTGCCTTTGCAATAAATTCTACCAATTCACCCATTATCTGCACCTCCGAGATTATTCAGCAGTTTCTTCTTCAGTCGTAGTTTCTTCTGCCTTATCGTACAAACCGCTATTCTTGAATAGTCTTTCAACTGTCTCAGTCGGTTTTGCACCATTCTTAAGCCACTTAGCAGCTTTCTCATTGTCTATCTTTACTGTCTTTGGTTCAGTAAGAGGATTGTAGTATCCTAGCTCCTCAATGAATCTACCATCTCTTGGTGCTCTTGAGTCAGCTACAACAATTCTATAGAAAGGAGTCTTTTTTGCACCCATTCTTCTTAGTCTTATTTTTACAGCCATTTATTTCACCTCCCATTATCACTTAGTATCTATTTAGAAAAAGGGGAAACCCATCTTCCCTTTTTTCTTCGATGGTTTACTCATGTCAGAAAACTTCTTCATCATCTTTTTTGTTTCCTTGAATTGCTTTAGAAGTTTATTGACATCCTGTACATTTGTGCCGCTACCGGCTGCAATTCTCTTTCTCCTGCTACTGTCAATCATATCTGGATTGTCCCTTTCCTTTTTGGTCATGGACTTTATAATAGCTTCTATTCTAGCAAGCTCACTATTGTCTACATTTAAACCCTTAAGCGCCTTTGAATTCATGCCTGGTATCATTCCAAGTATCTCATCCAATGGTCCCATGTTTTTCATCTGTTCAAGCTGGTCTAGAAAATCGTCAAATGTGAACTGTGCAGTTCTCATTTTCTTTTCCAGCTCCATTGCTTTCTTTTCATCAATGTTTGATTGGGCTTTTTCAATAAGACTTAATACATCACCCATTCCAAGAATCCTTGAGGACATTCTGTCCGGATGAAAGGGCTCCAGCTGATCGAGTTTTTCACCCATACCAACAAATTTGATGGGCTTGTCGGTTACTGCCCTAATGGACAGGGCCGCACCACCTCTGGCATCGCCATCAAGTTTTGTGAGTACAACTCCCGTTATGCTAAGCTGGTCGTTGAATGCCTGGGCGACGTTTACTGCATCCTGACCCGTCATGGAGTCCAACACCAAAAGTATGTCATCGGGATCGGTCGCTTCCTTGATCTCAGTTATTTCCTGCATAAGGTTCTCGTCAATATGGAGTCTTCCTGCAGTATCTATTATTATTACGTCATTTCCATTTTTCTTGCCATGCTCCATGGCTGCTTTTGCAATATCCACCGGGTTATGCTTATCACCCATTGAGAAAACTGGTACACCGACCTTCTCACCTACCACTTCAAGCTGTTTGATTGCTGCAGGCCTATAGATATCACAAGCTACAAGTAAGGGTCTCTTGTTTTGCTTCTTTAGGTTGTTGGCAAGCTTACCGGATGTGGTTGTCTTACCGGCACCCTGCAAACCACACATCAATATTACCGTAGGAGGCGTTGAAGCCATATTCAGTTTGACTTCCCTGTCTCCCATAAGAGCAGTCAATTCATCATTTACAATCTTAATAACCTGTTGCCCGGGAGTCAGGCTTTCAAGAACCTCAGCACCCAGTGCTCTTTCCTTGATTTTCTTGATAAAATCTTTGACAACCTTAAAATTGACATCAGCTTCCAATAAAGCCAATCTAACTTCCCTTAGAGCTGCGTCCAGGTCTTTTTCACTGATTTTTCCCTTGCCTTTGAGCTTTCCCAAAGCATTCTGAAGTTTTTCTGATAAACTTTCAAATACCAAAATGAAACCTCCTATATCTACAGTAAAATGTCAGAAATCAGGCTTTCTATCATCTTAGCCTTTTCGACAATTTCATCGTCAGATGACTTTTCTCCAATAATACAAATTTCACGTGCTAGATTTCTCGACTCACGTATGGCCTCTTGGCTCTCATAAAACTTATCTACAAGTCCTAACTTCTCCTCGTACTTAAGCAGCTTATCCTCTGCCCGCTTAAGAGTATCAAATACTCCCTGCCTGCTTATTTGGAGCACTTCTCCTATTTCAGACAGTGAAAGGTCATTGGAGTAATACAAATCAATAACCTGGTATTGCTTGGGACTTAAGAGCTTTCCATAAAAGTCGAACAATATGCCAATTCTAACCAGCTTCTCCATTTTATCACCAACTTATTATACTGTCAAGCACTATCCTTGACAGTATAATAATATTTTAAATCTCATAATTTGTCAACACCTATTCGAATATTGCATCAATAAAGCTTTCAGTATCAAATGGCTGAAGATCCTCAACCTTCTCTCCCACGCCAATAATCTTTATGGGCAACTTCAGCTCAGTCTGAAGTGCAATGGCCACTCCACCTTTTGCAGTCCCGTCTAGTTTGGTCAAGGCAACCCCAGTTATGTTGGCAACCTCCTTGAATACTTTGGCCTGATTTATAGCATTTTGACCCGTTGTGGCATCAAGAACCAGGAGCACTTCCTTTGTAGCTTCTCCATATTCCCTCTCAACTATCCTGAATATCTTATTTAGTTCGTTCATTAGGTTTGATTTGTTGTGAAGCCTACCTGCTGTATCACAAATCAATATATCAGCCTTCCTGGCCTTGGCTGCCTGGATTCCATCGAATATCACAGCAGCAGGATCAGAACCCTCCGTATGGGAAATTATCTCAGCTCCTGCCCTCTTGCTCCATTCTTCCAGTTGTTCTATAGCTGCAGCTCTGAAGGTATCTCCAGCTGCTATTAGGACTTTCTTACCATTCTGCTTGAATCCATATGCCAACTTGCCAATGGTAGTGGTCTTGCCAACACCATTAACCCCTACTACCAAAAGCACTGATGGATGTGGTAGTAAATCAAGATCGTTTCCAGGAACCGACTCAATCATAAGCTTCTTAATTTCCTCCTTCAGGAGTCCCTTTACATCTTTTGGATCACTTACCTTCTCCTCACGAACCCTTTCCCTAAGTCTATCAATGATCATCATGGTTGGGTTGACGCCCACATCCGCAGATACCAGTACATCCTCAAGGTCATCAAATAACTCCTCATCCACTCCCTTGTATCCGCTGATAATGTCCTCAATCTTGTTGCTCATGTCCTTACGAGTCTTGGCTAGGCCATTTTTTAGCCTATCAAGGATGCCTCCCGACACTGGGCCTGCATCATCAACTTCTGCCTCATCATCAAGACCAAGGGCATCCTCAACCATGCTGGAAGTCTTCTCCTCGTTGCCATCTTCAAGATCATCATCTTCATCTTCTATTTCAAGACCATTATCTGTGTTTTGGGACTCAAGGGTCTGATTGTATTCCTCACTCTTCCTCTTGTCTTTTTTGAACCAATTAAACATATTTCTCCTCCTAGCTTGCTATTTCGTCGTAGTCCTTAAGTTTTAGTGAAATCATCCTGCTTACGCCTTCCTCCTCCATGGTTACGCCATATAAGACATCAGCAATTTCCATGGTGGTTTTCCTATGTGTAATTAGGACAAATTGGGTGTTGTCCTCAAGGCTGTTGAGGTATGATGTATATCTGCTGATGTTTGCCTCATCAAGGGCTGCATCAATTTCATCAAGTATACAGAAAGGTGATGGTCTTGTTTTCAGTATGGCAAACAAGAGTGCAACGGCTGTAAGAGATTTTTCTCCACCAGATAAAAGTGTCAGACTTTGAAGCTTCTTACCTGGAGGTTGAGCCATTATATCTATCCCTGCAGTCAGTATGTCATCACCATCTTCGATCTCAAGCCTAGCTTTTCCTCCTTTGAAGAGCACAGAAAAGGTCTCGCTGAATCTCTCATTGATTTCCTCAAAGGACTTTCTGAACTGAACCCTCATCTTTTTCTCCATGTCCTTTACAACGGACTCTATGTCCTCCTTTGCCCCATTAAGGTCCACCACCTGTTTGTTTAGGAATTCGTACCTTTCAAGGACATTGTCATATTCCTCTATGGAGCTAATGTTTACATTACCCAGTTCCTTGATTCCTTGCTTCAATTCAGAAATGGTTTTCTTTGTCCCCCTTATGTCCTCAATGTCAGAATATATTTTTTCAGCCTCTGCCAGAGTGATTTCGTAATCATTTTCCAGCTTTTCTAGAATATTTTCAATCTGCAGCTGAGCCTTGGCCTGATCCACTTCAAGCTTGTTCAACTCCCTTTCAACAGAAGTCTGACGCTTGGTCAGCTCCCTTAACCTATCCTGAATTTGATAGAACTCCTTCATTAGTTTTTCCTTTTCCCCGACCTTTTCCTTCAATAAGAGAGATTCTTCTTCCTCTGTCGTTGATTGTCTCTGGATATATTCACACAGGCTTTTCTTTTCAAGGGTGTTTTCTGATATTTCCATCTCAAGTCTGTCAAGTTCTGTTTCCTTTAGCTTAATGGACTCCCTGGTCTCTGAAATGGATAGTTCATTCTCCTGTATTCTTTCCTTGAAAGTACCCAATGATTTCTCCAGGGCGTTCAGCTTGATTCGAGTTTCAGTAATATCGTTATCCAATATGGTTCTGTTGTTTTTGTATTCATCGAGAGCCTCCTGCATGCCAGCCAGGTCTGTATAAAGCTTGTCATGACTATCCTTTAAGGCATCCTGGTCTGACTTAAGCTCAGCTTTTTTTGTTTCAAGCTCCTTAAGTTCATCCCTTAATCCTGATATTTCGGTTCTTTTAGAATTGATTGACTCATTTTGAATTTCGTACTGATACTCCATATTGTCCATTTCTTTTTCAAGAACAGTAGTTTTATCAATTAAACCCGTCTTTTCCTGGATTAAGTTATCGTACGCTTTCCCCAGCTGGTTCAATTCTGATTCAATGGTCACTATGGCTTTAGTTTTAGCTTCAATTTTTAACTTGATATTCTTGATTTTTATTTCCAAGTCTGCCAAAGTATGTTTTCTATTCAAAATGCTAATTGACTGATTTTTTGTACTCCCTCCGGTTAGACTGCCTCCCGGGTTGATGATCTCACCCTCCAGAGTTACAATCCTGGATTTGAAACCGGATTTTTTTGAATAATTGATAGCATCTTCCAGTGAGTTTGCAAGTATTGTCCTGCCAAGCAGGTTCATAAAGATTTTGCTATACTTTTGATCAGCTTCAAGGATGCTTGAAGCCGCTCCTATGAGACCATATTCTTTCCTATCCCTATCCTCTATGCTGATTTCCCATCCTGAAACCGTATTAAGGGGCAGGAATGTTGCCCTACCTTTCTTTTCAGATTTAAGGTAGTCAATCATCCTCCTGGCACTGACGTCATCCTTGACAACTATGTTCTGAATTGATGAGCCCAAGGCCACCTCAATAGCCTTCATATACTTTTTATCCACGGTAAACAGGTCGGCTACGGTTCCAATAAACCCATCTCCTAGTTTGGTATCTTTGTTGATTGCCTTAACTAGTGACTTAACACTGTTGTAGTAACCCTCGTATTCTTTTTCCATATTCCTATAAAGCTTTTGAGATGATATGGAAGCATCCAGTTCCTTCTGATCCTCCTGGAGCTTGGCTTGTTCAGAGCCTATCCTAGCTTTAAGCTTACTTGCCTTAGCTTCAACTTCCATGATTTTTTCTTCGTTAATCCTCTTTGCTTCAAGGAGACTCTCTAGATCTCTACTTTTATTTTCCAACCCATTTTTCAATCTTGAACATTTGTCGGCAATTGAATTCTCATCCTCTGTAAGAATATCAAGCCTTCCCTTTATGCTATCCTCAAAGGAAGCAATTGTATTGCTTTCGCTCTTCTTGTCCGACAGTGATGAATACAAGGTCATAAGCTGATTCTTTTTGTCTGTAATGGTTTTTTCCAGACTGAGTGTTCTTCCATCAAGGGCTTTTCTTTCTTCAAACTTCCCATCCAGGTGTGCTTTTAACATGGCTACTTCATTATCCAACCTATCAATTTCAATAGTGGATGTATCCTTCCTCGTGTCGCCGGCGTGAAGAAAGTCCTTGCCCTTGGCTATTTCTTCATTTAACCTTGCAACCTCCTTCTTAAGATGGGACTCCCTTTCCTCCAATATCTTGACCCGGTTCTTTGAACTCTCAAATTCCTGTATACTCTCCATCTTGAGTGTTCTTTTTTCCTCAATAATTCTCTCCAGACTTTCAATACTTGACTTTAGAGTAGAGTACCCTTCCTCAACCTGGGTGCTATCAGCCTCAATTATGGCTTTTTCACTGTCCAAGTCAATCCTCTTACCTTCTGCATCATCCAGTTTGGTCTTCAAACGATTTACTTCATATACTGAAAGACTGGAGTCAAGCCTTCGCAATTGCCCATATAGCTTCTGAAATTCCTTGGCCTTCTCTGCCTCGGTCTGGAGATTCTCCTTCTGGTTTTTTATTTCGTGAAGCAGGTCACCGATTCTTGTAAGATTAGTTTGAGTTCTTTCAAGTTTTCGCAATGCTTCCTGCTTCTTAGACTTATACTTTACAATACCGGCTGCTTCCTCGAAGATATTTCGTCTGTCCTCAGGCTTGTTTGAGAGGATCTCATCTATTTTCCCCTGTCCGATTATTGAATAGCCTTCCTTACCCACACCTGTATCCATGAAAAGCTCACGAATGTCCTTGAGTCTGCAGGAATTCTTATTTATGTAGTATTCACTTTCACCTGACCTGAACATCCTTCTGGTTACTGCAACCTCTCTATAGTCTATGGGTATCCTGCCAGTGGTGTTGTCAAAAACTATGGTGACTTCAGAGTAGCCTAGGGCCTTTCTTTTTTCAGTACCTGAAAAAATGATGTCCTCCATCCGGGTACCTCTTAGGTTTTTCACACTTTGCTCACCAAGGACCCATCTTATGGCATCTGCAATATTGCTTTTGCCACTTCCATTTGGACCGACAATAGCCGTTACCCTGTCATTAAAGACAACTTCAGTTTTTTCAGCAAATGATTTGAATCCTTGAATTTCTACTTTTTTTAGATACATTGTATACACTCCATTCCGGCCTCAATGACCATCCCCTACAAAGGTTCCCGTTTGGGAACCTTTATAAGGGATTATTATTAATGTATAATTTCGTTTCCTCACCTAAGTCAATGACCCTCTCGTCGTTTTCCATAGATAGTATTATTCTACTATCTTTTCCCCTGAAAGGAATTATTCTGACTTTTGTCAGTCCGTAGTCCTCAATCAGTCTCTCCTTGTTTTTGCCATGTTGACCAGCAATAATTGATGTCCTGGAATTGGCACATTTGATTGTCAAGCTCTTACCCTTCGTCTCAATCTTATTCCTGGCTATGTATTCCCTTAGAAGTAAAGAGAACACTTGCTCCTCAACCAATTGTCTGAAGGATGGATGGAAGGGTCCCGCAACAACATCCCTTCCCATTTGAATGTTTTCCGTTGGTTGAAGCCCGATTCTGATTACAGGGATATCATGGGCAGTAAAGGCCATTAATATAATGGCAGCTGTTTCGATGGCTTCCTCTATGCTTAGGGGAGCATAGAGTCCATCCTTCATCTGTCTTTCAAGTGGGGTATTCCTAATGACAAGAGTGGGATAAATTCTGATCATGTCTGGACCCATTTCAAGGACTTTTTTTGCAGTTTCAAGGCTCTTGGCCTGACTATCTCCCGGGAGGCCAAGCATAATCTGATGTCCAAGCTTGAATCCCCACTCCCGGATAAGCCTGCTTGATGCATATACATCCTCATCCCTATGGCCTCTTTCGCTCATGGCTAGAACTTCATGGTCAAGTGACTGGACTCCCAACTCTATAGTATCAACCTGAAAATCCTTTAGAAGTCCCAGAATATCCTCATTAATGGCGTCAGGTCTTGTAGACAACCTTATGTTGTGAATCTTCCCTTCCATTTTATATTCATAGGGAACCCTAAGGAGTTCTCTTTGAATTTCCATCTGAATTGCAGTAAAGCTCCCCCCATAAAAAGCAACCTCAATAAAGGAGTCTCTCTTGAAAGTCTCTAAATGGTCATCTATTATTCCTTTAACATCTTCAACTGTAACATCAGTTGAAAGTCCCGTTATCTTTCTTTGGTTACAGAAAACGCAATCATGTGGACATCCAAAATGCGGAACAAAAATTGGAATGATGTAATGTCTAGTCATAATCTTCTCCCATTAGAATAAGTGCCTCTTTTGCTGCCATCTGTTCGGCTTCCTTCTTATTTCGCCCAATTCCAGACCCAATAACATCCCCACCCACAGCGACATTCACATGAAAAAGCTTGTTGTGGTCCGGCCCTTCCTCCTTGACAACACTGTAAACCAGCTTTTCACGAGTTATTTTCTGGAGTTTTTCCTGAAGCCCTGTTTTATAGTCAACAAAAAGTGACCCTTTGGCAACAGCTTTCACTATGGTCGTCTCAAAGTTTTTAAGTAGAAATTCTCTTACGGTCTCATAGTTGCTATCCATAAAAATGGCACCTGTAACCGCTTCACTGGCATCAGCAAGTATGGAATCCCTCTCCCTGCCACCTGTACTCTCTTCACCCTTGCCTAAAAACAGGAAAGCTCCAAGATCGATTCTTCTTGCAGCGAGAGCTAGAGAAGGCTCTGATACGACCTTGGCTCTTATTTTTGTAAGCTCACCTTCAGGATAGAATGGATATTTCATAAACAGATATTCACTAACGACCAACCCCAACACAGTATCACCTAAAAACTCCATCCTTTGGTTGCTCTTACTTGCATGCATACCATGTTCGTTTGCATATGAACTATGGGTCAAGGCTGTTTCAAGAAGTTCTACATCCTCAAAGCGATAGTTTAGATTATTTTGTATTTCTTCAAGTTTTTCTCTGTCTAAATATCCGCTCATCCTTCCACCTCCAGGCTTATTCCAATTTTCCCTTTATATAATTCCTGGCATCACCGACAGTTTTTATAAGTTCAACATCATCGTCCTCAACTTCCAGGCCGAATTCATCCTCAAGTGCCATAACCAGCTCAACAAGATCAAGAGAATCAGCATTCAGGTCATCTCTGAATGAAGTCTCCATTGTTACGTCCTTTTCTGGTACATTGAACTGTGTTGTTATTATGCTTATTATCTTTTCTGTTATCATATTAAGCCTCCATTATAGTATTTTGTTCTCTATTCTACCAATAACATCCTTCTCAATAAAAGTCTTTAGTTGTCCAATTCCGTTCTTGAAGGCATAGAAGTCCGAACTCCCATGGGCCTTTACAATGGGTTTGACTGTTCCAAGTAAAGGTGCCCCTCCATATTCTCTGTAGTCAAGACGTTTTTTCATGTTTTTCAATTGGGGTTTAAGCATCAGAGCACCAAGTTTTGATCTGGTGTCAGCCACAAATGATTCCTTCATAAGTGTAAATATGGATGACGCCATACCTTCTGAAAGCTTAAGAACCACATTGCCCACAAATCCATCGCAAACCATTACATCTGCAACACCAAATGGTAAATCTCTTGCCTCGATATTACCAACAAAATTCATATTTGAATCCTTCAAAGCCACAAATGTGTCCTTGGCAAGCTGGTTTCCTTTAGTATCTTCAGTCCCAACATTTATAAGTCCAACCCTGGGTTCCTTCACTCCCATGACCTCTTCCATGTATATGGATCCCATCAAAGCAAATTGCTCAAGATACTCAGACTTCGTATCCATATTTGCTCCGGCATCAACAAGTAGGGATGCTCCACTTAAGGTTGGATAAAGTACAGTCAATGCTGCACGGTCAATGCCCTGGATTCTCTTGACAATAAAGAGTCCCCCCGCCAGAAGTGCCCCTGTGTTTCCAGCTGATATGAAGCCGTCACCCTCACCATCTGCAAGGGCCTGCATTCCCTTTACCATTGAGCTGTTTTTCTTTCGCCTTATGGCAAGGGTTGGGTTGTCATCGTTGGTAATGACATCAGGTGCATCCATAATCTGGATTTTCTCTGCTGGGTATGAATGATTTTCCAAATGCTCCTTTATAGATGCCTCATTGCCGGTGATCAGAATGTCTATACCGTATTCATTAACTGCCTCTACTGCTCCCTTTACAATGGCTTCCGGTGCATTGTCTCCACCCATGCCATCCACAATAATCCTCATACTTATCCCTCATTTATAATTTTTGACGGTATCCTTTGCAATCCAAAAGGTATACTCATTATATCCATTTTAGCACATAAAAAAAAGATAGTGAAGCTAATCACTATCTTTCTTGTTTACTCGACTACAATAACTTCCCTGCTCTTGTAATAGCCACAGCTTCTACAAACTCTATGTGGTTGTTTAGGCTCATGACATTGTGGACATTCAACAACTGTAGTTTTATTAAGTCTATAGGAAGACGCTCTTCTTTTGTCTCTTCTGGCTTTAGAAGTTTTCCTTTTTGGTACTGCCATTTAAAACACCTCCTTAATCATTTAGAGAAAGTTCCCTTAACTTTTCGAATCGCAAATC
>CALGAG010000213.1 GCA_937951995.1 uncultured Bacillota bacterium
GAGCCCCAGCCTTCCAAGCTGGTTGCGAGGGTTCGATTCCCTTCACCCGCTCCATAAAAGAAACCTGGAAAATAATTTTCCAGGTTTTTTTTTACGAACTGAGTACTAATTCTCATCATCTAATTTTTTAGATACCATTAGTAGCAGCTCCAGTTTCAATCGATTGACAGGATCCTCAATATCGATGTCCAACAGCTCACGAACCTTCTCTATTCTTTTACGTACAGTGTTGATATGTACATACATATGCTTTGAAGTTAGACTGTAATTCATCCTGTAATCCAGGTAATGTTTAAGGGTATCAAGTAGCTCTTTACTTTCGGACTCATCAAGAAGATCATTTATCCGACTCATCATGGCTTTTAGCTCTGAATCATCAATATTTATCCAGGCAAAGGGGCCAAGCTCAGAGTAGGTGACCAGTGACTGGTCCTGATAGACTAGTTTGCCCATATGGATTGCCTGGAAACACTTTTTATAGTTTCTACGTAAATTGTATATAAGTTCTGGTGTATCATAAACTCCAAACCTTATCTCAGGATTCTGCAACTTATCCCTTAACTTAGCCTTCAAGTCTTTAATATAATTTCTCAATACAGAAATATTGTTTGGATTTGTTGAGTAATCGCTTATCTGGTAAACAATCATTACTGAGTTTTCAGTAATAAAGGCAATCCTAATGTTTTCATATTGGAATGCTGTTTTGATGGTTCTATTCACAATATCCTTGTAGTCTGACAGGGACAAATCCTGATTTGATTGCTCCAATAGAATCGTGTAGTATTTTTTTGTAACATCAATATTTATATCAACTGCCCGTAAGCTAATCTTTTCGTGATCGTAAAGTTTGTTGAACAATATATCGTTAACGAATTTCTCAAACCCAAAATCACCTACGCTGTCAAAGAATAGAAACTGCTCATATATTGATTGAAGCAGGAGGAAGCTGATCCGCATGGCAAACTCATCAAAATAATCGATTAATGAGGTTGCTTCAACCACAACAAAGTATGCTTTGACATTTCCCATAACAGTAATTGGTATAGATAGCCAGCTGTAAGGTATATCATCTATATTATCACTAATATATCTATACCGTATAAACTGAAGATTTTCACAGATCATTTCTTCAGATACTGGAAAATTATGTTCAAAAAAATCCTTGGGTGTGAATTTATCAGCAAATTTTGGAAAGTTGTCAGAACTAAAATAGGCAGTATCATCTGATAGATCATATAGCATGGCAGGGAAGCCCATTCTCTCTTCAATCTGTGAAAGAATTCTTTCAATTTTTCTAACGTGATAGGATAGATCTGAAAAATTTGTGGTGATGCTGCCGATTCTAAATTGCTGTATATCCTTGTTCATTACAATAACGTTTAAGCTGTTCATAATGTCCATCCAACCAATATCTGGAGGGATAAGGAGCAGGGGTATTCCGTGCTTATTGAACTCCTTTAATATGTCTTCCGGAACTTCCTTAATAAATCTATCTTTTATTCCCACACAGGAAACAAACTTGAACTTATCTGAATGGACAAATTCATTCCATAGGTTTGGGTTTTCCTTGAAAATATATCCTGATGAAACTACAAGTTCTTTTCCCTTTGTCCACTTGTAGCCGTCTGGAGCATCGAGAACAGCAATCCCTTGAATTTGCTTATCAAGGCCGGAAGAACCAGCAAGTAGCCGATATCCTTCAAACAAGTTTGATTTCAACATTTCATTGACAGTTAGACCCATATTATCACCACCTAAGATGATAATATATCAATAAAAATAAAAAGGCAAGGATTGATATCCTCACCTTTCTATTTATAATCGTGGATTTCACATGTTTATTTTCCTAATAGTATCTCTAGTAATTAGCACTTGTGGATGTTGTATACATTGGAGTCAAAAAATTAATCAATAGAATAACAATGATGAAACCTAGTCATTGTCATTAAGATAATCCCAAGCGAATTGAGCATGGTATGCAGCACCAAATTTGAGATAATCCTCATCAATGTTGAATTTTTCGTGATGGGGGAAGTAGATGGTATCCTTTTCTTTGTTTAGATAACCTACCATTGCGTATGCTCCTGGAGCTTCTTGGAAATAATAAGGCATATCTTCCGAACCCATTAAAATTGGACCATTAACGTTCCTATCGGCTCCAAACACCTTTATTGCTGCCTTGTCTGCTGTTTCGGCTATCTCTGTATCATTGTTCAAACTAATGGTACTTTCCTCAATCTCAACATCCACTGAAATATCATATATTTTTGCAAGTCCTTCAGCCAAGTCCTTAAGCTTCTTGTGAATAATCCTACGAGTATCTTCCTCTAAATATCGCATGGAGATGTCTAGCTTGGAATACTTGGATACAATATTAGCTTTGGTTCCTCCGACAAATTTCCCAACAGTTAGAACAACAGGAGATTGAGAGTTGACGAACTTGGTAATCATTGAGTTAAGCTGGGTAACAAATTCTGCTGCAGGTAGGACAGTATCCTTGGCCAAATGAGGACTTGATCCATGACCAGATACCCCTGCAAACTTTACATAAATGGTATCGCACCCTGCCATACGGTAACCAGGAGTCATGTCATAATATCCAGTCTCAATTGGCATTCCATGCATGCCAAATACAGCATCAACCCCATCCATACCACCATCTGCCACGATTTTCTTAGCTCCAGAAAAGGTTTCCTCTGCCTCCTGGAAAAGAAGTCTGACTTCTCCTTTCAACTCATCCTTAACATCTGTTAGCATTTTAGCAGCTCCCAATAACATGGCTGTATGACCATCATGACCACAGGCATGCATAACACCTTCGTTTTTTGATGAGTAGGAGGCTCCTGACTGTTCAATAATAGGTAATGCATCAATATCCGCACGAAGGGCAACAGTTTTGCCTGGTTTACTTCCCTTTATATGCCCAACTAGAGAGGTGGTGCCAACTTTCTCATAGGGTATTCCTAGTTCATCCAACTGCTTCATAATATATTTTTGAGTTTCAAATTCTTGGCTGCTTAGTTCTGGATTCTCATGAAGATGTCTTCGCATCTCAATTATTTTTTCTTCAACATTTTTAACCTTGTCGATAAAATTCATAAACGTTTCCTCCTATTAAATAAGTTTCTTCTTGTACAATGCTATTCCAATAAACATGGTACCGAATACTGCTACTAGTGTAGTCGTGTAGAAAGGAACTACCCCTCGGGCTACCAACAAGCTGAATACCAAACCTAGAGTCAAGGCAATAGGCGCAAGCTTTGGCTTGGAAAGTGCAAACTGAACAAACAGAGCACCAAACAAGGATGGTAGCAGGTAATTAAGGGCCTGAACAACATTTTCGGGCAGACTGGCAAGAATGGTTGTTCCTGCAAAGACACCCAGGGCAAGTATCACTATATTAACCAGTACGGAGACAGACATTCCTATTGTTGCTATGATACTACCTTCCTCTGATCCCGGTTGTACTCCTGCGACATTTTGTGCTGCTGCAGCACTTGGAATTCTAAGATTGGAGATGTTACCTGATAGAAAGGCCATGTATGTTCCCGCAACTCCAACGATGGGGAAGTATGACATGGGTTCAACAAACCAAAGTACACCAACTGCACTTGCTATTGATATGAATCCTGTAAGTATTGCGCTAGCTGGTGGAACCAGTTTGAAAACTACTGCTAGAACAAGCGCTGGCCCAAATGCAAGCACAAGCCCCAATATATTGGTTATACGACCCCATTTGATAATATCTGGGAGAAAAACTCCTTCATAAATCTGTTTTTTATCCATTTTCAATCCTCCTTTATCACTAAACCACTGCGGCTATTATCATCCCACCGAATAATGCAATTGCCAAACCCCATTCCTTAAGCCACTTAATATCCTTCTTCTTAGCCATTGGGGCAATGATTGCCATTATCAGACCACCTGCAATGGCAGCTATAGCATTATTGCTCATACCTAGAAGATGCGGTGATACCAGTGCACCAAATGCTCCAAGCATTGCAGAGGTAGAAATGATTGTAAGTGTTCCCTTGTCTCCTTTTGAGACTTTTTCCTGAACTTTGCCCATTTTATCGGCAGTAAGTGTTGCGAAGATGATCCATCCCAATGAACCAAGTATCATTGTCCAAACAGCATTTGCGAAGGCAAGATTAGTAACCGGGTCTATTCCCATTGAAACTCCCATTGCACTTGTTCCAAACCCTGCTGCCATAAGCTCAAACATTATTGATCCGATAAAGGAAAGCCTCATCCAGGCCATTGGTCCGCCAACCGTTACAAGCAAAGACAAAAGACCTGACAAAATGACGATTGAAGGACCGATTGATGTGATAAAGCTTGTTTTCATTGCATCCTTCATCTGAATTTCAGTCAATCCCATTTGTTTTCCTGTGTTGAAAGACTTCACCAGGAATAACGATGCCTGTGCAACTACTAGAAGCACTGCAAGGGCTGCTGCAATCCACATGGGGGTACTGTTAGCTATCTCCAAATAATCCATAAGTAATTTCCTCCTCAATTTTATTAATTTAATCGTATCATTTTAGGCTGCTAATACAATGAATATGTATTCATTATTCTGATAAATTATTGAAAACCTTTTCACAGGTCATCCTACCAGATAGTGAATTATTAATAGAATGTTCAATTGACAAGGAATGATGGAATATAATATAATGTTATAGTGCCTCGAAAAGAGCGCTAAAATATTATGTACCCATAGCTCAGTTGGATAGAGTGACTGGCTACGAACCAGTAGGTCGGGG
>CALGAG010000214.1 GCA_937951995.1 uncultured Bacillota bacterium
AAGAATAAATACCAGTTCCGTTAGATCCTTTTTCATAATGATCTCCTCCCTTTCTTTAATAAGAGGATATCATCACAAGGAGGTCCTTTGGTCACCTGCCATGCGACATTTTAAATGAAGGTCTAGGCTCCCAGAGTTGTCTGGTCAAAGGCAAACAAGGCCTCATTTATCTCGAATATGTTGTAGTTTCCATCCTGTATGAAAAACTCCACTATCAGGTCAAACTTGTTGCTATTGGACAGGGCAAATCCAGCGCTTAACAAGAGGTCCCTGGTCTGGTCCAGATTTAGCTCAAGTGCTATGGCAAATGCCACCGCAGTAGCCTTGCTTGGCTTGTAGTCCATATCATTTCTTATCTTTGAAAAATGTCTTCTGTCAATATTGGCCCTCTTATAAACCTCAGAATCAACAAGTCCCTTGTCATCAATCAGTCGAAGCAGCATCTGAGAGAAGGTCTCACCCCTATTCTCTACAACCTTCTCAAGGCTTCTCCTGCTACCCTTTTGGGGTCCATCAAACGAAACAGCCTCTCCAAGATCATACTCCCTCAGCATGGCATCCTGCCTGTAGGTGGTCCCGTATGGACGGCGGTCCTCCGTGTACCTGTCATCAATAAATTCCTCTATGGAAGAAAACAGCTTCTCAGAAAGCTGGAAGGCCTTCTTGTCATATACCACAAGATATACCATCATATCATTATCCATAAGAAAGCTACCAATTGCTGAAATTGCCGTACTTAAAGCCTTGTCCTTGGGATAGCCAAAGGAGCCTGAGGATATGAGAGGGAATGCTATTGACTCCAGCCTATGCTTCTTGGCAAGCTCCAGTGAATTCCTGTAGCAATCATTAAGAAGCTTCTCTTCATCCTTGTTGCCACCCTGCCAGATGGGACCTACAGTGTGAATAATGTATTTAGCAGGAAGCTTGTAGCCCGAGGTTATTTTAGCCTCTCCAACCTTACATCCACCCAGGGACTTGCACTCCTCTACCAAGCCGCCACCAGCGGCCTTATGGATAGCACCATCCACTCCACCGCCTCCCAAGAGGGATTCGTTTGCTGCATTTACTATTGCATCCACATGTACCCTTGTAATATCATTTCGAATTATTTCCAGTGGCATAGGACCATCTCCCCATATGTATTATTGAATAGCCAGTCTACCCTCTTCTTACCCTAATAGGGTTTTGATACCTCAAACACTGAACCCTCTCGATGGTACCCAAGTGTCTTGTAGTATCCATCCACATCAGACATAACATAGACAGTTGCTGATGGATGGTCCTTGTAGATGGATTCCATAAGAATTCTGCCTCTACCTTTACCCCTTGATGACTCCCTGACCAAAAGATCACATACATAGATATAGAATCCATTATCATGAATGGACCTTGAGTATCCGCATATCTCCCCATCATCATAGGCCACATAGGTTATTGAATTCTCAAGTGCCTTTCTGTATCTAGCATTGGCCTCACCTGCCCAGTAGCAGGACCAATCTTCACCCTCACCCCTTATCATATCCATAAGCTTTTCTTCATCCAACTCTCTTTGGTATTTTCTTATCTCCATGCTTTACCTCCATTAGATACTCTCTTGGAATTCTCCTGTATATATTATACAAAAAAATGGACGCCGAAACCATTGGCATCCATTTTTCCTACATATTAAAGAGAGTCTATAAGCTCCAGTATTTCCTTGTTTTCAGGTATATCCTTCATTGAATGTCCATAGTGAACAAATCTTAGGGTTCCCTCCTTGTCCACAAGCATCTGGGCTGGCATCCGGCCAAGCTTAAACAGGTTTACCTTTTGTCCGTAAAGCTTCAGTACCGAATGATTCTCATCAGGGATTCCGTGGAACCAAAGGGAGTTTTCATCCCAATATTTCCTGAATGCTTCAGCATTCTCAGGTCCAATAGCAACAACTTCGGTTTCCCTTTTCACAAACTCTTCCTTGTCTTGATGCAACTGCATCATATGCGCTCT
>CALGAG010000215.1 GCA_937951995.1 uncultured Bacillota bacterium
CGCAGGCTCAGAGTGACAATATCTTTGTCATCCTGAACGAATGTGAAGGATCTTGTCTTTGCTATTCTCAAAAGCTTTAAGACTCTTCGCAGGCTCAGAGTGACAATAGTCTTGTCATCCTGAACGAATGTGAAGGATCTTATCTGTAAATGTCTTCTGATAAATCTCTCCATTCTGGATTAAACTCACTGACCAAGTCATCCTTCTTGATTCTTTTCCAACCTTTAATTTCCTTTTCTCTCTTAATTGCTTCTCTGACATCATCAGTAGAATCATAATAAACAAGCTTTTCCACATTGTATTTATTTGTGAAGCCATCAGCCAATTTATTCTTGTGTTCATATATTCTGCGTTGTAAATTACCGGTTACTCCTGTGTACAACACCTTATTGTTCCAATTTGCAAGGATATATACGTAATACAAGGTATCACCTCTATGTAGTAATTTTGTAACAGCACTTAAGACTCTTCGCAGGCTCAGAGTGACAAGTGATTTGTGAATTAGACACTGTTTCTCAAATTAACTGGTCTCTCACCCCTTGCAATCCTTCCCACATCCCTTGCCGTAATCCTCAATTGCTGGTCCTGGGCCTCGTCTGAGAAGTAGGCGCTGTGGGGGGTGACTATAACATTCTTAAGCTCCAAGAGACCCCTTTCAGCCTCTGTTGGAGGTTCATGAATGAGGACATCAAGACCGGCCCCAACAATCCTTCCACTTCTGAGCATGTCATACAGGGCATCCTGGTCGATTATTGCCCCACGGGCGGTGTTTACAAGGACCACACCCTCCTTGGTCCTTGCAAGGGCCTCCCTTGAAAATATACCCCTGGTCTCCTCCGTTAGGGGCGAATGTATTGTTATGTAATCGGATTCAGCAAGAAGGGTATCAAAGTCTACCTTCTCCACACCATACTCATTCATCACCTCTTTACCTACATAGGGGTCATAGGAAATCATTCTTAACCCAAAGCCACTGAGCTTTTCTGCCACCCCTCTGGCTATTGACCCAAAGGCAAAAATCCCCACAGTAGACCCCTTTAACCTCTTGACACTCCCTATGCCATTGACACTCCAGTCTCCCCTGTCCACATTTTCCCTAACATGATTAAGCCTTCTTCCACAGGCAAGGAGCAGCATGACCGCATGGGCTGAAACCTCATCCACACAGTAGTCTTTTGCATTTGTAACCATAACCCCATTCCTGGTAGCTGCTTCAATATCCCCAGCATCAAAGCCAGTGCTGGCAGCACAAAAAGCCATAAGGTCAAGGGCCCTGTAGAGGCCATCATCCATCTGCTGGTCCCAGGTCACAAGGATATCCACATCCTTTAGCCTTTCCAGGGCTTCCTCCCTGGAAAGCACGGGCTTTCCAAGAAAGACAAAATCTTCAATTCCCTCATTCCTGATATATCTTTCAAGGGTCTGGACCTCTTCATCATTCATTCCAGGAACCCCTACCAGTGCAACCTTTTTCAAGAAAACTCCCCCTTACTTGAAAATTTCCATCTCTTCCATTCTGTCAAAGGCTTCCTTCATCCTTTCAACCCCAAGGGTTACGGCCAGCCTGATGTAGCCTTCCCCTCCAGGCCCAAAGGCACTACCGGGAACAACCGCCACGCGAGCCTCCTTAAGGAGCATTTCAGCAAGCTGGACAGAGGAAAGTCCCGTCCCCTTGATATTTGGAAACAGGTAGAAGGTCCCCTTTGGCTCCATAACATGGACCCCCTTAAGCCTGTTGAGCCTTTCATAGGCATAGTATGTACGCTTTCTAAACTCCTCAACAAGGCCTGGCTGGATCTCCTTTCTCAGGCGCAATGCATGGATGGCAGCCCTCTGGGAAATCGAGGGGGCCGAGTATACATTATTTTCGTTAACAGCCTTTATTACCCTTATGAATTCAGGCCTTGCAACAATATATCCGATTCTCCAACCAGTCATGGCATAATCCTTTGAAAAGCTTCCCAAGGTTATTGTCCTGTCTGAAAGCCCCGGCAGGGTCATCGTTGGAACAAAGGGCGTATGGTAGCTGTAAAGGGTGTAGATATCATCTGCTATAATGAGGATATCGTGCTTACCTGCAATCTCACCTATCTCCTGGAGGGTCTCCCTGGTCAGGCAACTCCCGATGGGATTGTTGGGGGTGTTTAATACAAGGGCCTTGGTCCTGTCTGTGATCAGGTCTTCAAGCCTCCCCACATTCAGCTGATAATCCTCCTCTTCCTTCATCTCAAGATAGACCGGTACTCCACCTGCAAGCTTCACCTGGTCTGAATATGGTGGAAAATAGGGGGAGGGTATGATAACCTGGTCCCCTGGGTCCAAAATCGACTCCAGGACCAGCCACATTCCCTGGCAGGCAGATGTTGTAACCATGATCTCATCCAAGCCCACCTGGTGACCGTACTCCTCCTGGTAATATTTTGAAATCTCCTCCCTCAGCTCCTTCATTCCCACGGATTCCGTGTATCTTGTGTAGCCCGCCTTGGCATCTTCAAAGGCAGCCTGGATTATCCTCCCGTCGGTGATGACATCCGGATCTCCGATTGTAAAGTTGATCAGGTCATCCATCCCCGCTGCCTGGTCCGCACTTGCTGCCAGGTGGCCCTCCTCCATATTTTGGTATCTCTTTGCTATATATCTCTTGTTCATTTACCATTCCTCCATTCTAGGCTCCAATCAAGCCCTGGTTACAAGAATTGCAGCAAAAAATGTTCCAAGTCCCAGAACGCCTCCTGTGACCACCATCAAAATACTTGAAATCAGTGTCTCTCCAAGGTAGTGGTCCACTGCGGACATGGTTATCACAAGGACCGAAGCCATCATAACCCCCGCAAGGGCAACCTTTAGTGACCTTAGTGTGATGTCCTTCCAATGGAGAAAGTCCAGATTGCTGTCCAGGTCATAGACCCCATAAAGGGAGGCAATTATTACGGACAGGCTACTTCCAAGGGCGATACCTGCCGGCCCAATCCATAAGACAAATATGACATCAAAAATAATATTTAGAATAAGTGCAAATGCAGCCAGGATTATGGGTTCTGTGGTGTTCTCATTGGCATAGTAGAGCCTTGTCACAAGGAGCATCAGGCTGGTGCCTATTATTCCAATTGCATAGTAGACAAGCAGGGTTGAGGTTGCCTGAGTTGCCTGGGCTGTAAACTCCCCCCTCTGGTAGAAGATCCGAACAACCGGCTCTGCCATAACCAGGAGGAGGATTGTTGCAGGCACAACCACCATTGAGATCAACCTGAGTGAATACCGTAAATACTGGTCCATCTCCTCCTTGTTTATCCTGTGGTCCCTTTCGGAAACCACGGGAAATATTGCCGTAACAAGGGCCATTACAACAACCCCCACAAAGAGGTCGATTATGTCCTTGGCATAGCTTAGCTCTGCAATCGTACCCTCTGCAAGGAAGGATCCGATTGCATTGTCTATGGCCTGGTTAAGCTGATTTATTCCCAGACCTATTACAATTGGAAAAAGGAACCTGTTAAGTCTTACCATGCTCCTGTCCTTTGTAACAAGGACCGGCCTGTACCTGTAGCCCTGCTTCTTGAACACAGGCTTTGCAAGCATGAAGGCCTGGGCTCCTACAGCAATTATTCCAGTCACCATCAGCCCCTCAAGGCCAAAATATCTGCTGAAAAGAACCAGGTATGCAATGTAGATAAGGGCGTTGGCCACACCACCCTTTGCCCCTGCCCTGAAAAGGTGCTGACTTTGAAGGTAACCTCCAAATATTGCCCTGTACACATGTGCCAAAACAATGGGGGCCCCGTACCTGAAAAGTCTCACGGCCTGATTGAATCCCTCCGGTCCAAAGCCTGGTCCGAACAACTTTACAATAAAGGGTGCAAGGAGAAAGTTAAGGACCATCAGGATTAGTCCTAGGATTGTCCAATAGGAAATCAGGTTGTGGGTGAACTCAAACCTTCCCTTTTTTCCGTCTCTCCGGTCAATTTGGTGGTAGATGGGAATAAGGGAAACAATTAAGGCATCGGCCACTATTCCAATCAGGAAAACCGATGCTGAAAATGCCACAAGGTAGGTGTCTGTCCTGAAATTGGCTCCAATGAAAAATGCAAGTAGGATACCCTTTAGGAAATTCAAGAGCCTTGCAAACAGTCCGAAGGTCAGGAGGTCTTGTGTCTGTTTTTTTATGGTTTTAAAGGACATCATGGCAATTGCTCCTTTTAGTCTGTATTACAGGACTTCCCAGGAAGTCTAGGCTTTCCTGGGAAGAAATAGTGTCCCTTTTTTCTCTCCTGCTGATATCTGGGTTATGATATCCTTGGTTTTTCCGTGTGCCACTATCATTGGTATTCCATAGGAATTGACCATTCTGGCAGCCTTAAGCTTTGTCTTGATACCGCCGGTTCCAAAGGAGCTGGTCTCTCCGATTGATATCTCCTTCTCCAGCTTGTCTATATCCTCAACTACATCCACCAGACATGCCTGGGGGTTGTCATTTGGGTTGCAGTCATATATGCCGTCAATGTCGCTAAGGATAAGGAGGAGGTCTCCTCCCCAAACAACGGTGGTATATGCTCCAAGCATGTCGTTGTCTCCTATTTTTATCTCATCTACGCTTACGGTGTCATTTTCATTTACAATTGGGACCACACCCTCATCAATCAGGGTGAAAAGTGTGTTCCTAATGTTAAGTGTCCTTTCCTTGTGCTCGAAATCATCCTTTGTCAAGAGTATCTGACCGATGTGAATCCCATGCTTGTTGAATATCCTTCTGTATGAGTCCATCAGCTCAACCTGGCCGATTGAGCAAAGGGCCTGCTTGTAGTTTATGTCCTGCTGTCTTGACCACTTGCCGATTGTTGAAACTCCCGCAATTCTTGCTCCTGATGAAACAATTATCACCTTTTTCCCCTGGTCCATAAGGGTCTTGACCTGGAGGATGAAGTTATCAAGAAAATCCTTGTCAATGGTCCCATCCTGGCTTGTAATGGTGCTGGACCCCACCTTAATAACGATCTTGTTCGCATTCCTTATCATCATATCGTCCATCTCATCCCTACTTTCTGGTTTGTCCCTGTCCCATTACAAGGTATTTGTGGGTAACAAGCTGTTCAAGTCCAACAGGTCCCCTGGCATGGGTCTTCTGGGTGCTAATGCCCATCTCGGCTCCGAATCCGAATTCTCCCCCGTCGGTAAACCTGGTGGATGCATTCACATATACTGTTGATGCATCGACCTGTCGCTGGAACTTAAGGGCATTGCCCAGGGTCTCGGTTATTATGGATTCCGAGTGCTTTGTGCCGTATTTGTTGATGTGGGCTATGGCCTCATCAACATCCTCCACCACCTTGATGGCAAGGATGAAGTCAAGAAATTCAGTTGCCCAGTCCTCTTCAGTCGCAGCCTTGGCAGATATTATCTCCCTGGTCTCTTCATCCGCCCTAAGCTCAACCTTGTCCTTGAGGGCCTCATATGCCATAGGCAAGAAGTCCTTGGCCACCTTCCTGTTCACAAGTAGGGTTTCGCAGGCATTGCAGACCCCAACCCTTTGTGTCTTTGCATTTACAACAATCTTAACTCCGTCATGGAGGTTTGCTGTATCGTCAATATATACATGGCAATTTCCCTCACCTGTCTGAAGTGTTGGAACCGTTGCATTCTTAACCACAAAATCGATCAGGGCACCGCTTCCCCTTGGAATTACAAGGTCAAGAAAATCATTGCTCCTAAGCATCTGGAGCACCAGGTCCCTGTCGGTATCGTCAATAAACTCAACCACGCCCTCAGGAATGTCTGTCTTCTTAAGCCCCTCCTTGATTGCCTTCACCAGGGCTACATTTGAGTGTATGGCAGTGGAGCTTCCCCTTAGGAGTATTGCATTTCCGGATTTCAGGGCCAGACCAAAGGCATCCACTGTGACGTTGGGCCTTGACTCATAGACAATTCCGATCACTCCCAGAGGCACTGTCATCTTTGATATGGTCAGTCCGTTTTCCAGGGTCCAAACCCTGTCTGATTTCCATATTGGATCGGGAAGCTTGATCACCGTATAAAGACTTTCAATGATTCCATCAATCCTTCCGTGGTCCAGTAGAAGCCTGTCAACCAGACCCTCCTTCATTCCTGACTTTCTTGCGTTTTCTACATCCAGTGCATTGGCCTTGAGAATTTCCTCCCTGTTATGGTCTATGGAATGTGCAACCTCCCTTAGGGCCAGGTTTTTCTCATGGGTTGAAGAGACAGCAAGCTTTCTCTCAGATTCCACCAGCAATGCGCCCTTCTCCTGTAAACTGATCATTTCTTCCCCTCCTTTTTCTCAAAAAATAATTAACCTTTATTATATCAGAAAATTTAAATAATGAAAACAACTTATGGTCTAGTCCTCCCCATACTCATACCCAATATTGAAGGCTTTAATATTTGCATCCTTGGCCTTTGGAGGGACATTTTCTAGGAGTACCTCCTCCCATATTACCTTTTCTATGTCCATATGCCTTGCAAGTATTCCAAGGACAACCGTATTGGCAGCCTTGATATTTCCTGCATCCTTGGCCTCCTTTACCGCATCCACACGGATGACCACATAGTCCTTTTCCAGGTCCTCTATCTCCTTTTCAGGGTATTTCCTCTGCTCAAGCAGGACAGAGGATGGGTAGGTCCTTTTTTCATTTATCACAACAACCGCCCCTTTTTTCAGGAGCCCCTTCCATCTTAGGGCCTCCAGGGGCTCCATTCCAAGGAGTATGTCCCCTTCTCCAGCTGGAATGTTTGGAGAATGGACCACATCTCCGATTCTTGCGGACCCCCAGACCATTCCGCCCCTTTGTGAGAGACCCACAACATCGTTGGTCTTCACATCCAGTCCAGCCTTAAGGGCCGCTTCGGCAATTATCTTTGTGGCAAGGACAAGTCCCTGTCCTCCTACACCTGCAACCATGATATTTTTCATCTGATGCCCACCTCCTATCTGGATCTCTTTATTGCGCCTACAGGACACACCTGGGCACATACACTACAGCCTACACACATGTCAGGGTCGATAAAGGACTTGAGCTTGTCTATACCCTGGTATTCCTTCATCCTAATTGGTGGGCAGTTTGTCTTCACACAGGTCCTGCAGCCTATGCAGACCTTTGGATCCACATAGAAGTTCTTTTCCTTTATCTTGAACCTCAGGGCGCAGGGCCTTGTTGTGATTATAACCGATGTACCCTTCCTGCCTGTTTCCTCCTTCACTGCCTCCTTCATGGCCTTGTAGTCAAACTGGTCAACCTCCCGGACATTTGTAAAGCCAATTGCCCCTAGCATGGCCCTTATGTCCACCTTCATATCGTCAGCCTGGTTGAAGTTTCCACTGGAGGCATTGTGCTGGCCGCCTGTCATGGCAGTGGTTGAGTTTTCCAGGATTATGAAGGTCATATTGTCATCCTCGTCCATCTGGTGGAGGAGATTTACAAAGCCGGTCATGCCGGAGTGGAAAAAGGTTCCATCACCTATCACTGAAACAAGAGGAGCTTCGTCACCGTTTCTTCTCATCATCTTGTTCATGCCCTTTATGATCCCAAGGGAGGCTCCCATTGAGATCATTATATCCGAGGCATCCCACTGGTCCAGGGCAGCCATGGAATAACAGCCGATGTCCCCAATGACCCTAACCTCGGCCTTTTTCAGCACATCAAAGACCGGCCTGTGGGGACAGCCTGCACAGAACATTGGAGGTCTTGGAACGGTATCCTCCTTTGGAGCCTCAGACTCATACTCCCCTTCCATAACCCCTGCCTTCTGGAGTCCTCTTCTTATATCCTCAATATGTAGCTCTCCTGTAAAGCTGAAAAGATCCTTGCCCCTGCAGGATATTCCCATAAGGGTCAGCTCGTTTTCAATAAAGGGCATCATTTCCTCAAGTACGATTATGTTTTTATACCTGTCAGCAAGCTCCCTTAGCCTCTTCTCGGAAAGTGGATAGACCAGACCCAGCTTATATATTGATACCTTTGGATCAAGCTCAAGAAGGTTGTAGTACATGAGTCCGGATGTTATTAGGAGGGTATCAGTCCCCTCCTTCTCAAATAGCTCATTTACAGGTATGTCATAGGCGGTTTCAGAAAGCTTCTCCATCCTCTCCTTCATTTCATACTGTGGCTTGAAGGTATGGGGTGGTAGCATTGTGTACTTCTCCCGGTCTGGTGTAAAGCCCTTGATTTCCCTTTCAACCCTGTCTCCGGTCTGGACAACACTCCTGCTGTGGCATACCCTTGATGTGATGTCAAGGAGGATTGGCATCTGGAAATTCTCGCTCATCTCCAGGCCAATCTTCATGTAGTCCTTGGCCTCCTGGCTGTTGCCAGGGTAGAGGATCCCCATATTGGCAAACTTGCCGAATATCCTGTTGTCCTGCTCATTCTGGGAGCTGGCCATTCCCGGATCATCCCCTGATACCAGGACAAAGCCTCCGTTGATTTTTGTCTGGGTGAAGGTCATCAGGGGGTCGGCAGCAATGTTTATCCCAACATGCTTCATGCTGGCCATGGCCCTTGCCCCGTAGAAGGATGCACCCATGGCAACCTCAAGGGCCACCTTCTCGTTCACTGAAAACTCACTGTATATTTCATCGTATTCCTTTAGACTCTCCAGCATCTCAACAGTCGGAGACCCTGGATAGCTTGCGGCCAACCGCCCACCTGCCTCCCAGAAGCCCCTTGCGATTGCCTGGTTTCCCGTCATTACACTTTTCATGAATATCCCTCCCTCATACCTAGATTTTACCATATTCCACACCCCTGTTAAAGCGCTAAATTTGAGCGCAAAAACAACCGCAGGCGGTTAGCCTGCGGTCTACAATGCTTTTTTTCTACCTGAAACCCTCCACTGCAAAATCGTATGGAGGCTCTCCAAGTTCCTCCCTGTCTATCTCTACTGTTATGGTCTTGTAGGTTATGACCTGGGGTAGGATAGTTCCCGGTTCAGGCGGAGTGATTGTAAAGTCCACCCTGTAGCGGTCAGCTTCCCTGACTATTCTGTCTATCCTTAAGGTGTAGCCCGGTGTTGGGAATTCCTTTGTCACCACAAGTGTAACCACATTCTCCGCCACCCTTGTGGTCACTTCCTCCTGGTTGCTGTAGTTCTGTGTTACGCCAAGAGTTCTGAAGCTTATGTCCTTCCATTCCCTTATTGCAGACTGGGTTCTCTGAAGCACTACAATGGCTTCAGCCTGTGTCAGGTTCCTGGCTGGATTGAAAACACTGTCCTTCTCACCGGTTATTATTCCTTCCCTGTGGAGAAGTCTGAGATTGTTTTGAGTCTTAACCTGCAGGTAGGATACATCCCCAAAGGGCATCTGGTGGTCCTGGCCACTTGTCATTCCAATCTGAACCAGCCTGTCTCCCAGGATATCGGCCATTCCGCTTCTTGCAAGGGTCCCTGGAGCTGCTATTCCATCCACTGTGTAGCCCATGTCCCTGAAAAGGGAGGCTAGGGACAGGGTGAAGTTCTCCCTGGAAATGGTCCCATCAGGACTGAGCCCCTTGAAGTTCTCCTTGGCAAGATAAGGAAAATAACGGCTTGTAAATCCATCATCTATCAAATCCCTGGACCAGTGACCATCAAGCTTTTCAATTGGCCCAGCCAAGGCAACCGATCCTGATGAAAGTATTAATGTAAAAATTATCATAAAAGTAATTGCCCTTCTATACATAAAAAATAATCCCCCTTCCCTGTAGTCTATATACCCAGGGAAGGAGGGACTATGTTTACAATTCTGTTACATTATGAAATTTTAGCCCAAAAGGCTCCTTATTGTGTTAAAGGTCATATTGGTTACATGCTCAAAGGTGTACTTCATATGGACCCTCTCTGTGAACTTGTGTCCGTCCTTGCCGAAGGTCCCGATGTTGACAACGGGAACATTTATATCCATGATATCCTCTATTGGGTGATTGTACTTTGTACCCCATGATGGCATGTTCTTCTCAAGGGCCACCAGCTCGTGGGGGTCATCCGACAGGGCCATAAAGCTCGAGTCAGAGATGTATGGGTAGAACATCTTCACTACTATCGGCTTGTCTGAGTGGTCCTGGACAAGGTCTATTGACCTCTTAACTGAATCCAACAGAGCCTTTTCCTTGTCTGTCTTTCCGGTCATCTCAATCCTGGATGAGAAAAGGGACGAATAGTAGATTATAACCACCGGGGACTTGTCCTGGGACCACTTCAATGCCTCCTCTATCACAGCCACCGAGAAGTCCCTAAGGTCCATTGAGGGGTTCTTCTCGTTAAGGTCAGCTGCAAAATTCCTTATTGCAAGCTTGAACTTGTCACCGTGGATTGTAAGGAGCTCATTGTAGAATTCCTCCCAGGTGTATACCCTTCTCCTGTATGGGAATGGTGTATAGGTGTGCCCACCCATATCACAGTAACTTCTGTAGGAAGCATCCATCCTCTCCAACACCTCTTCAAAGGCCTCCTCAGCCTTTTCCTTCACCTTTAGGATTACATCCCTTGGGCTCATGCTGTGGGTGAAGAAGTTGTAGTAGCTGTAGGCTGCAAGAGGGGTCTGGACAGTGTAGCCAATCTTGGTGTCTGTCTGCTTGAGGCTGGTTGGAGGAACTGTAACCTCACCCTGGGCTTCGTCGCAAAGGTCAGGATTAAGGTCGATTTTTCTGGTAATCTCAGCCACAAGGGTGTTTGGATTAAATCCCCCAAATGAATCTCCAACATGGGTTTCCTTTCCCGTTACATAAAAGGATGGAAGAAGCTTGCCTATTGTTCCAAAATACACATACCTGTTCTGGTCCTTCTTGTGGTAGGGGGTTGAATAGTCAGCATTTATGGCAGCCACATACTCCAGGCCATGGTCCCTTTTCCACTGCTTAAGTATCTTAAGGGCTGATATTATCCCGTGTGAGTTGTCCTCCTCATCACATTCGGCAATAGCAATAAGGTTTCCATCAAGCTCATGGGGATTTTCAGCAAAGTACTTTATCAGGTACATGTGGCCTGCTACGCCAGCCTTCATATCAAGGGTCCCCCGCCCAAACATGTACTCTCCGGATTCGATGTCCTCCATAACCTCCTCCGATACGCCCATCTCCTTAAGGACCTCAGGCAGCCTGTCGGGATCAAAGGCAGCCTTCCAGTTGGTTCCAAAATCATCCACCCCTACTGTGTCGATATGTCCCATCATCACAACCGTCCTGTTTGATACTCCCTTTGTTCCCTTCACAAGGGCGATGGCATTGTGTCTTAGGACCTCATCGTTCAGGGTCTCCTGGAAGACCACCTGGTCGGGATTATTCTTGAAATAGTCCAGGTCCATGTAGTAGTCACAGATCCACTTGGCCACATCACTCTCCCCACCCTGTCTTACGATACTTGGGATCTTTACGAGGTCTCTGGTTATATTCTTTACTTCATCGTAGCAATTCAGATACATTGGCAACAACCTCCGTTAAAGTATTATACTTTTATTATGACATAGTGAATATTGCAAAGCAATATTCACTATGTCATAATAATTCACAATTCACAGTTCACATTTCACGATTAGAAACCACTTTGCCAGAGATTTAACCAGGTCCTAGATCCTTCGTTTTCACTCAGGATGACATGTATTTTGTCACTCTGAGCCTTGCGAAGAGTCTTCTACCCTGGTTGGATCATCAATCAATTGTGATTTATGAATTGAGAATTGTGAATTGTCTTTTCTTTGTTACTTTTCTGTTACATTTAGTTTACATAATTGATTTTATTTTCCATAGTGATATAATGATGGTGAAAACTGAATAGCAAAAACATATATGACAAATACTAAAGGCCAATCCTTTTGTATACTGTCAAACGCAAAGGCAAACCTACCGAGAGGCAGGGACGCAAAGCTACAGGGCCTAAGAAGGCAGCCAGCTACCGAAAGGAGAGTCTACAAAACAGGTGGGTAATGATGAGCCTTCCCTGGTATTTGTTTTTGCTTGTGTAAATTAGCATGTAAATTCCTTTTAGGAATGATAGAATAATTTTAGGAGTGTGATAGATGATGAGAAAAATTCTTGGCCTTATTTTGGCCTTAATGATAGTTATACAGCCATTTACAGCAGAGGCGGCAGCATTTGGGGATGTGAGTTCCACAGACTGGTTCCACGATAATGTGAATTTGCTTGTTAGGGAAGGGGCCATCCAGGGATATCCCGACAATACCTTCAGGCCAAAGAACACAATGACAAGGGCGGAGTTCATAAAATCAACAATGTCAATCCTTGGCTACAAGGACATCCCTTCAAGAGGGACACACTGGGCTGATGGCTACATAGAAAAGGCAAAGACCCTTGGAATTGTATGCAACGATACATCATCAAATCCCGATTCGCCCATAACAAGATATGATATGGCAAGAATTGTATCGAATGTTCTTGACTATCAGAACTACAGACCTCAGGCAGACCTTGCCCAATATGAGCAGCTTATAAAGGATATCAGGCAGGTTACATCACTTGGAAACCCCGAGATAAAGACAGCGGTCCTTAACTCCTACTCAAGTGGGATCCTAACAGGCTACGTGGATGGAGCCTTCAGGGGGGATGCAACCCTTACAAGAAGTGAGGCAGCGACAGTACTTTTAAGAATCAAGTACGAGCAGTACAGGTCACTTCCAAGGGTGGAGCTAAACTCCAACTTTGAGCAGAGGGTTCTTGATTTGGTTAATGTGGAAAGATCTGAGGAAGGACTGGCACCACTAAAGATGCACTTGAAGCTTTCAAATGTTGCCTATGAGAAATCAAAGGATATGGCCATATACGACTATTTTGCACATGAGTCCCCTAACTACGGATCACCCTTCCAAATGATGAAGGAGTTTGGAATCAGCTACAGCTACGCCGGAGAGAACATAGCAATGGGTCATCCAACACCAGAGGCAGTTGTAAAGGCGTGGATGGAATCCCCTGGACATAGGGCAAACATCATGAACAGAAATTTCGGCAACATAGGTATTGGAATCTACAATGACAACGGTAGAATCTACTGGACACAAATGTTTATAAACTAGTCATCAAAGCCCAGAGTGCTTTCAAATCACTCTGGGCTTT
>CALGAG010000216.1 GCA_937951995.1 uncultured Bacillota bacterium
AATTAAACGACAGCAAATAAAACATTACTATATTTGCTGTCATCATCACAAATGGTACTCTTATGAAAAAAAACAATGCAGAGCTTAAAACATAATAAACAACATAGGATATTAGCTCACTAGTCTTAGTGGTTCTTGGCTCCTCAAAAAATATATTCATTAACTTGTATATTATATAAACCCCATATGCAGATGTTAGTGCATATGTCATTTCATACAAAGTAATCATCGCTACCCATCCTCTTCATAAGAAATTTGTAATTCCATGACTTCCTTATACCTCAGTCTACTCACCGGTATCTTGTCCTTATTGGACATTATAATTTCATCTTTCCTAATACTAACCACGTGATCGTAATTAATAAGGTAGGATCGGTGAGGCTGCATGAATTGTGCTTCAAAAACTTTTCCTGAAATAGCCTCAATCTTATCATAGAAATGGAATGTTTCTCCTACCCCAACCAATTTGATTTCCCTTCCTGTACTTTCAAAGTATATGATATCTTTTACGGGGATCCTGTGTACATCCTGACCAATCTTAAAGGAAAACCAGCTATTTTCTTTCTCAAGCATTTTCATTGTCAGGTTTATATCTCGAATCACTTTTTCTTTATCCAGTGGCTTTTCGAGAAAGTGCAAGGGTTGCACTTCAAACAATTGTCTATCGTAACAGTTTTTAGATGAAATATACACTATTTTTGTAGTATAATCTTCCAAATCATGCCTTAAAAGCTCTCCAACCTCCACACCAGTTATTCCTTCCAACTCTATATCTAAAAAAATCAAATCAAATCCATCTTCTGTTTTTATATGTTCAAGAAGACTTTCTCCTGAATAAAAGACTTCTACTTCTAAATCCTTCATTATTTGTTCCTGAAAATCCAAAATAATCTTTTCAAGCTGTGTACAGATATTATGGTCATCATCACATATGGCAATCCTAATCATATGTCTCATCCCCCATTCCAATGTGGATAACTCTGTCTACCCATAATCTTATCCTTTACTTTTGATGATATCATGTTTTTCGTTTAGATTCACATACATTTCTTGACTGGCTGAGCACTTCCAACTCCCACAAAAAAACATTGTCAGGGGCAGGCACGCCACCGGCCTTTTACTTGTACTCAAGAGTCTTAAACATTCAAGGTCTTCCTGATTTTATGTATATACACAGGGTATCGCTTGCAATAATGACTTCAACATTTGCATTTTATCAAGAAAAATTTGAATAAAAAAGACAGGTGAACGCCTCCTGTTTCAAGCGTCACCCGTCTTGCATTCAAACATGTTTACTGATTGCAGTATTGTCTACTTGTCAATCTCAACCTTCCCACCGGTATAGGATCCATCATCATAATTCTCATTGAATCTTATTCCGCTGGCATCAAGGCCCCTGTCCTTCAACCGTGCTGCGATGGCTTCCTTGTTCTTATCTCTTTCAAAGGGATTGGTTGTCTCCTTTACCCCTTCCACTACCTCATACCACTTTTGGAAAGGAACTCCTATCCCTATTTCATCAACTTCCCAATCAGCAACCAGTCTTGTTCCCGGACATAACAAAGATATGTTTATGTCCTGGGTATTGTAGGGGTAGGTTGTCAAATCCTGGCATACTGCCTGCAGGCCCACTGTCCTTAAATTGTTGGTATATCCGTTGAAGTAGGCATGACCCTGGAGCATTCTCATAACACTATATGACTTTCCAACCACAACCACAACATCTGGAGCTTCCTCATAGTTTTCTAGAGGCATAACTACAATTCCAGCTGGTTCTTCAGTTAAAAACTCCATATCGGAGTTGATTTTTTTTGAGGTTTCCACATCATGGTAGATGTTCTTGCTGTACCTGCCCTTTCCGTTTGCCATTGGCTCCGGAACTTCCTTCATTTTAAGAGCCATGGCTCCATTTGGACATGCCTGGTTCTCCTTGGTAAGCTTCATGGAAATTCCCTTGCTGGCAAGCTGAACAGAGTTGCAATATGTAACTTTACGATCCCTTTGAGGAACTTCAAAATTTTGGAAATCCTCCCTGTCAAAGAAAAACTTCACTCCCACTGGCTTACGGTCCAAACCCAAGTATGCTTCAATTATGTTCACACTGTCTTTTATGTTCATATTCTCTCCTCCATTGATTTAATATTCTCTTTATTATTCTATCTAGGCTGCCTCTGTTTTTGCCCTAGCTGGTACCAAGTGAATCATATACCTTACAAGTACATACAGAACCAAAGCCACTGCCAGAAATTCCTGAACTCTAACCAATGTAACTAAAATTGGGGAAGTTACTCCAAGGGTGCCCAGATATCCAGCCGTCAATTTGATTGATATTGCCGTTATGACCATTGGAAATGTAAATGCTGAATATGATGGATAGAATTTCAGTCCCAAAAGCTTTGGCAGTTTGGTGAGTACATATACATATGTCAGCTGTGACAAAACCAAAAGCAAGGTCACCATGGCCATACTCTTGACTGGGAAGGCATTCATATAGCCCGCCAAAAGTAGGCTTGCAGGCGCGCACATTATGACAAGGGTCGGCAGGGCAGGTTCTGGTATCTCCCTGACCACAAAAACCCTTTTCAATACCACTGGAAGCAAGGCAAAATATGTGGCAAGTCCAAACCAGAACAACAACCTTCCCAAGGCCTGCATCCCGAATGCAGGACTTGTAACCGAACCCACAACAATTCCCACATATACTATGTACCAGGAGGGGAAGACCTTTTTGATGTTAAAGTCCTTTAGAAATCTCAAGCTGAAACGAATAATCAAAAATCCATGTAAAGCAACCGAAATACCCCAGAAATATGGGGCCACCATTGGCATTAAAGGCTTCATATATGTAGCCAAAAGCATCATTCCCATTGTCAATGTTGGATATACACTTGCAACAACTGGATTTTCCAGTTCTTTTTTAACCAAATCACCCCTTAGGGCAAGCTTAAGTACAATTCCAATAAATACCATAAATGCAAGCAAGCCAAAAATGCTTCTGTAATTCTCTCCGTAGCTTTGAACAAGATTTCCACTTGCTGCAAGGCCAAGGAAAAGTCCAGTTACGGGTATAGG
>CALGAG010000217.1 GCA_937951995.1 uncultured Bacillota bacterium
GAAGACACCTAGGAGCAACCTGTCCTCAGTTTGAAAAAGCTCTTCAAGCCTATCCAGTACCTGATTCAAGGACATCCGTGTCTGTGGATGCTTGTGGGAATATAGTTTTATTGAATTGATTGCCCCCAATAGATCGGGGATCATATGGTCATTTCTATCTGGATATGTGGTCATGGCTGACTCCTTTTAAATAACTCCTGATTCTCCTTAGGTTTCCCGGCGAAAGTGTAATCCTCTTTTTCATCAATCTATTCTCAATCTCCCTAAAGGCTTCTGAATCAACCCAGGAGACCGTATCTATGGCCTTGACTATATACCTGTAGCTGGTCTCATTTATGTAGAAGGTAGAGATCCTGTCCACAATGGGATGGACCAGCTCACTGATTCTAAACCCCTTTACAAGCTCAAGGAGGCCCAGAACAAGGTCGTTTTCTCCCTTCCTGACCAAGCCTTCCATTTCCCTCCTGATATTGTCATCCTTCTGGGTCAACAGAATCCTCATGGCCAAAAGTCTGGCATCAACCGAATCACAGTTAAATAGCTTGGAGGAAAGTTCTCCTGGTATTGAGACCAAATGGTCCTTCACTATTGGCATAAGCAATGATATTTTCAGAGCAGGGTCCGCAAGGTATCTTCTGACAGCCTGAATGGCTGCGGTCTCCTGGAAGGCCTGGACCAGACCCAGTATACCCCTTCTTTTCCTGGAATCCCTTTCCTCAAAATATGCATCCAGAAGCCAGCCCAGATTTTTGGACCCACTGGTCTTGATAACTTCAATCAAGTTCCTGTCGGTGTAGGATCCGGAGGTCTTTACCGCTTCAGATAATCCCAGAATTGTCCCCTCCTGCTTCAGGTATGAGGCCACCAGGTCATGACCTGATATTGTATTTATGAATTCCCAATCCTCACTGTCTATGAACTCATCAAGATAACTATGTATGCTGTCAACAAAGCTCACCTTCATTGCAGGGTCCAGACCGTTATTTGTCAGATGTACCAGTGCCGTAACAATGGTTCTGTTGATAAGGGTCCTGTCAAATATGTCAATATCTGTTATTCCATCCCGGGACTTGATGTCATAGGATAAAAGGCCTCTAAGATGCTGCC
>CALGAG010000218.1 GCA_937951995.1 uncultured Bacillota bacterium
CATATGTTGCAGATGACAAGCTGGTCAAGGACCTGGTTCAAAAGAACTACAAGTAGGTAGGAGGTACAACTGATTATTCCAGAACCAATATCACAAATATTATTTTAATATGGATTCGCAAAAGAAAAAGCTGGCCCAAAGGGTCAGCTTTTTTGTTGAGTATCAAGAAAATATTCTAGTGAAGATCTTACTAGGGCTCTTTCATAGGGGTCATCTGAATGGATGGTGAGTTTTTCTGGGTCCTTTGATATCAGTTCCCTTAAAAAATAGATTAACTGCTTGCTGTAAAGGGTCATGCAGCCGATTGGGTCAACTCCCGGCCAGGCATTGCAGCTTACAACTGTTCTTCTATGGGTAGTGTCGACTCCTTCAGGGATGGTCTCATAGACAGGATCCTCAGGGTTAAACACCAGCTGGTCCAGGGTGCCGGTGGGGATTCCCTCGATGCCCTTTACCTGGATGGGTGAGATATCCGTGTTATAGGGGTCAGCAGAAAGGTCAAGTATAATACCGTGAAGAGGCATATTCTCCAGCCATGAATTCTTTAGTATGTACTGGGAGGGGTCTCTTCTTCTGCTGGCATCCACCAGGATATCCATTTTTTTAAGCTCGTCCTTGAGTATCTCAGGCTTTTCAGTTATGCTCCTTGGATAAAGATTTATTATCATCCCAGGAGTCTTTGACCTGTTGTTCAGAAAGAAACTGTCACTGTAGTGCTTAAGGGCCTTTGCTGCCTCCAGCCCCACTGATCCAAAGCCCAGTATGCCAGCATAAAGTGTCCTGTTTCCAGGTATCTCAAAGTCATTTGTACTTTTCTTCAGTTCCTTGAATGCAATCTCTACTCCTGAATAGGAGGTTCCGCTGTAATTTACAACCATCCTCTTGTTCCAGTCATCCTCTATTCCATCCATTGAGAAGGGTATGAGGGAAAGGTCCTGCAGTAGCTTGTTCCTGCTTTCCCTTGTATCGTAGTGGAGCATGGAAAACAGTACCGAGCCAGGCCTCATCCATCTTAGTTCATCCTCATCAGGTGTCCTTAGAACAACAACCATATCAGCATGGAAGACCTTTCTCCTTGGAAGGATCTTGATCTTGTCGTTGACAAGAAGATAATCGTTTATGCCAAAGCCCATTCCAATTCCGTAATCCTCCTCCATTAGTATTTCAACATCCTGGTTTAATTGCAGCAATCTGAAAAGCAAGGGTACAAAATCCCTCTTTTCACTCTCCTCCTTGTTCATCCTTGGGAATCCGATCGATTTTATTTTCATTGAATCACCGTCCTTTGGGGTATTAGTTCTATAATACCCTAACAGAGTATATTTCACCACCTTCTCCAGCAAAACTTTCCACATTACACTGTCAAAGGAAGTTGGAATCTGGTAAGATTAGGTTAATGGGAATATATCAATTAGCCTGGGAGGTATATATGAGCGTTTTTGAAATTCTAATGTTGCTTTGCTTTGGGGCGGCTTGGCCATTTTCAATCTACAAGTCCTACACATCCAAATCAGTGAAGGGAAAGAGCCCCATTTTTCTTTTGGTCCTTATGAGTGGGTATGTATTCGGGATACTGAACAAGCTGTTCTATCATTATGACCATGTTATATTCTTGTACTTACTTAATCTTGTCATGATTTCAACTGACTTTGGACTGTACTTGAGGAACAAGAAACTTGGGGAAGAATGCTAGGAAAATTCACAATTCATACCCTCTCGATGAATTCCAGAAAAATCATAGATTTTTAGGAAATCTATCGCTGGGCACAAGCAATAGAGAAGATAGTTAATATCTAAGAAGTAAGAGGTTAGTAGTTGGTTGTTAGTTGGTCAGGAAAAGAGAGATCCCTCCGTTTAGGTCGGGATGACAGCTAGAATGTCATGTCGAGCTTGTCGAGACATCTCGGGTCAAGCTATAGGGTCCAAGACCCTTCGCAAGCTCAGGGTGACAAATTAAGTGTCATTCTGAGAGTAATCGAAGAATCTTAAGAAGTGGTGACGTTTCATCTATATTGTGTTTGAAAGCTAGATATCGTCGGCATCCTTTATCTAAGGAATTATCTTCAATTTTCTCTTGGCATTTAAATTGTGAACTGTGAATTGTGAATTATATGAAAGAGTGTGGCATTATTCTTTCCGAAGCGAAGTAATAATTTTAATTTTGAATTATACGAAAGGCGGTGTTGCAATTGAAAATCGTTGTACTTGATGGATACACACTAAACCCGGGAGACCTGTCCTGGGAGGGAGTCTCCCAATTCGGGGACCTTACCGTATACAACAGAACAGCCTACAAACCCGGTGGAGAGGACCTTGTGGTTGAAAGAGCCAAGGATGCAGATGTGGTCCTACTCAACAAGACCCTGCTGAACAGGGAGATGATAAGTAGACTGCCAAACCTGAAATATGTAGGGGTTCTTGCGACAGGCTACAACATTGTTGATGTTGAAGCCGCCAGAGAGCGAGGCATCCTTGTGACAAATGTACCAACCTATGGAACCACTGCTGTAGCCCAGATGACATTCGCACTTCTTCTTGAGCTTTGCCACCATGTTGGAGACCATAACAGGGCAGTGCAAAATGGAGAATGGGTTGAAAACCCTGATTGGTCCTTCTGGAACTATCCCCTTGTGGAGCTTGCAGGAAAGACAATGGGAATAATAGGCTATGGAAGAATAGGCGGTGAAGTTGGAAAGATTGCCCAGGCCTTTGGAATGAATGTGCTTGCCATGGCAAGCAGGCCAAAACCTGACCTTGAGACAGAAAACCTTAAGTTTGCTCCTTTGGAAGAGATCCTAGAAAAATCAGATGTGATAAGTCTTCATGTTCCACTTTTTGATTCAACCAAAGGTATGATAAACAGGGAATCACTGGAGAAAATGAAAAAGAATGCCATGATCATAAACACGTCAAGAGGTCCCCTGATTGTGGAGGAGGACCTGGCAGATGCACTGAACAGGGGAAGGATCGCAGGAGCTGCACTTGATGTTGTATCATCTGAGCCCATAAATCCTGATAATCCACTTCTAAAGGCTGAGAACTGCATCATAACTCCACACATTGCCTGGGCTCCAAAGGAATCCAGAAAGAGGTTGATGGATGTGGCCGTGGAAAATCTTAAGGAATATATTGCTGGTAATCCAATAAATGTTGTTAACGAATAAAAACAAATAAAGGTGCTGGTGGACTAAAATCCACCCAGCACCTTTTTATAGTAGTCGGTTTGGAGCATCCAGGCTGAATAGAGAAATTTAGCATCTATTGTTTCTGATACAGACCTAATGTAGCCTTCTTTTTCATCTTCACTTTCAAAATCTCCAAATGATCTAAAATTTCCAGTGGTTGAATTGAACATGCCCTTATCTGTAATAAAGCTCCTGTTTGAAAAAAATACAAGGGGTGGCTTGTCCGAGAATATATCCCTCCCCATCATCAGCCTAGAATCAAAGTCCAGACCCATAAGGTTAGAAAGAGTGGGAAGGATATCCAGACTCCAGGCAGGGGATTCCACTGTAATTGGTTCCATACCCTTGGAGTAAAGAATAAATGCATTCTTATAAAGTTCAAAGTTTCTTTCAATCCTTCCACCCTTTAGATCTTCCTGCTCATCCAGTGTAAGACCATAGGGGTAATGGTCTGAGCTTATTGCAATAAGGGTCCTTTCTGCCACTCCCTCTTCCTCAAGCCTTTTCAGCAGGTATTCCAAAGCCCTGTCCAGTTCAATCTGCCCCGCAAGGTAGGCCTGGACCTTATTGGAATATGGAAGGTCTTGGACCAGGTGCCTATTTTTCTTAGCCATTTGGTTGCTCTTGAAATCATAGATAAGGTGTCCGCTTACTGTCATGTAGTAGGCATGGAACCTTTCATGATCAATGTAATCAGGAATGGTCTTTTCCATCATTTCAAGGTCTGATTCAGGCCAGGTATGGTCCATGTCCAGGCCATTTCCCAGGCCCTTGTAATCGTAGCCCATGTTCTTGTGGGTAAGGTGCCTCTGGTAATAGTCGTAGGAGTGGTCGTGATAGGCCTTTGTGAGATAGCCCTTTCCTTTCAGCTGGTTGCCCATGGCAAAGGGCATGTAGTTGTCCTTTGATCTGGGATAGCTCCAGTCGCCTGGCTTGGGAAGCAGACCAGTGGTTGCAACGTATTCCCCATCGGTTGTACTGACGCCCCAGATGGGGGTGTAGAAGTTTGTAAAGTTGAAGCCTTCATGGACCATTTTGTAAAGGGTGGGTGTCACGTCTTCCCTTATGGCAAGGTGTGAAAAGCTTTCAGCTGTAATGAGAATCAGGTTGTGGTCCTTGAACATGCCTGTGTACTCATTTTTTTCAGAAGGCTCCATAAGGGAGAAATACCTGTGTAGCTGTTTGATTTTTTCATCTGATTCCCCCATTTCCAAAGACTTAAAATCCAGTGGAAGCATATTGAATCTCTTATTATCCATATTATTAGACTTGCCGATTGTACTTGAGTCCATGTAAATTTTAAGGGAATCCTCATCTGGCAAATGCCTGGGTGTCCACCCAAATACCTGTCTTTTAAGATCCAATCTCATGTAGGTTAAAAGTCCCAACTTATCCACGGCAAATTCTGGCTGGTGGATATTGTAGTATAGGTTATAGGGGGAATTGACAGACCTGCTCCCAATGTTGACAAGGTGGAGGCCAAGAATATGAGAAGCAACTCCCGCTGCAAGAATTATAAGCCTGGACCAAAAATCTGTAGTGAAGCTGAACAGCCCCAAACTTGATAGGAGTATAAATACTGGCAGGGGTAAAAAAATGGCCAGAACCTTAGACAGATTATCTAGGATTGTACTTATGGCAATTCCTGCAAACTCCATCACATCTCCTGCATTTCCGGCTGAATAGACTATGTAGAAGGTTCTAAAGATATAAAAATAAACCAGTTGGGATGCAAAAAGGATGCATGTAATGGATATGAAAGCAAGTGAAATCCAGAAATTAAATCCTCTGGAAAGACTTGTTGAAAGAAGGAAAAAGAGAGAAGCAAAGGGAATGTAAAAAACAACGGGTAGTCTCATCCCAACAGGAAATTGACCATCCTTGAATTTTTGTCTCAAAGCGGCCTCAAGATATATGATTGCAGACAGATAGAATATGAAAAGAAGATAATCTTCCATGGTACACCCCTAATTATTAGTCTTAACATTAGTATACCACCCGGGTGAATACTTGAATAACCTTTGGGAAAATTTCTTTATGATAAATTGCAATAACAAATTGAACTAATTTTCATGCCTAACAGATCTTGCACTG
>CALGAG010000219.1 GCA_937951995.1 uncultured Bacillota bacterium
TTTGTAGCCTTTTCTGGTCCTTTTCACCGGCTCCTCGAAGGGTACAGGTTCAAGGACTGAATCGTCTGCTTCAACCTCTGCCTCGTTGAACAGTTCCACTGCAAGCTCTCCTATGAGAAGCTGACCGTCTATTGCTGAAGTCTTTTCTGTCTTCCTTCCATAGAGCTTCTTTATGAGATACTCCATGTTCTCATTGGCCCTTCTAAGCTCTTCCCTTAAGCCTTCTATGGTCTTGTTCTGGGATTCAATTGTCTCCTGCAGGGTCTTTATCAGGGAGTTCTCATTCATTGGAATCTGGCCTTTCTCTTGGTATTTACCTATACCTTATTATATCATTTCAAGGGTTCAAAAACAATCTAAAAAAGGCCTGAAACTATGTATTTTTCAATAGTTTCAAGCCTTCATAATATTATCTTGTCTTCAATTTTTTGTATTGTTTTCCTCTGGTGGATGGATAATCCCTCCATAAGCCACCTGTACTGCTGGGGTGTCAATTCCATGACATCTCTTTCATCTTTTGGCCAGTTGAACTTCCCGCCCTCCAATCTTTTGTACATGAGGAGGAATCCATCCCCTTCCCACAGGAGTGCCTTTATCCTGTCCCTCTTCCTTCCGCAGAAGAGAAAGAGGCTCTTCTCGAAGGGATCAATGTTGAAGTTGTTTGATACGATTGCTGCCAGACCATCAATCTGCTTTCTCATATCCGTGTGTCCGCAGGCTATGTATATCTTGAGGAAGCCTCCAAGATCTGCTAGCATAGGTTCTCCAGAATCTTCAGTGTATGCTCAAGGACCTTGATGTCTGCTCCATTACTTATCTCAAGGGAGAAGGTGCCTGATTTTAGAACTGCGCATGTCCCGCCCGCCACAGGCATGTCCTTTTCAGCTTCCTTGACTTGTAGTTGAGCGAACTGTTGTGTTGGGACAGCCATGCTTTTTCCTGCCAGTACTAGGGACTCGCTTCTGATCACCCTGAGCCAGTAGTAGTATTTGCTTGGTCTAACTGAGTTCTCCTCACACCAATCCTTAACGGTCTTCCCGCTGTTTCTGCATTCGGCAATCAGCTCGCGCCACTCTTTTACATTCGCTTGGTGCTCTAAACTTCGCATATCCATAAGGTATCCCTCCTAAAGTGTTTGATAGTGTTTGCAACTTACAAACACTATCAAAGTC
>CALGAG010000220.1 GCA_937951995.1 uncultured Bacillota bacterium
TCAATCATTCCGTCTATCAGGTCAAGGTCCACCTTCTCCTTCCACTTGATCTTCATGGTCATCTTTGTCCTCTCATAGCCTGATTTTTTGATCTCCTCATCAAAAATATCCAGGGTATGGGCTTCCGGTGAAAGTGAAATGTGCCCCTTGGATATGCTAAAGCCAATGATATAGGTTCCGTGGTCACTGAACATGGGCTGATTCCACTTTATCTCCTCCTTCAGTTGAGGATACCTCTCCTTTATATGGTCAAGGATCATCCTTACCCTGTCCCTTTTGTCAGGCTCATCTATCTGGTCTATGAATTCCTTGTGAGTATTCATCCTAAATCCCTCCTTTATGCTTTGATACCCGTAACGACCGGTCATTCTAACATATGCCTATTAAAGACATATGCTCACATATTATCTTTGGACAAAGAAAAAAGCGGGCTTCCCCGCTTGATAATTGAATCTATTTTCCCTGTTTGGCCCTGACATACTCAATTGCTTCCTTACCGGTGATATGGTCAATGTCTATGGCAATTATATGTGAAGTCCTGCAGCCCTGGATCTCCTTTATGTTGGCATCCTCGGGAAGGTCTCCTGAATACTTGTCCACCAGGGCCTTAAAGCCCTCAAACCACTCATCTCCCTCTACAATCCTGGCCTTTCCAAATGCAATGACACTTCTAAAATATGTAGTGTACTCCTCGCTTACGATTGTATCCTCATCAACAACGGCAAAGGATACCTTTGGATTCCTTGTTATGGCATCCACCTTGTGGCCAGATTTTGCTGAGTGGAAATATATCCTGTCATTCCAGTATACATAGCTTACGGGAACTGCATAGGGATAACCCTCATCACCCTGGCAGGCAAGTACTCCATTTGTTCCCCTAGCCATTACAAGCTCCATGCCCTCCTGGCTCAAAAGCTGCTTTTTTCTTCTCATTTCCCTGAACATTCATAACTCCCCCTAAAATCTATTTTGACCTCTTTCCAATCTATATTTACTTGTCCTGGATAGCAAGGGAACCACAGCCCTTCATCGATACCATTTTATCACATTACCCACCAAAAAACCCACCACAATTGTGGTGAGTCCTTATCTAGCATATTTTTTTCTTAAGCATCTCTATGTCAACTTCATGCCGGCCGATTATTTCCTTGAAAACCTTGTTTTCTTCAATGATGATGCCAAGCTTCTTACTGGTATCTTCCTTGAACTCAGTAAGTATTGCTGTCTGTTCTACAACAGCATCCAATTTGCTCTCAAGGCTTCCCATTCTGTCTTCAAGACTTCCCATTCTGTCTTCAAGACTTCCAACCTTGT
>CALGAG010000221.1 GCA_937951995.1 uncultured Bacillota bacterium
TAATCGAGTATAATTGAAATATAGAGTGACAAAATATTTGGAAGACGAGGGATAATATGGCAAGGGAAAGAGAAAAGATTTATGGATGTCTCCTGGGTGGTGCAGTTGGAGATGCCTTAGGTTACCCTGTAGAATTTATGAGCTACAATGAGATTCTTGATGCCTATGGTAAAAAAGGGATAGATAGCCTTGAGAAGGGCAAAGCCTTCATATCAGATGACACCCAGATGACACTTTTTACTGCTGAGGGAATCCTATTGACCTCATCAAAGGACAAGGTAGTTGATAACATATATCTGGCCTACCTGAGGTGGCTATCCACACAGGGCTATAATATTCCCGTCGTTGAAGAGGGCTGGCTTATCCATGACAAAAGATTCCATGTTAGACGAGCCCCGGGGAATACCTGCCTTTCATCATTGCAGAGTGGAAAGATGGGAACGATACATACTCCAATAAACCACAGCAAGGGGTGTGGTGGTGTCATGAGGGTCGCACCCTTGGGTATTTTGTGTCCACCTGATGATGCCTTCGCATACGGAATGGAAACCGCTGCCATAACTCACGGGCATCCATCTGGATATTATTCTGCAGGTGCTCTCGCAAGATTGGTATCACTACTCCTTTCAGGTGAGGATCTTGTTCGGGCAGTTGAGGATACAATTCGCCATCTTGAGGGATACGAAGACAGTGAAGAAACCCTTCATATCTTGCAGAAGGCCTTTAGACTAAGCCAGGAGGATATCGAGCCATTGCAGGCCATGAAGAGCCTGGGTGAAGGCTGGGTCGGTGAGGAGGCTCTTGCAATTTCTGTATACTGTTCCCTGCGATTCAAGGATGACTTTAAGAGCGCATTGATAGCATCAGTTAATCATGACGGTGACAGCGACAGTACTGGAGCAATAACAGGAAACATTATGGGTGCAGCTCTTGGTTCAGAAAGCATCCCAGAGCAGTGGGGTCACAGGGTAGAACTTAATGATAAAATCAATATGATGGCAGAAAGATTGCACTACAAACATGAATTGTATTACATTTAATTAGCTAATACCTCCCAATATAAATTTCCCCTGCAAGGATATTCATTCCTTATGCAGGGGAAATTGTTTTCATTTGTTAAATTTCCATTATATACTTGCCTAAAGCGTAGGGATATTCTAAGATGAATATATAAATAAAATAAAGGCGGTGGTTGTCATTTCCGATATTAGAAGAGTTTATGTTGAGAAAAGAGAAGGCTTTGATGTTGAGGCCATGCATATGCTTCATGAAATCAAGGAGTCTCTAAAGATTGATGGAGTGGAAAGGGTAAGGATTCTAAACAGGTATGATTTTACTTGTAGGAATGAGGAGAGCTTTGAAGAAACCGTAAACAAGATCCTTTCAGAGCCCAATGTTGATCTTGTACATAAGACGGAACTTCCGGAATTTCAAGGCAGGGTCCTGGCTGTTGAATACCTGCCAGGCCAGTACGACCAAAGGGCGGATTCTGCTGAGCAGTGCATTCAGATTCTCCTTGGGGACATGGAGGCAAAGGTAAAGTCAGCCAAGGTATTTTTAATGGTTGGAAACATAAGTGATGAGAACTTCAGGAAAATCAAGGATTATCTCATTAATCCCATAGATTCAAGACAGGCATCCATGGAGCTTCCTATAACCCTGGAGGACCGAACTGTTGAACCTGAAGATGTGGAGATTCACAATGGATTCATTGATTATTCCCATGAAGACCTTGAGAAGTTCAGGATTGAAATGGGCTTTGCCATGAACTTTGACGACATAATACTTATACAGGACTACTTTAGAAACGATGAAAAGAGAGACCCATCTGTCACAGAGCTTAAGGTTATTGACACCTATTGGTCAGACCACTGTCGACACACGACCTTCTTCACTGAGATACAGAATATCAAAATTCAGGAAGGTAAATACCAGCAGGTCTTCCAGGATGCATTGGACAGGTACCACAAATCAAGGGAGAAGACAGGAGTAAGAAAGCCCGTTAGCCTTATGGACCTGGCAACTATCAATGCAAGGGAAACAAGGCAAGATGGTATGCTGGAGAACCTGGATATCTCAGATGAGATAAATGCCTGCAGCATTGAAATCGATGTTGATGTTGACGGAAATATTGAAAAGTGGCTCTTGATGTTCAAGAACGAGACCCACAACCATCCAACGGAGATAGAGCCCTTTGGTGGTGCTGCTACCTGTCTTGGAGGAGCAATCAGAGATCCTCTTTCTGGGAGAAGCTATGTATATCAGGCAATGAGGGTGACAGGAAGTGGAGACCCAAGGACCCCAATGGAAGAGACAATCCCTGGAAAGCTTCCACAGAGGAAAATAACCAAGGAAGCAGCCAAAGGCTACAGCTCCTATGGAAACCAGATTGGACTTGCCACAGGGCAGGTTACTGAAATCTATCACCAGGGATATATAGCCAAAAGGATGGAGGTTGGAGCGGTAATAGCAGCAGCCCCAAAATCTAATGTAATCAGGATGGCACCAAAGCCGGGAGACATTGTCCTGCTGGTTGGAGGAAAGACAGGAAGGGATGGCATAGGCGGTGCAACCGGATCATCCAAGTCCCACACAGAGGAATCATTGGAAACATCTGGAGCAGAGGTACAGAAGGGAAATGCACCTGAGGAGAGAAAAATACAGAGACTCTTCAGAAAACCAGAGCTCGCGAGACTGATAAAGAAATGCAACGACTTCGGAGCAGGTGGAGTATCTGTTGCAATAGGGGAGCTTGCAGATAGCATTACAATTGACCTTGATGTCATTCCCAAGAAGTATGAGGGGCTTGATGGGACAGAGCTTGCAATATCTGAGTCCCAGGAGAGGATGGCTGTTGTGATAGACCCCAAGGATCTTGAAGTATTCAAGGAGCTTGGTCGCCAGGAGAACCTTGAAGTCACAAAGGTGGCGGACATAACAGATACGGGTAGACTGATCATGAACTGGAGAGGGAAGAGTATACTGGATATCAAGAGGGACTTTCTCGACACAAACGGGGCCAGACAGTTTGCAGATGTTATTCTTGGATCTCCATTGGACAAGGAAGAGTCAGCAAAGGCCTTCCCGACCTTCAAGGAAGGCATGGAAAGGACCCTGTCAGACCTTAATGTATGCTCCCAGAAGGGTATGAACGCAATGTTTGACAATACGGTTGGAGCTGCAACGGTACTGATGCCTGAGGGAGGAAAACATAGATTGACCCCGATTGAAGGTATGGCTGCAAAAATACCAGTTCTCCAGGGAGACACAACAACAGCAAGCCTTATGACCTTTGGGTTTGATCCTGAAATATGCCAGTGGAGTCCATATCACGGCGGAGTTTATTCGGTAATTGAGGCAATTTCAAAGCTCGTTGCAATGGGAGGAGACTACAGGAAGGCAAGGCTCAGCATGCAGGAGTACTTTGAGAAGCTGGAAAATGACCCGCTTAAGTGGGGGAAACCATTCAGCGCACTTCTTGGAGCCTATACAGCACAGGATGAGCTGGGAATAGCAGCAATAGGAGGAAAGGATTCCATGTC
>CALGAG010000222.1 GCA_937951995.1 uncultured Bacillota bacterium
GCTACAGCCGTAAAAACAACCAATGCAATGACTAATTTCTTTTTCATGGCTACCTCCATTTCTAGGTTTTCATATGCTTGAATCAGTGTTTATCCAGGTCATATCACCCTGATTATTTTTTGGTAGGATCCTTTTATCTTGTTATTTGACAAATCAATTTCACTTTACTGTGTCATTAAGATAAATACCCGGCTAATTCTCTTTAAAACCATTTGACACCATTCAAATTTATGTAAATTTGAACATTTGATTATAAATATAAGTTCCAGCTGCTTACATGGATACAAAGCAAGGGATGGAACCCTCAAATGGAGGGCTTCATCCCTTGGCGATTTAATTGGCAAATCCAAATGCTATTCCTATAATTGCTGATAAACCTATGTATGCAACCGGATGCCTTTTGAATCTTCTGATCAGGTAAAAGATGATAACAAAATATAGCGCCTTCCTCCAATCCAGAAGGTCCCTAAGGTTATTGGTAGCCTTGTAAAGCTCATTATCAAGCACGGCTATTCTTACTATTTCAACTCCGGCTGCCGCAATAAGACCAGTCACAGCAGGCCTCAAGCCATAAAATACATATTCCACAAGGGGGCTCTTCCTGAATCTTTCCAGATAGCCTGATACAACTAATACGATAATTACTGATGGTATTACAAGTCCCAGTGTAGCTATGATTCCTCCAAGAATCCCTGCCAAATTGTAACCTACATAGGTGGCCATGTTTATCCCTATGGGACCCGGTGTTGACTCTGATATGGCTACCATGTCCGCAATGAATGCTATGGAGAACCAGCCGGTTGATTCGGACAGGTCCTGAAGGAATGGTATTGTGGCCATTCCACCTCCGATTGTGAAAAATCCAATCTTTAAGAACTCATAGAATAGTTTTGCAAATATCATTTAATCCCACCTCCTGCAATCTTTCTGGAAACAATTCCAAAAATTGCTGAAGCTACGATCAATACTATTGGTGAAAGTCCAGTAGCCATCATACCGATGAATACTATTGCAAAGACTGCAATTCCAGTCTTGTCCACAACGCCCTTTTTCCATAGACCGATTACTGAATTTAATATAAGCGCTGAAACGCACACGGCAATTCCCGCAAAAGCATTCCTTACCAGTGGATTATCTTGAAAGTTGCTTAGAAATGCAGCAATAAAGGTTATTATAAACAGGCATGGACCGACTATTCCAAGGGCACCGGCAATTCCTCCAGCTATTCCCTTCCTTTCCTTACCTATGAAAATAGCAACATTCACAGCAATGATGCCAGGAAGCCCCTGGCTAACTGCGTAGTAATCTATTATTCTTTCCTCTGTCATCCATTTCTTGCCATCAACAATTTCCCTTTGCAGGATTGGCAGCATGGCATAGCCTCCCCCAAAGGTAACTGAGCTCATCTTGAAAAACGAGACGAATATCTCCCACAATTCCCTCATGTCCATCATCCTTTGTCAATTAGTCAATTTCTTGCATCTTATCCTATTGTACAATATTTCCAAGGAATATGCATTGGTATTGGACTTAATTGGATTGATTATTCCAATAAGTTGTAAAAATCCTGATTCAGGTGTATTAGTTTCTTAGAAGTTCAATATATACATATTGGAGGCCAACAATGAAAACATTAATAATTGAATGGAGACACCTGGATGTCAAGGGAGAAACCTGTGACCGGTGTAGCCAAACAGGTGCCAACTTAGTGGATGAA
>CALGAG010000223.1 GCA_937951995.1 uncultured Bacillota bacterium
CCCCTATTCCTTCCTCCATGTTGACAAGTCCGAGGTTGATCTTCCGGAGGATATTGATATACACGATGTAAAGGTCTATGAAAAGGCAAGAGACAATCTCTATCAGATGATCAAGGATGGAGTCTTTATCCAGGACAAGGAGGATAGTTTTTACATCTACAAACAAATAATGAAGGGCAGAGCACAGGTAGGACTTGTGGGAACTACCTCCATAGACGACTATTTGAACGATATAATCAAAAAACATGAGTTTACAAGGGCAGACAAGGAAGAGGATAGGATCAACCACGTTGATTATACAAATGCCAACACTGGTCCCATTTTCCTTACCTATAGGAAGAAAAAGGAGATAAGCGACCTAATCAATGGTTGGATGAATGAAAAGGATCCAATTTATGACTTCCAATCAGATGATGAGATTACACATACCATATGGAAGATTGATGACAAGTCTGTCATAGACAAGCTTGTAGCCTTGTTCGCATCAGTGGACTACCTCTATATTGCCGATGGTCACCACAGGACAGCCTCAGCAGTCAAGGTTGGCCTAAAGCGTAGAGACCAATTACCCGATTACGATGGAACTGAGGAGTTCAACTTTTTCCTATCCGTTCTATTCCCGGATGAGGACCTATATATTATGGACTACAACCGTGTTGTAAGAGATCTTAACGAATACTCAGCTGCGGAGTTCATAGAGCTTCTGAAGGAAAAGTTCGATGTTGAACAATACACTGGAGAAGGTCAGTACAAACCCACAGAAAAGCATAGTTTTGGAATGTTCCTGGATGACAATTGGTATATACTAAGGGCCAAGGAAGGCTCCTTTGACGAGGACTCACCTGTGGACAGGCTTGATGTATCAATCTTACAGAAAAACGTTCTGACCCCCCTACTGGGAATAGTGGACCCTAGAGTTGATTCAAGAATTGATTTTGTTGGTGGAATCAGAGGATTGGCAGAACTTGAAGAAAGGGTTATAAATGGCATGAGGATTGCTTTCTCCATGTACCCAACCAGCATCGATGACCTGATGGCCATTGCGGATGCCGGAGAGGTAATGCCACCTAAATCCACATGGTTTGAGCCTAAGCTAAGAAGTGGACTTTTCGTCCATACACTGGATTAAGTTTTAGGCCTGGTTTTAAAGCCAGGCCTTATCCATGCCCAAATCCATTGACATAATCGTCACAAAAATGTATAAAGGATATGAGGTGAAATTTTTGAAAAGATCAACCGCAATTATAATGATACTACTGCTAGTAACAATATTTACATATTCCTTTGGACAGCTGGTCAATCCAGACCAGTCCATGGGAGATATCAATTCTACCATATCCCAACTAAGTGACGAAGAGATCCAGATACTTGAATCCCTCTTCCTTATCCAGCAGGAGGTTCGGGAGCTTGAAGTGGTACAGGAGCGGACAGAATTGGAGATTGAAGCTCTCTCCCAAAAGATTGACAATATCGAAGATGATATCATCCTTTTGGAAGAGTCCTATGAAAGCAATCTGGATGTTATGGAGGAAGTCTTGCGTTCCTACCAGCGCAAGGGTCCCCTGTCAAACCTCCAGCTGATCCTAAGCTCGGACAGCCTGTCATCCCTTATTAAAAGAATCAACAGTATCAGGGACCTTTCCAGGAATACAAATGTCCTGTTGGAGACCCTGGAAGGTGAAAAGGAAAGTCTTATAGCCATCAAGGCAGAACTGGACCAGACCCTAAGTGAAATTCAGGAACGGAGGCTACAGCTTCAGAGAACCATCGAAGAAAGAACAGCCACAATACAGCACCTCCAAGATAACCTCCAGGCCCTGCAGGATGAAAAGGAAAGGTATGAGGGTTACCTAACTGATTTGAATGATTCATGGAACCAGGTCAAGCCAATTTTCCTGCAAACCATTCAGGGAATAACCGATACAGTCCAGAGTGGTCAGCTTCCTGAATCCATGCTTAATATCAGGATTAGCTTTACTGGCATAAGTGGAAGGATTTTTGATGAAGTCCTGAATGACGAATTGTCCAAACGGGATTACCCTACGCCTGCTGAGCTATTGTTCTATGAGGATCATGTACGCCTTGTGATGCCAGATCTTAATCTAAACATCAGGGGAAATCTTGTCATACTGGATAACAAAACCCTTCGATTCGAGATAACCGATGGTGAGTATATGGGCCTGGCCCTTGAAAGGTCGGCAGTTATGGACCTATTCGACTTTGGATACCTTGACCTTAAATTCGAGAAGCTACTTGGAAACAATACCATACGTTCAATTGAACTGCAGGATGGATACATGGACCTACAAATCCGACCATCTCTATTCTAAAGGAGGACAATCATGATTACTACAAAAAACCTAAGCCTCAGATACAAGGATGGTACCTATGGTCTGGAGGATGTAAACATAAGTATTCCCCCTGGGAAAATCGTCTATATAACAGGGCAGAGCGGGTCAGGAAAAACCAGCTTCATCAAACTCCTACTGGGTATGGAAAGACCTACTTCTGGCGAGCTGTTCCTCCTTGGCAACTCCATGAACAAGATTTCAGAAAGGGAACTTAGAAATCTAAGACAGCAAATTGGTCCGGTATTTCAGGATTTCAAGCTTCTTGATGGAAGGACAGTCAATGAGAATGTCCTTGTTGGTATGAGGTTTCTCCCCATCAAAAAGGAGGCAATGTATGAAAAGGCCCTTAAATCCCTGGAGAAGGTTGGACTATCCCACAAGGTACATTCCTCTGTTGAAAACCTCTCCTACGGTGAAAGACAAAGGGTTGCAATAGCAAGGTCCGTTGCCAGGAATCCAAAGCTGATCATTGCGGATGAGCCTACCGGCAACCTGGATAAAAAGAACTCCATGATTATACTTGAGCTTCTAAAGTCATTCCGTGGACCGGAGACTACGGTTATAATAACCACACATGCCACCCACCTGATAAATGATGAGAAGGGTTGCATACACATACAGGTCGATGATGGTAAAATGACCCTTGAGGAGGTGCCACATGAAACTTCTTCATAACAATATGGGCTACTACCTTAAGGAAGTGAAGACCCTTGTAAAGAGGGATATTTCTTCAAATCTTTTATCTGTAATAAGTCTGGCCTTCATTTTCTTTATCCTTGCACTTGTCTTTTCACTTGGAATCTCATCTGACTTCATGATCACACAGATTGAAGACCAGGCTGAAATCAGTATATACTACACGGAAGATGCAAATATGGGCGATTTGATTGAAAACCTTCTCTCAATACCAGGTGTCACAGATGTAATACCTGTGGATGAGGAAACTGCAAAGGAAGAGATGACCCAAATACTTGGCAGCGAATCGAGAATTGTGGACCTGTTTGACCACAACCCCTTCAGCCCCTATCTGGATGTGGCAATACAGCTAGAATCAGTGGATGAGATTTCAGAAAAGGCCTCTTCCCTGGATGGTGTTGAACTGGTAAGGGACAATAAGGAGGTCCTCCAGAAACTGCAGGAAATTTCGGGAATAATAAGACTCATAGGTTTCTTTATACTGCTTTCTGTTTCAATTGCAACCCTTGTCATAACATCTCACCTTATCAGGCAAGGTGTGTATCTTAACAGGGATTCAATAGGTACCCTTAAGCTCTTGGGAGCTCCAGATGGGTTTATATACAGGCCCTTTCTTGTGAACGGAATGCTCACATCCTTGATGGCAGGGATGCTGTCACTTGTTTTAACATATTTCTCAACCCGATACCTATTCAGTCAGCTGTCAGGCAGCCTTCCCTTTATTGTGCTGCCAGGCTTTACAGACCACATGACTACCCTGGTCGTCTTCACCCTATCCCTTTCAGTACTTCTTGGGATATTTGGAGGACTAATGGGTATAAAATCCACCAAGCCAAAAAATAATTAAGGAGAGTTCTTGATGAACTCTCCTCTTTATTTGCTACAAAAGGAGCAGGATTGCCACACCTGCAACAGAAACAAAGGCCCCGAATATCTCTGAGGGCTTGACCTTCTCCTTGAATAGAAATATTGAAAATGGAATTATTGTTATTGGAGTGATTGAAGTAATTGTGGAAGCAATTCCAGCAGTTGTATACCTAAGAGCAACAAGGGACATGCTTACACCGAGGAAGGGTCCAAAGAATGACCCATAGAGGGTATACTTTATTGCCTCCTTGTCCTTTATGGCAAGCTTAAGCTCCCCCCATCTTCCCATTATGGTCACAAACACCACAAAGCTTATAAATCCTGCTATAATCCTAATTTGAGTTGCTGCAAATGTGTTGTAGTCCAAAAGTCCCACCTTGCTGAATATCAGCCCGGTGGCCTGTCCCAATGCGCCCATGAAGGCATAGAAAAGGCCTCTAGGCGAATACTTCATCCTAACACCTTGGCCTCCCCTGTCCCTGCTCATAACAACAATGACTATTCCCATGATTGTTACCATCATTCCAATAACACCAGAAAGGGACAGCTTCTCCCCTAGCAGGAAGTATCCCAGTAGAGCTGCCATAGGTGGACTGGTGGCCATCATAAGGAGTGATATCCTTACACCTACTTCGATGTATGCCTTCAGCATGAAAAAATCTCCAATAAAGAAACCAATTATTCCTGATATAGTGAGCCAAGTCCAATTATGTAACGAGGCGTCAGTGGGAAAAGGCACTCCCCTTGTTATCAATGCAGTTACTGTAAGGAAAGCAAATCCAAAAACAAGCTTAATGAAGTTTACTGAAAGGCTTCCAATTCTACCGCTGGCCTTCCCAAAGAAAATTCCAACAAGGGTCCAACTGAAAGCAGTGGCCAATGCAGCCAGCTCTCCAATATTTTGCTCAAACATTTAATGTCCTCTCATTCAATCCAATATATGTGGCATATTCAAAGGCCTGCCCGATAGCAGACCTGGTGATTACTGGAAATACTCGTATGCTCTTGTTGTAAGCAGTACCGCCTGCTCCCTTGTGGTATGCTCAAGAGGGTTCAGGTTGTTGGTCTCGTCACCCTTTAGAATCCCATTGTGCACTAGAAACATCATGCTGTCGTAGGCGTAGGCGCTTATACCATTTTCTATGGCAACGGGAGAATAGGAAAGACTCAAGGTGGGGTCAACCTTCTGAAGGGTCCTGCCAATGACCACTGCTATATCCTGTCTTGTTATGGGATTATCCGGTCTGTAGGTTCCATCCTCATAGCCCGTTATTATGCCAAGGGCGGCTGCCTTAAGAACCTCTTGGTTGTCAGTATCTGCAAAATACTGTCCTACTGGGTCTATTTCCTGGCCTGTCTTGCTTTCATAGTAGGCAACCATAACCTGGGCAAACTCTTCCCTCGTTATAACATCACGCATATTGCTGCTTATACAGTCCGGTATCAGGCTGTATTCATATGCCTTGTCCAGCTCCTGCAATGCCCAGGGTGAAGCGTAATTGTAAGGGTAGATCTTTCCGCTTGAAACCGTGGGGCTGTAGCTGCCAAACAAGGTATAGCTTCCCAATATGTCCCTTTGGGCAAGTCCGATCCTGACTCTGAAATTATAGGATGAGAACATTACATTTACCGGTTCTTCAACAATTCCAAGTCTTAAAAGGTCCAGGTCTATCCTTGTAAATCCACCCTCTTCCCTAGCCAGATCAATATATTTGAAATTCATCTCTCTCATTATGACAGAGTCTTCATTTCGAACGTAGAAGTTAACCTGAACATACAGGTCTTCCCTGTAGGCCTCATTGTTGTAAAGTGATATTGTTTCCTCCTCATCTTTCCATCTAAGTACAAAAAATGGGTTTTCCTCTTCAACCAGCTCTGCGGAAAACTGTTTAATCGAGCCTGGTCTCGCTATCTGGCCCGTTGAAATAGACGGTACTAGTATAATAAGTACCATTAAGCATATAAAAACCTTTTTCATTTCTTCCTCCAAAAATCTACTGGTTTTTCTTCCAGTCACTATATTTTTCGATTTCTCCCCTAAGCGTGCTCAATATATACCCTATGACTGCAGCATCGTCCAAAAAACCCCCAGGGAGGAAGTCAGGAATAATATCAACTGGATTGACCAAGTAAATTAGTCCTGCTATAACTGTAATAATGGTTCCCTTGGAAACCATCCTGTACTCCTTTTTGCCATAGTCCCTCACAAGAGATATCAGCTTTCCGATGTCATCAATTACCCCTGAAAGCTGGTCGTTATCTCTGATTACCAAATTTGCAGTGCTTAAAAGCTCCTTTAGTCTTTCTGGATTGTTGTAGTAATCCTTTGCCTTTCGGCCCAGTCCAGCAAGCACTCGTCCTGGGTTTATTTTCATGAAAATCATCTCTTTCTATTTACAATAAAGTTATTTTATCTACCCATTATACCACAGCAGCAATTTGCACACAATCCAATCAATTATCCACACATGAAAGATACCAGCTCCTGTGAGCTGGTATCTCTATTGTTTCTTATTAAAGCCTTTCCTCAACCTTTTTCCAGTCAACCACATTGAACCATGCATCAATGTAGTCGCCTCTAAGGTTCTGGTATTTCAGATAGTATGCATGCTCCCAGACATCCAGTCCAAGTATTGGCTTTAGTCCATCTGAAATCGGATTATCCTGGTTAGGTGTAGATGTTATTTTAAGCTTGTCTCCATCCATCACAAGCCATGCCCATCCACTACCAAATCTACCTGTGGCGGCCTTCTTGAATTCATCCTTGAAATCCTCAAAGCTTCCTATGTCGGACTTGATCATTTCCATCAGGCGTCCTGTAGGCTCCCCACCGCCATTTGCTGACATGCTCTCCCAGAAGAGGCTGTGGTTTAGGTGGCCTCCACCATTGTTCCTGACCGCAGTTCTGATGCTCTCAGGCACCTTGTCAAGGGATGCCATCAAATCCTCGATAGTCATATCTTGAAGTCCTTTTTCATTTTCAATGGCCTTGTTAAGGTTGTTTACATAGCCCTGGTGATGCTTGGTGTAATGGATCTCCATCGTCCTTGCATCAATGTGAGGCTCAAGT
>CALGAG010000224.1 GCA_937951995.1 uncultured Bacillota bacterium
GGTCCTGCCCATCATGTGGAAGCAACTACTTCAAAAGCTTTGGAATAGGGACAGAAAGAGTGGAAGAGGAAGTGAAAAAAGCATTTCCAAATGCAAGGATATCACGAATGGACAGCGATAACATCAAAACCAGGGATGACTATGAAACGGCCCTTGATTCCATGAAAAACAAGGAAATCGACATATTGATTGGAACCCAGATGATTTCAAAGGGGCTTGATTTTCCCTCTGTTACCCTTGTTGGAATCATTGCAGCAGATACGACCTTAAACCTTCCTGACTTCAGGGCTCCTGAGAGAACATTCCAGCTTGTGACACAGGTTTCGGGTAGAGCCGGAAGGGGTGATGTGGCTGGAAAGGTTATTCTACAGACCTACAATCCTGATCACTACAGCATTACTACTGCCATGAACAATGATTACAAGGAGTTCTTTCGAAATGAATTGGAGCTAAGAAAGGAGTTTGGGTACCCTCCTTACAGGGAAATCGCTACTATTACACTTTTTGGAAAGAATCATCAGGATGTGAAGGAGTCAATGGAGAAATCATCAGCCATGCTAGTTAAACTGGTTAGGGAAGCAGATTTAGGGGAAGTTGATATTCTTGGCCCAAACCCGGCACCAATGGAGAAGATTAACAATAACTACAGGTGGCAGATTTTATTAAAATTTGGTTACAATAATCATAAAGATATAAGGAATATCATACGTAGGGTATATACTACTGGTAAGGGTAATTTTATAAAAGAGGATGTAAAAACAAGTATAGACATAAATCCGAACAGCATACTGTAAAACGAGTTAACAAGGAGGACTATAATGGCATTGCGTAGAGTTAGGTTGGATGGGGATCCAATATTAAGGAAAAAATCCAGAGAGGTGACAGAAATCGATGATAGGATACTTCAACTCCTGGATGATATGGTGGAAACCATGAGACATGAGAATGGGATTGGTCTTGCAGCACCACAGGTAGGCATTCTGAAGAGAGTTATAACAATCGATGTGGGGGAGGAACCCATTAAGGCCATCAACCCGGTAATCCAGGAGGAAGAAGGTTTGGTTGAAGGCCTGGAAGGTTGTCTGTCAGTTCCAGACATGGCAGGCACTGTGGATAGGCCTGAAACAATCACAGTCACCTTTATGGATGAAAAGGGACAAGAGGTAAAAATGAAGCCATCAGGGTATCTGGCAAGGGTTTTCTGCCATGAGATCGACCATCTTGATGGTGTTTTATACACAGACAAGGCAAAGGAAGTCCACGAAAACCTGGCAGAGGATGATGAGATATAATGAGGATAATCTATATGGGTACTCCAGAATTTGCAGTAGAGTCATTGGAAAGAATCCATTCAGAGGGGTATGATATTCCCCTTGTTGTAACCCAGATTGACAAGAAAAGAGGTAGGGGAAAGAAGTTGCAGCCCACCCCTGTCAAGGAAAAGGCACTTGAGCTTGGCCTAGAGGTATTCCAGCCTGAAAATATCAATTCAGATGAGTCATTTGAAAGACTATCTGCTCTTAATCCAGATCTTATAGTTGTGGCAGCATATGGTCAGATCCTTAAGAAAAGGATTCTCGACCTGCCTAAGTATAACTGTATTAATATACATGCTTCTTTACTACCAAAGTACAGAGGAGCTGCTCCCATAAACTGGGCTATTGCAAATGGTGAGGAAAAAACAGGCATTACAATCATGAACATGGAGGAAGGTCTGGATACGGGTGCAATGATTCTGAAGGAAGAAATCCCAATTAACTGGGAGGATGATTCTCAGATAATACACGACAAGCTTTCCAGTCTAGGTGCAAGCATGGTCGTAGAGGCAATTGAGCTTATTGAGTCAGGAAAGGCTGAGTTTGTACCCCAAAAGCATGAAGAGTCAAGCTACGCACCGGTTCTCTACAAGGGTGTTGGGAATATTGACTGGAAGAAGACTGCAAATGAGATATACAAGAAAATAATGGCCTTGAAACCCTGGCCTTCTGCATTTACGGAATACAAGGGACAAAAGATAAAGATACACAGGGTGGAAGTGGAAGAATCAGAGCATGAATATACCCTGGGAACCATCATAGACGTTGATCCCGAGGGTATAAGGGTTGCAGTCTCTGATGGATTTATAGTAATTAAAGAGCTGCAGTTTCCAGGGAAAAGATCCATGTCTGTCAAGGAACTGCTTTTAGGTAATGAGATTGAAAAGGGATATATTTTCTAGAGAAGAGGGATGTTCATGTATACAGGATTTTACGGAAGTTCATGGATGATTTTTGTATTGCCGGCAATCATTTTCGCTGGTTATGCACAAATGAAGGTCAAGTCAACTTTTTCACAGTATCTTAAAGTCCCCAGTGAATCTGGTATGACTGGAGCACAGGTTGCAAGAAACATTTTGGACAGGAATGGCTTAAGGGATGTACCAATAGAGGTGGTAGGAGGAACACTATCCGACCACTACGACCCTGGCAAGAGAGTGATTAGACTATCACAGAATGTATATGGTGGCAGCAGTATAGCCTCTGTAAGTGTAGCAGCTCATGAGGTTGGACATGCCATTCAACATGCTGAGGGTTATTTTCCATTGATACTCAGGAACAACATAGCACCAATAGCGAGTTTTGGTTCTAGACTTGTATGGGTATTCATCATACTGGGCTTTATAATCAGTCCTTTCTTCATTGACGTTGGGATAGCATTATTTTTAGCTGCAGTTTTGTTTCAGATTGTTACACTGCCTGTAGAGTTCAACGCCAGCAAGAGGGCCATGTTGAGCTTGGAGGATGGGATGATCCCACCTCAGAGCATAAAACCAGCCAGGAAGGTCTTGAATGCAGCTGCATTGACATATGTTGCCGCTACTATTGTAGCCTTAGCTGAGCTGCTGAGATTATTGGCAATAAGTGGAAGAAGGAGATAAAGGGGGGATTGATCCCCCTTTTTTTGGAGGGTTTAAATGATTAGTGTACGAGATGCAGCCATAAGAGTGCTGTCAGAAATTGATAACGAAGGCAAATTTTCCAATAAACTACTTCAGCAGTATTCTGAGTCTGAACTTTCCAAGGAAGATATAAGACTTCTTAGAGAACTGGTATATGGTGTTGTAGAAAACAGGATGTACATTGACAAGATCATTAGGTCTGCGTCCAGTGTAAAAATGAAAAAAATCCATCCCATGATTCTTCAGATATTAAGACTGGGAGTATATCAGATTGGCTTCATGGATAGGATACCAGCTCATGCTTCAATTAATGAAGCTGTTAAATTGGCGAAGAAGTACGGACACAAGGGAACGGTAGGGTATGTGAATGGAGTTTTAAGAAGAATTGAGAGGGAAAGGGAACAGCATTTCTCTAATGATGAACCATCATCGGCCGATGATTTGGCCATTAGATATTCTCATCCTGACTACCTGGTAAGACTTTGGATTGAACAATTCGGATTTGAATTTGCAAAAAAACTGATTGTGGCCAATAATTCAAGGCCATTGCTCAGTCTTAGGGTAAACACGTTGAAAACAGACAGAGAAGACCTAATGGGTATGCTGAAAAAATATAATCTTGAGCTCATAAAAGGTGAGCTATCTGAAGACTGTGTAAGGGTAGTAAATCCTGAGAATATTACAGAAACTAAAGAATTCAAAGACGGTTTATTTACAATTCAGGATGAAAGCAGTATGATGGTCACAGAAATTGCTGGACCGATTGAAGGTAACACGGTTCTTGATGTCTGCAGCGCACCTGGAGGAAAAGCCACGCATATTGCTCAGAGAATGAACAATAGAGGTAGGGTGATTGCTAGAGACTTGTATGCTCAAAAAATCAATCTGGTTATGGAGAATGCAGAAAGACTTGGCATTGAAATAATTAATGGCCAGGTTCACGACGCCACTGAGTTTGATGAATCTTTGAAGGACATGGTTGATATTTGTATTGTTGATGCTCCCTGCTCCGGATTTGGATTGCTTAGAAGGAAGCCTGACATTAAATTCAACAGGAAATCTGAAGATGTAGAATCATTGATAGATATCCAGTCAAGTATTCTTAATGTATCCAGTGGCTATGTAAAATCAGGTGGAAAGCTTATATACAGTACTTGTACCTTGAATATTGAGGAAAATCTTAATCAGGTTAGAAAATTTTTGGAGAGAAATTCACAATTTAAGCTAAAAGCCATAGAACTACCCCATGGAAAGATCATTAGTGAGACACAGGAGTCGGGATACATTGAACTATATCCTCACATACATGGGACCGATGGATTTTTTATAGCAAATATGGTAAGAGAGTAGATACCAGATTATTATGGGGCTATTCCAGGAAATCATGGTATAATATGAACGGAGAGTTGAAAAGTATGGAATTAAACAGTATGACTCACAGCAAGTTAAAGGAAATAGTCCTAGAATTTGGAGAAAAGGGATTCAGAGCAGAACAGATATTTCGATTTTTCCACCAGCAGGATGGGCTTGATATATTGGAAATTGACCAAATACCCCTAAAACTGAGGGAAGACTTAAGCGGCAGCTACACTGTAAATAGGATGAAGGTACTTCACAAATTCAAATCAGAGACCGATGGAACCGTAAAGTATTTGTTTTTACTTCCTGATGGGAACATCATTGAAAGTGTTGTTATGAGCTATTCCCATGGATATTCCCAGTGTATTTCAACACAAGTGGGGTGCAAAATGGGTTGCAGTTTCTGTGCCTCAACAAAGGAAGGACTGGTAAGGAATCTTACAGCTGCTGAAATGGCAAACCAAATATACGAAGCTGAAAAAGACCTGGGCGTGAGGATTTCCAATATCGTCTTGATGGGTAGCGGTGAACCTTTGGACAATTATGACAATGTAGTGGACTTTTTTGATATAATAAACAGTAAATTAGGAAGAAATATCAGCTTGAGAAGCATAACCCTATCTACATGTGGAATAGTACCTGGAATCTATAAGCTTGCGCAGGAGAATATTCCAATAACTTTATCCATCTCATTACATTCTCCATTTGACGAGAAAAGAGCTGAAATAATGCCTATTGCCAAAAAGTATCAGCTTAAGGACCTAATGGAAGCCTTAAGACATTATTCAGATACGACCAACAGGAGAATTACATTTGAATATACCCTGATTAAGGGGACTAATGATGGCGAAGAGGAAGCTAGGGAGATTGCAAAATTATTGAAGGGCATGCTGGCTCATGTAAACCTGATACCATTAAACCCGATCAGGGAATACAGCGAAGGGAGACCAGACAAAAACCATGTGTTGAAATTCCAGTCCATGCTTAAAAAGCTGGGAGTCGCAACTACAGTTAGGCGAGAAATGGGTGCTGACATAAGTGCATCCTGTGGCCAGCTAAGACGTAGTGTACTGGAAGAAAAATAATAACGAGGTGATATCGTGAAGTTTGGAGCATCCAGTGATATAGGGCTGGTACGTGAAATCAATCAAGATAGTCTTTACACACCTGAAAATTCCTGTATGCCTTTGTTCATGGTAGCAGATGGTATGGGCGGACATAATGCTGGAGAAATCGCCAGTGTCATGGCCATTGAGAAGATTAGGGAATGGATGGTGGAAAATAGCACGGACCTTACGTCTGTCAGAAGAATAAAAAAATCCCTAGTGAAAAGTGTTGAGTATGCCAACAGGCATATATACAACTATGCAAGGGAAATTGATGGCTGCAAGGGTATGGGTACAACCTTGACCATGGGTTATGTTTGTGATGATAAGTTTGTTGTCGGTCATGTAGGAGATAGCAGGGCCTATCTAATAAGGTCAAATGGTATATCTCAATTGACTCAGGACCATTCATTGGTTCAGCAACTGCTAGTTGAAGGCAAGATATCTGTGATGGAGGCAAAATCTCATCCCCAAAGGAATGTAATTACAAGAGCTGTAGGAACAAGCGGTGAGATAGAGGTTGATATTCTAACTGTGGATATCCAAAAAGGTGATACTGTGATATTATGTAGCGATGGGCTTACAAACATGGTACCTGAGGATGAACTTAAGGAGATGTTTATAAGTGAGACAGATATCCAAAGAGCTTGTGAAAAGGCAATTGAAGGAGCAAAGTCCAGGGGCGGCAGCGATAATATTACTGTTTTGGGAATAAGATTTTAACTGAGGTGAAGATGATGATAGGTAAAAAACTTGGAAATAGATATGAAATAATTGAACAGATCGGCAGTGGTGGCATGGCTTATGTATACAAAGCCAAATGTCATTTGCTGGATAGATTTGTTGCCATTAAAATTTTAAAGGAAGAATTCACAGATGATGAGGATTTCATAAGGAAATTCAGAAGGGAATCCCAAGCGGCAGCAAGTCTTTCCCATCCCAACATACTGAATATTTATGATGTGGGATCGGAAGAACAAGATGATAAAAAGATCCACTATATAGTGATGGAGTACATCAAGGGAAAGACTTTAAAAGAGGTTATAGTAGATAGTGGCAAGCTAAATGTAGATCAGGCCCTACTATATGCTTCACAAATAGCCGAAGCCTTATCAAATGCACACAAGAATCACATAATCCATAGGGATATCAAGCCCCACAATATTATGATAACTGAGGACAACAGGGTCAAGGTCACCGACTTTGGTATCGCTAGAGCTGTAACATCTTCAACAATAACCACTACCTCAAGTGTTCTGGGATCAGTGCACTATTTTTCACCTGAGCAGGCAAGAGGTGGATATACTGACGAAAAATCAGATATCTATTCTTTGGGTATTGTAATGTATGAGATGATGACAGGGAAAGTACCTTTTAACGGTGATACTCCAATTGGTGTAGCACTTAAGCATGTACAAGAGGAAATAGTTCCTCCTGCGGATGCTTCAGCAGATATCCCAAAGGAAATTAATGACATAATCATGAAATGTGTAATGAAAAGACAAAGTGACAGATATCAAAGCGCTGATGAACTGTTGGGGGACTTAAGAGCATACATTGAAACCAGAGCGGTACCTGAAAACAGGACCATGGAAGAGACCAGCGAAATGACTAGGGTGATTCCAGCGGTTGGTTCAGACATGGATTCATCTAAAAGCCAAAGAGTGGATAGAAGCAGGAAAAAGAAAAAGGACAAGAACAAGGCATTAATTGTAACAGCTGCGATTTTAGCAGCCTTCATATTGGCTACTGGTATTTTTGCTGGCTACATGAAACTTAGGGACAATATCTCTGCAACTAATGATATCCTGATGCCATCATTGATCGGAATGACACAGGAAGAGGCGGAAACCGTCGCCAGGGAGGAAGGTTTCCAGATAAATGTTGTTGATAGTGTACCAAGCTCTGAGTTTGAGGCTGGAAGAATTGTCTTGCAGAATGTTGATGAGGGGGTCAGAATAAGACCAGGCTATCCGGTTTCAGTAACATTGAGCCTAGGTTCTGATCTTGTGTCCGTGCCACTCCTTGTAAATCGTACACTTACTGAAGCGGAGGCAATACTCAAGGAAGCTGGATTAAGGATGAATGTTGAGTACGACTTTTCAGATACCGTACCACTAGATGTTGTAATGGAGCAAAGCATAGAATCATTTACGGACGTGGAGCCCAACACCAGGATTGACTTGGTGGTCAGCAAGGGTGAGGAAGTTAGAGAAGTGGTTATGATTCAATTGATTGGAACTCAGATAAGTCAGGCAATGAATGATATAGTAGCTTTGGATCTGGTTGTCGGAGAAGTAATCTACGAGCCAAACAATGATATACCCGCCAATCAGGTTACATGGCAATCATATGAAGCTGGAACAAGTTTGGAGACAAAAACTGCTGTAGACCTGTATGTTTCATCAGGGCCAGAACCAAACGCTGAACCAGAGCCAGATCCAGTTCCTGGAGACGAACCACAGGATCCAGGTAATGACCAGCCTCCTGTTGGAGAGGAAAGCAACTTTACATTCACATTGACACCTTTCACGGATAGAGAGGAAACAGAAGTTACCATTTTCAGAAAACAGGGCGGTGATCCCACCATGGTCTATTCGTCTACACACAAGGCGAGTGACGGATCATTCCAGGTTACTGTAACAGGGTTGCCCGGAGCTCAATTTGAGGTCTATTATGATGGGATATATCAGTTCACAAGAGTAAAAGAGGGTTAATTATGATTGAAGGAACTATCATAAAAGGTATTGGCGGATTCTATTATGTCCAGACCGAAAATGGTGTGGTTCAATGCAGGGCAAGGGGTATTTTCAGAGAAACAAACATAACCCCACTTGTTGGAGATAGGGTTAGGATTAGAATAAGCGAAGAAGACAACAATGGTTATGTTGAGGAGATATTTGAAAGGGAATCGGTTCTTTTGAGACCACCGGTTGCCAATGTGACACAAGCAGTTATTGTATCAAGCATCAAGGATCCAGAGTTGAACACATGGCTTTTGGATAGGATGCTTGTTATGGCTGAGGAACAGGAATTGGAAGTATTAATATGCATCAACAAATGCGAGCTAGACCCCGATGGTGCAAAACAGATGGGGGAAATATACAAGGGAGCTGGATACGACACCATCCTGACCAGCGTTAAACAAAAGCAGGGTCTTGAGGAACTAAAGGACTTCATGGAGGATCACATAAGTGTTTTTGCCGGACCATCCGGTGTAGGGAAGTCATCACTGCTGAATTCAATAAATTCCAACTATGATTTGGAAATAGGGAAGATAAGCTTGAAAACATCAAGGGGTAAGCATACGACCAGGCATGTTGAACTTTTAAGGTTGAACAAAAATTCATTCGTTTTGGATAGTCCTGGCTTCAGTTCACTTAATCTTGACTTTGTTGAGGATGAAGGCCAGCTTAGGTTCTATTACAAAGATATTGAGCAATACAATGGTCGATGCAAGTTTTCCAGCTGCATACATGTGAACGAGCCAGGATGTGCAGTTAAGGAAGCTGTTGAATCAAACATCATTAGCTCTGAAAGGCACAAAAATTATTTGATGATGATAGAAGAAATTAAGAAAAGAAAGAGGAGATACTAGTATGGCAAAGTTGGCACCTTCACTGCTTTCAGCAGATTTTTCAAAGCTTGGAGAAGAAATTGCTCAGATTGAGAAAGGCGGGGCAGACTATGTACATCTGGATGTCATGGATGGTAGTTATGTACCAAACATTACCTTTGGAGCCCCAGTTATCAAGAAGATACGTGATACTACAAGGTTGCCGTTTGACGTTCATTTGATGGTGGACAGACCAGAAAGGTTTATTGGTGATTTCGCTGATGCAGGCTCAGATATCATAACAGTCCATCCCGAAGCCACCATACATCTCCATAGAACCCTTCAGTCCATTAAGGAAAGAGGAATTAGGGCAGGCGTTTCACTGAACCCTTCCACACCCTTGAATGTATTGGACCACATAATGGATGATATTGACCTGATACTGGTAATGTCCGTCAATCCCGGCTTTGGAGGGCAGAGCTACATCCCGGCAATGACTGATAAGATCAGGAAACTTAGAAGATTGATATCAGAGTCAGGTAGAGATATAATACTTGAAGTAGATGGTGGTATCAAGCTTGACAATGCCAAGGAAATCATAGATGCAGGAGCTGATATGATTGTAGTTGGATCTGGAATCTTCAGCGCCCTGGATGTTTCTAAAAGAGTAGAGGATTTTAAGAATATAATTGCCTAAATTTATCAGAATATGCACATAATTATTGAGAATTTCAAATCAATGTGTTATTCTATATATGACAAAAGAATATTTACAGCACTGGGGGAGCTTTAGCTGAGAGAGATCAAGTATCTCGACCCTTAAGACCTGAACTAGGTAATTCTAGCGGAGGCAAGTGTGTATAGAAATTATACTCATTGCTCCAAGCAATGAGTTTTTTTGTACCATCTTTTGCTGTTATATTCAACCATTAAAGGAGGTTTAATATAATATGGAACAGAAAAGAAGTAAAGTTTTGATGTTGACCGAGGGTGGCATGATGATTGCATTATCTGCATTGCTGAGCTATGTGCGGATTTACCAGGCCCCCTATGGTGGGAGCGTTACAGCAGGTAGCATGATACCAATAATGATTTTTGCCATTAGATGGGGTCTAGGTCCTGGACTGGCAGTTGGAGCGACCTATGGTATTTTGGACTTCATACTTAAGCCATTTTTCGTTCATCCATTGCAGCTGCTTTTTGATTATCCCATGGCCTTTGGTTCATTGGGCTTGGCAGGAATTGCCTATGTTCTAGCAAAGCATAAAGGCAAGTCAGGATATGGATCTGTGATGCTTGGAGTGGCATTGGCAATTGCAGGAAGATTGGTATTTCACGTATTGTCCGGAGTTGTGTTTTTTGCTGAATATGCTGGAGACCAGAATCCATGGATTTACTCAATCCTCTATAATGCAAGCTACCTTATACCAGAGTTGATAATTTCATTGATTGTCATGGTCATAGTATGGAAACCAATACAGAAGTTTATAAGATAAGGATGGTTTTATGAAGGGATTGGTAGCAGCAGGAGGAAGAGGCATAAAAAGGGAACTTTTGATTGGTCTTTGCAAAGAGGCTGATATAGTTGTGGCAGCTGACAGTGGAATATATAATCTCAAAGAAGGGGCATGTAGGATTGATTATTTGATAGGTGATTTTGACTCACTCACTGACACCAGCATACTGGATGCCCCTGGTTCCTCCATGGAGATCATTAGATTCCCTGTAGAGAAGGACAAGACGGACACTGAGCTTGCAATTGACTTTCTAGCCCTTAAAGGCTGCTCCCAGATCACTCTTGTGGGGGCAATGGGAAGCAGGATGGATCATACCATTTCAAACATATACCTTTTGAGGTCATTCCACCAGAAGGGAATAAGTATCAGAATAATTGATGACAACAATGAGATTTCCTATCTCACCCAAGAAAGGCTTCTTTATAAGGAGAGGGGTTATTACTATTCAATACTTCCTATAGGGCCTGATGGGATCACAGTGAGCCTGGAGGGCTTTCACTATCCTCTGGAAAATGAGCTTATTGAGTATGGTTCAAGTTTGGGGATCAGCAATTATCTGGAGGATAATGAGGGAAGGATAATTGTTCACAAAGGAGAAGGTTTTCTGGTCAAGTCCAAAGATTAAGTCTACAACAAGAAAAAAGCTTATTATGATCGTCTCATAATAAGCTTTTACTCTTGTAAGTATGGATTAAATGGCTCTTTGAACATAACCAGATCTCAAGCATCTTGTGCATACGTTGATTCTCTTGGTTGATCCATTTACAACTGCCTTTACTCTTCTTATATTTGGAGCCCATGTTCTTGAACTCTTTTTATTTGAGAAGGTCACCTTATTTCCAAATACCTTACTTTTTCCGCAAATTTCACATTTCTTAGACATGAAAACACCTCCTTAATTCCTAACAGGTAAAATGTTTTAATATTCATTCTCCGCAACATATTATATTTTAACACAAGAGATTATAGAATTGCAACCTAATATTATGAAATCTTCTTGTTTTAGTTGAACAATCAGACTTAATCATGTAAAATAATATGGATAAGAGTAAAACATGGGGAGGAATGGTTATGCCAGTCAAAACAAAGACTGAATTTGGTGATCTGAATATAAATGATAACGTGTTTGCATCTCTAGCTGGAATATCAGCAATGGAAAGCTACGGAATTGTAGGCATGGCTTCAAAGGATGCAAAGGATGGTTTCTTTGAACTATTGAAATCAGACTCACTGACTAAGGGGATTAAAGTATATATCAAGGACAACCTTATTACAATAGATATGTACGTTATATTGGAGTTTGGAGTTAAAATCTCTGTGGTTTGCAAGAACATAATTGACAGGGTTAAATTCAATATAGAGAACTTCACCGGATTGAAGGTGGACAAGGTTAATGTATTTGTCCAGGGAATCCGAGTCGACAAGTAATTAGGAGGTCAATGATGAATACTAGGACAATTGATGGATATAAGTTAAAGGTTATCTTGGAAAGTGCGGCAATAAAACTTGAAGCCAATAAGGATGAGGTGAATTCACTTAATGTTTTCCCTGTACCTGATGGTGATACAGGAACAAATATGCTGCTGACAATGAAATCCGCCTTGAAGCAGGGGCTTGGTGTAGAGGAGAACGATGCCCATAAGGTGGCACAGGCCGCCAGTCAGGGTTCTTTAATGGGAGCCAGGGGAAACTCTGGTGTCATACTATCACAGCTTTTCAGAGGCTTTGCTTCTGGTCTTGAAGAAAAGGCGGAGATAGACATCCCAACATTTGCATTGGGTTTGAAAAAGGCGGCTGATACTGCATACAAAGCAGTAATGAAGCCAACCGAAGGAACAATTTTAACCGTTGCAAGAGAATGCGGTGAGAAGGCAATGTCAATCTGCGATGGCAGAGATGATATGGTAACCTTTCTTGAAGAAATCATAGAACATGGTAATGAAGTCTTAAAGAGAACTCCGGAGATGCTACCGGTACTAAAGCAGGCGGGAGTGGTTGATGCAGGCGGTAAAGGCTTGTTGTATTTGCTTGAGGGAGCTCTTGAGGCAATTTCTGACGAAAAAAGATCTCTGGTCGCACCGGAAAAATCCCAGGTGGTAGAGGTTGAAGTCAAGAAAAGGAAGCGGGAACACATAGATACTGATGATATTGAATTCGGTTATTGTACTGAATTTATGATAAATACAAACTATGGAGACGTTGAAGAATTTAGGGAACAGATTGTTGCAAATGGGGATTCCTTGCTGGTAGTTGGTGGTGAAGGTCTAATCAAGGTTCATATCCATACCAACAATCCTGGTGATGTTCTTGAAAAGGCATTGAAGCTTGGTGAGCTCAGCGATATTAAGATTGACAATATGAGGTATCAGCATGAAGAGGTCCTCTTAAAGGACGAGCTATTGAGATTGAATGACACAGAGGAGAAGATGGAGAGTCAGGAAGAGAAGAAGTATTCCATCATTGCCATATCAATAGGTGAAGGGATAGACGAACTTTTTAAAGACATGAATGTTGATATAATAGTTTCCGGCGGGCAGACAATGAATCCCAGTACGGAGGATATATTATCAGCAGTGGACAGGACTAAGGGAGAACATGTGATAATACTCCCAAACAACAGCAATATTATATTGGCGGCAGAGCAAACAAAGCACCTAAGTGACCGTAGTATCAGTGTGGTCCCAACAAAATCAATCCCACAGGGTATTGCAGCTTTACTGGTTCTGGATGTGGATGAAGACCTGGAATCCAATCTGGAAAACATGTCTGCAGCAATCGGGGAAGTAAAAACCGGGCAGGTAACATTTGCAGTAAGGGACACTGAATTCAATGGAACAGATATCAGGAAAAATGATATCATTGGGCTTTCTGACAAGGATATACTTGCTGCAGGTAATGACATAAACAAGGTCTCCCTGCAACTGGTTGAAAAATTGGTTGATGAGGATTCCTCAATAATTACCATAATGTACGGAAGTGATACAAGTTTGGAACAAGCAAATGACCTTGCTGATGTTCTTGGAGAAAAATTTAGTGACCTGGATATTGAGGTTGTATTCGGTGGACAGCCACTTTACTACTATCTATTTGCCATTGAATAACCCTGCCATGTGGCAGGGCTTCTTTTTTGATGCTAACGGGGAATTTCAACTTTTTTGATCATGGATTTCCCTACATGAGTATCTTAATTGGTAATAATGAAGCTATCGGGGGTGTATTTGTGTCCAAGTTAAGTACTTCAGTTCAATACATAAAGGGTGTAGGTCCCAAAAAAGCATACAGGCTTAAAAGACTAGGGTTGGAAAGCGTTGAGGATGTACTTTATTATCTGCCCAAGGACTATGAGGACAGAAGAAATATTTCCTTGTTGGCTTCCGGCAAGTATAACGAAAAAGGCCTTTACAGGGTGACAGTAAGCTCTAATCCTCTTGTAACACGACCAAGGAGAGGTTTGACAATACTTAAGGTCCAGGTTAGGGATAGCTCAAAGGAAGCTCAACTTATATGGTTTAACCAGGACTACCTGCGGGAAAAGCTGATTCCTGGTAGGGAATATATTGTATATGGCAAGCTAAAAAGGGATTCCTACGGGCTTCAAATTCAAAATCCTGAGTTTATCCCTTGGGATGGAAAGAGTCTAAACCAGGGGATCACACCTATATATGGCCTTACAGATGGAATCACAAACAAGGATATGTTGAAAATCACCAAATTTGCTCTTGATAATTATTTGGAAAATGTTGAAGACCTACTACCAGAGAGAATTTCTTTGAAATATGGATTTTCAAAGAAAAGTGATGCAATTTTTCAGCTCCACTTTCCAGATAGTCCGGAATCAATGATCAAGGCAAGGAACCAACTTGCTTTTGAAGAATTATTGCTATTGCAGCTGGGCCTATTGAGATTGAATAGGGAGAGCTCCCAGAACACACTCAGTATCAGGATGCCAAGACATAGACTTTTGGAATCCTTTATAGATCAACTGGAGTTTAGGCTAACAGGCGCTCAAAATAGGGTCCTGGAGGAAATTCTAAAAGATATGGGTGCAAACAAACAAATGAACAGGCTTGTCCAAGGGGATGTTGGGTCAGGTAAAACAATTGTGGGGATAATTGCCATGTATAATGCGGTTTTAAACGGCTACCAGGCTACTATGATGGCACCCACGGAGATTTTGGCCACACAGCATTACGAAACCCTTGTGGATGCTTTCAGTGGACTGGATGTAAGGGTTGCCTTTATTTCGGGGAACCAATCCAGGAAGGAAAAAGAAGCCGTCCTAACAAGTCTTAAAGAAGGGGAAATCGATATTATTGTAGGGACACATGCTTTGATCCAGACGGATGTGACCTTTAACAGATTAGGCCTGGCAATCACTGATGAACAACATCGTTTTGGAGTGAGACAAAGACTGTCCCTATCTGACAAGGGCTTGTCTCCGGATGTTATTGTTATGACTGCCACACCAATTCCCAGAACCTTGGCCTTGATACTTTATGGAGATCTGGACATATCAATAATTGATGAATTACCACCTGGCAGACAACAAATAAAAACCTATGCAGTGGATAGTTCATTGGAAGGACGGATCTACAACTTCATCATATCTCAGATTAAAGAAGGAAGACAGGCATACATAGTTTGTCCCCTGATCGAAGAATCTGAAAAGATAAATGCTGTTTCCGCCGAAGACCTATACGAAAAACTAAAGGATGGGGTCTTTAGTGATCAGAGGGTTTCCCTTCTCCATGGAAGGATGAACCAGAAGGATAAGGACTCCATTATGATGGACTTTAAGGAAGGCAATATAGACATTATAATTTCCACCACAGTGATTGAAGTTGGTGTCAATGTTCCAAATGCCAGCATCATGCTCATTATGAATGCTGAAAGATTTGGTCTTGCCCAACTTCACCAGCTTAGGGGAAGAGTAGGTAGGGGTGAATACCAGTCACACTGTATACTTGTTAACAACAGCTCTTCAAAATTGAGCAGGGAACGAATGAGAATTATGCAGTCGACCAATGACGGCTTTAAAATATCCGAGAAGGACTTGGAATTAAGGGGACCAGGTGAATTTTTTGGGACTAGACAGCATGGAATTCCTGAGCTTAGAATAGCAAACCTCATAAGAGACATAGAAATATTGAAAGCAGCTCAAAAAGAAGCAATCAGTATGATTTCTCATGAAGATTGGGATAGAGGGGAAGAGTTTATGAAAATTAAAGGAAGTCTGGACAACCTGTTTTATAATGGAACGGATGAAATTATATTCAATTAGGTTTTAATATGGTAAAATCTGTGATAAAATGTTAGCAAAAGTAGGTGATTGGTAGTGCGAGTAATATCCGGTAGCAGGAAGGGTCATAGGTTAATAGCTCCCAAAGGGGATGCTGTAAGACCTACAGAAGACAGGGTCAAGGAATCGCTGTTTAACATATTATCTCCCATAATTAAGGATTCAATTGTACTGGACCTTTTCGCAGGCAGTGGGGGAATTGGGATTGAGTTCTTAAGCAGAGGGTCAAAAAAAGCGTATTTCATAGATAAAAACCCGGATTCCATAAGGACCATCAAAAAAAACCTTGAACACACGAAGTTGATGGAGAATGCTGAAGTGATAAAGGGAGATTCAAGGGGTGTAATAAAACAATTCAAACCAGGCGAAATTGCTTTTGATTACATTTATATTGATCCACCTTATGCTGATGTGGAGATGTTTCACAAGATACTTCAGTTAATTGCTGATAGAGGGATATTAAATGAGGATGGACTGATAATAGTTGAACATGACAAGTCCATGTTGTTAAATAACGATTTTGGTAACTTGGAAATATTTGACAACAGAAGCTATGGTAGTAAGGAAATGACCTACTACAGAAATAGGAGAGTGACAATATGAGAGTGATTTATCCAGGCAGCTTTGATCCAGTAACAAATGGTCATCTTGACATCATCCAAAGATGTTCTGAACGATTTGACAAGGTGATAATTTCTGTGCTGAACAATACCAGGAAGACCAGTGTTTTCACCGTTGAAGAGCGAATTTTCCTTTTAAGGGAATCCACAAAGGATCTTGACAACATAGAAATAGATTCTTTTACTGGTTTGCTTACAGAATACTCAAAAAAGAAGGGTTGCAGTACAATAATCAGGGGACTTAGGGCAGTATCAGACTATGAGTATGAAATGCAATTGGCCCTTATCAATAGAAAAACCTACCCCGACCTAGAGACACTTTTTATGGTTTCATCAACGGGAGTATCGTATTTAAGCTCATCACTTGTTAAGGAAATCGCATCATTTAACGGTGAGATATCTTGTTTTGTACCAAAAGTTGTGGAAGAGGCATTGAGAGAAAAATACAAAAGGGGGACTCGTTAATGGATTTGTTGAACTTGATTGATGAGGTTGAGGATATTGTAGAAGCAGGAACTGGAGTACCATTAACAGGGAAGGTAATGATTGACAGGGATGAATTGCTTGACATCATAAAAGAAATAAGAATCAAGCTTCCTGATGAAATAAAGCAGGCTGCGTGGATCAAGGAAGAAAGACAAAGGATAATCGATGAGGCCCAAAAAACCTCAACTGCTATGATAAGTGAAGCTGAGACTAGACTAGAGGAGCTAATAGACAGGGAAGAGGTAATCAAACAGGCAAACCAGAGAGCAGAGGAAATAGTAAGGAGAGCTGAGCTGAGTTCTGAGGAAATAAGAAACGGCGCCTTGGAGTATGCTGACGAGTTGCTCTATGAAGCACAAGAAAATTTCAAAGAATTGATTCAGCTGCTTAATGATAATCGTAAAGAACTGAGAAGCAAGGAATAGTAGAGGGACCCTCCTTAAAAAGTGGGTCCCTTATTTTTGTATATACGGACTGATTTTGAAGTCCATGTTCCTTAAGGGTTTATTAAGA